>DASYYE010000048.1:0-32351 GCA_035946955.1 Streptosporangiaceae bacterium | reverse complement strand
ACCTCGTGGGTGTGCTGGGCACCCTCCAGCGCCGCGCCGAGGTCCTGGGCGATGCGGTGCCGGTCCCGTGTCCCGTCGTGGATGTCGAGCACCACGTCATTGAGCCCGGCGGCGTTCAGCCGGGTCAGTACGGCATCGATCGCCGCCCGCTTCTCGGCCACGAAGAGCACCTTGCGGCCGTGGGCCACCAGGCTGGCGATGAGGTTGGCGATGGTCTGGCTCTTGCCTGTGCCCGGCGGGCCGTGGATCACCAGGTTCTGCCCGCTCACGACCGCGGCGATGGCGGTGCGCTGGGAGGAGTCGGCGTCCAGCACGCAGAAGTCGTCTTCCGGCGGAATGGAGTCCAGTGCGGGCAGTGGGCCACCGTCCTCCGCGATGGCGGCCTGGGCCTCCGGGTCACCCGCGATCGCCGCCACGACAGTGCTTTCCTCGAGTAGGTCACCGGCGCTCTGCAAGTCCCTGACCATGGGCAGTTTCGCGTAGCTGAAGGTGCCGATGACACACCGCTCGGCAATGGTGAAGCCGGGCAGTTCCGCCTCGGCCGCGACCTCCCGCAGCAGGCTGAACACTTGGGCCGGGTCCGTCTCCTCAGCCAGGTTGCGGGTGTCGGCCCCGTACAAGGTGCTGAGCTTGTGCAGCAGGACGGGGTTCACCTCTGACGTCTCGTCCAGGGTGAGGTCGAAGTCATCGTGGCGGGCACGGGTAGGGGTGATCGTCAGCGGGCGCAGCAGGATGGGCGCTGCCGGGTACAGGAACAGCTCGTCCCAGCAGGCCATGCCGATTGCCACGTAGCTGGCGGCCAGGCCACGTTCCTCGGCCAGCTCCCGGGCCTTGCGGTAGATGGCCTGTGTCCGCCTGATGGCATCGGCCCTGACGTCGGCGTCGCTGAAGAGCTTGGTCAGCCTGGTCGAGCCGCGGGCAAGGAAGCGGTGCAGCGCATCCGGGTCGGCCTGGGACAGGTCGAGGGTTCCGGCGCGACGGTCCTTGTAGTAGAGCAGTGTGTTGCGTCCACCCAGGTCAGTGAGGGCAGCCACCCACCGCTCCAGGGCAGCGGCGACCAGCCCGGGCCGTGGGCTGTTGTCAGGTCCGGCCGCCACGGGCGATGCTCCGGCCTCGGTGTCGCTGGCCACCGCACGCGCGAGACCGGCTTCGGCTCTGCCAGCGGCCGCACCCGCGACACTGGCCTGGGTGCCGCCAGCCGCCGTTAGCGCGGTACCGGCTTCGGCTTCACTGCTCCCCGCGCTGACGTGCGCGGGCACGATCGCGGCAACGGCCTGCCGCTCGGCCCCATTCGTACTCACGTCGATGTGGCCCCTCCCACGCGACAGCCTTCGGCCTCTTCCGCTTCAGGCCGCACGCCTTTGGTCTGCTGCGCCATCCTCACGACCTCCCGGCGGACACCATGTCCTACCCGTTGGTCGACGACCCGAACTCCCGCCCTAGTTCCCATGGGTAGCTTGCCCGGCCTTCCCCCAATCATGCGAAATTCCGGCAAAACACCTCAATGACTAGCCCTTGATCAGCACGGATATGACTGGCATCTGGTAATGAACCACCACGACCCCACCATCAGCCAGCTGTCAACTGTGACCTAAATCACAGTGTTGGTCCTCGCTCGCCTCCGGGGCGCTTTTGGGTGCCGCCTTCCCTCGTCGCTCCTGCGCTCGCTGCGCTCGCTCCCCGCTCCTCAGTCCAGACGGCACCGCGCCCCCTGCGGCTCACTCGTGCTAGTCCTCGCTCGCGTCCGGGCGCCCGAAGGCCTTCGGCTCGCGGGGGTGCCCAGTGATCATGAGGATCGCGGTGGTTTTAACTGCTATGTGCAGTTAAAACCACCGCGATCATGGATATCAGGGGCGCGCTTGGGCTTCTTCTAGGGCGCGGCGGGTTAGGACTCGGGCCAGGTGCTTGCGGAAGGTGGCGCTGGCGGTGGTGTCAGAGACCGGCTGTGTGCCCTCGGCGGCGTGCTCAGCGGCCTCCGCTGGCGCCGCACCGGCAGCGAGCGCCTCCTCGACGGCCGCCGCACGCAGCGGGGTCATGCCCATGTTGACCAGTGCCACCCGGTCTCCCTGTGCGGCCACGCCGACAATGGCCCAGTCGATGGCACGTTGGGTGAACTTCTGGAACGACCAGCCGGCCCGTGCCGGCTTGGGGATCCGGACCTCGGTGAGCAGTTCACCGGGCTCCAGCGCCGTCTCGAACAGCCCACGGAAGAAGTCCTCCACCGCGACCTCCCGGGTGCCGTCCGGCCCTTGCAGGATCAGAGTCGCCGCCAGGGCCACCAGCACGGCAGGCAGGTCGGACGCGGGGTCGCCGTGGGCCAGCGACCCGCCGATCGTGCCCCGGTGCCGGACCTGCGGGTCACCCACCATCCCGGCGGCATGGGCAAGCAGCGGCAACTCACGTGCGAGCAGCGGGGAAGAGGCCAGTTCGTGGTGGCGGGTCAGCCCGCCGACCGCGACCTGCCCGCCGTCGTCACGGACATAACAGAGTCCGGGCAGGCGGCCGATGTCGATCAAGACCTCCGGCAGGGCCAGCCGCAGCTTCATCAGGGGGAGCAGAGAGTGCCCGCCAGCGAGGAACTTGCCGTCCTCGCCAGCGTCCGCCGCCAGGCTCAGGGCCTCCTCGAGGCTGCTGGCCCGCTGGTAGGTGAAGGGGGCCGGGATCACCGGACCCCCCTGTGGCCACCAGCCGCGGCTTGCTCACCATCGGCACCTGCCTGCTCAGGACCCGCCCCCGCCCCATTGGCCGCGGCGAGCACGGCCCGCACGATGTTGTGGTAGCCGGTGCACCGGCACAGATTGCCCTCCAGCGCCAGCCTCACCTGCTCCTCGGTGGGCCGGGGGTTCTCGGCCAGCAGCGACACCGCCGCCATGACCATGCCGGGGGTGCAGAACCCGCACTGCAGCCCGTGCTCGGCATGGAAGGCCCGCTGGACGGGGTGCATCTCCCCGTCCTCACCGGCCAGCCCTTCACAGGTGGTGACCTCACAGCCGTCGGCCTGGGCAGCGAGCACGGTGCAGGACTTCACCGAAGCGCCGTCCAGCAGGACCGTGCAGGCACCGCAGGAACTCGTGTCGCAGCCGATGTTCGTGGCGGTCAGGTCCGCCACGTCCCGCAGGAAGTGCACCAGCAGAATGCGGTCTTCCACCTCGGCCGCGACCTCGGCGCCGTTCACCATTACCGCGACTCTCACCTGCGGCCACTCCGTTCGCTGATCGCGGCCCACACATGCTGTGGGGTGGCGGGCATGTCAATGTGGCGGATACCGAGGTGGGAGACGGCGTCGATGACGGCGTTGCACACCGCGGGTCCCGCCCCGATCGTGCCGGCCTCCCCGATGCCCTTGGCCCCCAGTGGGTTGACAGTCGTCGGGGTCTCCATGCTGAGGAGTTCGAACGAGGGCAGTTCGGCGGCGGTGATGGCAGCGTAGTCGGCCAGCGTGGCGGTCTGCGGGTTGCCGTCGGCGTCGTAACGCACCTCTTCCAGCAGTGCCTGCGCCACGCCCTGGGCGATACCGCCGTGGCGCTGCCCCTCCGCGAGTACCGGGTTGATGATCCTGCCCGCGTCGTCCACACTCACGTGGCGCACCAGCCGTACCTTGCCGGTCTCGGTGTCGACCTCCACGACGGCGACGTGAGCGCCGAAGGGGAACGTGGCCTGGCTGGTGGTGAAGCGCACGTCTGCCGACAAGCCCTCGCCGCCGACGCGACGCGCCACCTCGGCCCAGCTCAGCCCGCTCGCTGGGTCGCCGCGCACCTGCCAGGCGCCCCGGGCGGTGTCCAGTTCGAGGTCGGCTTCGCTGGCTTCGATCATGTCGGCGGCCAGCCGCCGCGCCTTCTCCCTGACCTCGGCTGCTGCCTGGCAGACAGCTGCTCCGCCGAGTTGCAGCGACCGTGACCCGAAGGTACCCACTCCGTCCGGGACCACATCGGTGTCACCGTGGACCACCCTGACCCGGTCCATCGGGATGCCCATCTCGTCTTGCACCAGCATCGCCCACGCGGTGTGGTGTCCCTGACCGTGCGGGGAACTGCCGGTGTAGACGGTGGCCGCGCCCGTGTCGTCAACGACCAGCCGGGCGGTCTCCCCATCCTCGCCGTCCGCGGCGGTGATCTCCACGTAGGACGCCAGCCCGATACCGAGCTGTACCACATCGCCTCGCTCCCGGCGGCGCGCCTGATCGGCACGCAATTCCGGGTAACCGGCGGCCGCCAGCACCTTCTCCAGGGCGGTCAGGTAGTCGCCGGTGTCGTAGCAGACACCGCACGGGGTCTCGTAGGGGAACTTCTCGGGTGGCACGAAGTTGCGCCGCCGCACCTCCGCCGGATCCATCCCGATCTCCGCGGCGAAGTCGTCGATGGCCCGCTCGATCGCGGCGGTCGCCTCGGGGCGGCCGGCCCCCCGGTACGCGGAGACCGGGGTCGTGCTGGTGAACACGGACCGGTACGTCGCGCCTACGTGCGGGATGTCATAGACGCCGCCGGTCATCGTCGCGGTGATGCCGGGCATGGCTGGCCCGTAACGCGGGTAGGCACCACAGTCCTGGGTGATGTCCAGGTGGTAGGCACGGATGTGGCCGTCCCGTGTCCCGCCGATCCGGTACACATGCCGCTGGGCCCGGCCATGGACCATGCCCACGAGGTTCTCGCTGCGTGACTCCACCCACCGGACCGGACGCCGCGTCCGCCACGCGGCCCACGCCACGCAGACCGCCTCGCGGTCCGCGGATATCTTGGCGCCGAAACCGCCGCCGACATCGGGCGTGATGACCCTGACCTCACTGGGCTGCAGGCCCAGCTTGCGGACGATGGCCTCGCGGGCGATCTGGGCGCTCTGGGTGCTCAGCCAGGCCGTCAGCCTGCCGTCCCACCAGCACGCCGCGGCGGAGCGCACCTCCAGCGGCACGGGCGCGAGCCGCTGGTTGAGGACCGTCCGCTCGACGACGACGTCGCATCCCTGGAAGCTCGCCTCGTCGCAGTTGCCAGCCTCTCCGGTGTGGGCGACGTTGCTGCCAGCGTCCGGGAAGAGCAGCACCTGCCCGGCCACTGCCGCTTCGGTGCCCACCACCGGGGGCAGTGGGTCGTAGTCGACGCTCACCAACTCGGCGGCATCCTCACCCTGGTAACGCTCCTCGGTCAGGACGATGGCCACCGGCTCCCCGGCATAGCGGACCCGGTCGGCCGCGAGCAGCGGCTCCTGCACGGGTCTGTCCGGCCGAGGTACGGGCGGGGCGAGTTCGGCGGCGGTGAAGACGGCCACGACACCGGGCTGGCCGAGCGCGGCCGAGACGTCGATGCCGGTGATCTGCGCGTGGGCCAATGGGCTGCGCACGAAGGTCACATACGCCGCCCCGGCGAGTTCGGGCGCGCGCAGGTCGTCCACGTACATGCCACCCGCGGTCAGCAGCCGGGGATCCTCGGTCCGCACCACCCGCGTGCCCACGATGCTCATCGGGTCTCCGTCGTGTCGGTCGCAGCGCACACTCCAGCGAAGCGACACAAACCTACCCGCTGTACCAGGTGACCTGTGCAAACCGTTGCTCTTACCACACGTACCGGCTGCCACGTGCCCAGTTCAGACACGTAATTTTCCGCGGTAGTAACTCCTATCCCATCAGTGACAGTCCGCTTGCACACCTTTACTCCTGGCTATCGACCATTCACGATGGTCGGTGTGGGCCTGGCGAACAATAGGGCGGGAGCACAGCCCGCGCTCAGCAGAGTCTGACGCAGAGTCGCCGGGAGGCCATCTTGACTTCGTATTTCACTACTGAGCGTCATGAACGCCTCCGAGAGGAGGCCAGAGCCTTCGCGGATCGCGAAATCCGGCCCAGGATCCAGGAAATGGAGGCTTCCAAGCAGGTTCAGCACGCGTTGTCAAGACTGATCGCAAAACAGGGCTGGATCGGGGTCACCATCAGCCGCCGGTATGGCGGGATGGGCCTGGGACACCTCGCGAAGACCATTATCATCGAGGAGCTGTCACGGGTCAGCGGGGCGATGGGGGCCATGGTGCAGGCCTCGCAGCTCGGAGTGGCCAAGATCCTGCATTTCGGCAACGAGGTGCAGAAGAATGCCTGGCTGCCAGCCATAGCGTCCGGTGACTGCCTGCCCACGATTGCAGTGACCGAGCCCGGGTCCGGCGGTTACGTCCTGGGCATGACAGCGAGCGCGGTGCGTGACGGGGACGATTACATCCTCAACGGCCGAAAGATCCACATCGGCAACAGCCACGTCGGTGACCTGCATGGGGTGGTGGTGCGGACCGCACCGGGCAGCAAGGGGCTCACCGCGTTCCTGGTGGAGTCGGACCGGCCCGGGCTGACGCTGGCCCCGCACCGTCCCTCCATGGGCCTGCACGGCTTCAGCTTCGGTGAGCTCGTCTTCGACAACTGCCGTGTGCCCGCCACGAACCGGCTTGGTGCGGAGGGTGACGGCCTCGCGGTCGCCTACAGCTCGAGTGTCCTGTACGGCCGCCCCAACCTGACCGCGGTCTCGCTGGGCATCCACCGCGCGCTGCTGGAGGAGACCACGTCGTTCGCTGCCAAGCGGATCCGCTACGGCAGGCCGCTGGCCGAGCTCCCATCGATCAAGCTGAAGCTGGGCCAGATGCAGTCCCGGATGATGACCGCGCAACTCGCCGCCTACCATGCGGTCCACCTGCTGGACCAGGGCATGCCCTGCGACGCGGAGCTGATGAACGCCAAGCTGATCAATGTGGAGTACGCGCTCGACACGGCGCGTAACGCCATGGAGGTCCACGGCGCCGCGGGCCTGTCCACCGACTTGTCGATCGAGCGCTATCTACGCGACGCCTACCACATCTTCGCCCCGGCTGGCACCTCCGACATCCAGCGGCTCCGGCTCGCCGAGGTGGCACTGGGCACCGCTAAGGGGCAGTGGTCGCAGCGCCTCGCCATGGAAGTGCAGGGCTCGGCCGAGATCCGCGACGCCGAGGTGCGCGAGATCACATCCCTGGCCGCTGCCCGTGTCCCTGAGCAGTCACTGAAGTCCGACCGGACGCTGTCCGCCGTCGGCCGGGCCCTGTCCGTGCTCGGCCGGTCGGCTACCAGCGCTGGCGCTCGCGGAGGTGGATGAGGTCCACCACCTGGGCTGCGCGAGCCTTGATGAATTCCAGGCCGGGCCGGCCCCACGGCCGCGGTTCGAGGTCGATCACGCAGATCGTCCCAAGGGACATACCCGTCCGGTCGATCAGCGGGGCACCCAGGTAGGTGCGGATCCCAACCTCGTCCACGACCGGGTTGCCGGCGAAGCGGGGGTAGTCGCAGACGTCGTCCAGCACCAGCGGCAACCGCCTGACGACCACATGCGGGCACCAGCCGTGGTCTTTCATCATGACCCGGCCAGGGTCGTCCGCTGAGACGGGCGGCTGCGGCACGCCAGGGTCCCGGGCGGGCATGCCCATGTCCGTGGGGTAGAGCCCCGCGAAGAACTGGCGGTGCTCGTCAATGAAGTTGACCATCGCGAACCGCGCACCAGAGTCAGTGGCCAGCGCCTTTGCGAACTCGTCGAACTCCGGATCGGGCACTTCCCCCAAGCCGAGCTCGCGCAGTCGGACCGCCCGCCGTGGGGCCTCCTCGTCCACGGGGGTGAATAGCTGGCTCGCGGGTTCATAGATCATGGATGGCTCCGTATCTGGCAAGGTCCAGAAGCTGCGGCTATGCGGATTGAGGGGTCATGGCGCTGGCGACCAAATGCCGGACCAGGCAGACGAGGACGGCTGTTGCTGAACGGGTGTCACGGGCATCGCACACCGTGATCGGTATGTGCGGCTTGAGTTCGAGGGCGGCCCGCACCTCGTCGGCCGAGTAGCGGAACGTCCCGTCGAACTCGTTCACCGCCACGACGAAATTGATCCCCCGGCTCTCGAAGAAGTCCACGGCGTCGAAACAGGCATCCAGCCGTCGGGTGTCGGCCATGATGATGGCGCCCTTGGCGCCACGGGACAGTTCGTCCCACATGAACCAGAAGCGGTTCTGGCCAGGCGTGCCGAACAGGTAGAGCACGAGGCTGCGGGCCAGGGTGATCCGGCCGAAGTCCAAGGCGACGGTAGTGGTCTTCTTGCTCCCGATGCCATCGAGGTTGTCAATGCCAATGCTGGCCGCGGTGATGATCTCCTCGGTGGTCAACGGCTCGATCTCGCTGACCGAGCCGACAAAGGTCGTCTTGCCGACACCGAACCCGCCGGCCACAAGCAGCTTGACTGTGGACGGGAACGGGTCAGAGCCGTCGCTGGAGGGCATCGAGCACCTTTCCCAGAAGGTAGTGGTCGGATGTTTCGTCGGCTGTCTGCGGGTACCGGGTGACCACTGCCCCGCAGTCGAGGAGGTCCGAGAGCAGAACTTTGGTGACCGCGGCCGGCAGCCGCAGCCGGGCCGCGATCTCGGCGACTGTGGCGGGGTGACGGCACAGGCCGAGGATCTGCACATGGTCAGGTTCGAGGTGGGCACGGGGCACCTGACCGGTCGCCATGACCATGGACATCAGGTCCAGGGCCGTGGCGGGCTTAGTGCGCCCGTTGGTGACTGTATAGGGACGGACCAGCCGCCCGTCGTCACCGTCGAGCCATGTCTCCTCCTGGGGGACTGTCATGCTTATCCAGCCGGGTCAGGAGAGTACGGCACCGTCCCCTCGTGCCGGGCCGGCGTGGCCAGGAACGGGCGGACGCTCTTCACCAGCTGGGACATCTCATAACCGAGCACACCGGCGTCGGCGTCACGGTCGGCGACAACGGACAGCACAGACCCGTACCCGGCTGAAGAGACGAACAGCAGGGTGTCGTCGAGTTCTGCCACGACCTGCCGGACGCCTTCACTGCTACCGAACCTGGCAGCAGCGCTGCGCGCGATAGAGAACAGCCCTGAGGCAATGGCGGACAAGTGGTCGGCGCCATCGGCCCCCAGGCCGTGGGATGCAGTGGTTAGCCCATCCGCGGACAGCAGCACCGCATGCCGGGCATGGGGGACACGTTCAATCAGGCCGCGCAGCAGCCAGCTAAGGTCTGGTTCCCTGCCCCGGGTCACATCACTCACCATGGTGGACGGACTCTCCTTATGAATGGCCTCTCCTTTGCCGAAGGTGTCACTCACGGTGTGTTGTGAGTCTCGGCCGGGCGGTCCTCATGCTCAGCGCGGTTGACCCCTTGCTGGAAGGCAGCCATCAAACCGGGGTCATGTTCGGGGGATGGGCTGTTTGGCCGCGACCCGGGCCCCTCGCGCAACTGTGGCGCAAGATGTGCCTGAGCCTGGCGTTTTGGCAGGAGCGGACGCTCGCCAGGGACTGACGGACGCTGGAGCGACCCTCCCGGGGCGGGCGGCGCCGAAGCCATCGTCTCCATCCCGGAGCCGACCTCGGTCGCTGGGATGTGGGCAGCCGAGCGGATCGGCAGCGGTGGACGGGATGGCTCCGGGGCGCGGTGTGGCTCCGGCGGACGGGAAAGTTCCGGTGTGCGGGAGTACTCCGGGGTCCGGGAAAGATCGGGAGCGCGCGGCGGCTCCGGCGGGCGGGACAGCTCGGGGGTGCGAGATGGCTCCGGCCGACGGGATGGCTCTGGCGAGCTGGCGGTAACGGGCGGGGCGGCCACCGGGGTGTGGTCCGGCCTCGTCGCGTGGAGGGTCTCGGGGTAGGCCTGCTCGCTGTAGCCGGGGGTGGCAGCCACCCACGGCCCCCCTTCCATCAGTGTCTTGGGGATCACGAAGACTGCTTGTGTCCCCCCGTAGATGTTGCTCTGGACCTGGACCTTGATGCCATGGCGGCGGGCCAGGGACGCGACGACGAACAGCCCGATGCGACCGTCGCGGAGCAGCTCGCTGATGTTGATCCGGCCCGGGTCGGCAAGCAGGGCGTTCATCCGCTGCCGGTCGTCGGCAAGGATTCCCAGGCCACGGTCCTCCACCTCGACGGCGAGGCCGGAGGTGACAGCCTGGGCCCGCAGCAGCACCTGGGTGTGCGGGGCCGAGAACTTGGTCGCGTTCTCGATGAGCTCGGCGGTCAGGTGGATGATGTCGGCCACGGCACCGCCCTGCAGAGAGCCCTCCACCGGCGGCACCACCTTGACCCGGGAGTACTGCTCAACCTCGGCCACGGCCGCGCGCATCACCTCGTGCATGGTGACCGGCCGCTTCCACTGCCGGCGCGAGGGGGCACCACCGAGCACCGCCAGGCTCTCCGACTGCCTGCGCAGCCGGGTGGCGAGGTGGTCCACCGTGAACAGGCCCTTGAGGAGTTCCGGGTCCTCGACCTGCGCCTCCAGGTCGTCGAGCATCTGGATCTCCCGGTGGACCAGCGACTGCATCCGCCGAGCGAGGTTGACGAAGACCTCCACCCGCTGGTCGGACTCGCTGGTACCCGGGCCCTGAGCAGCCGCGACCTGGAGGACGGCCTGCTCCGCTGCGTGCTGGTCGCGTTCCATGTCGCGCACGGCGAGGTTGAACGGGTCGCTCTCCCCGTTGCGCATCGGCTCCGGTGAGCGTGGCGCAGGACGCTCGCCCCGCAGCACCCGGTCGGTCAGCCGCTCCAGGTTCTCCTGGCCCCGGCCGCTGACTGACCGGAGTGCGCTGATCTGCTCCCGCGTCCGCCGAGTGGCGGCCTTGGCGCCGTAGGCCGCTGCGACCAGCACGAGGACCGCAGCAGCCGCCCCCACGGCCAGCACCGCGCGCGTGGCACCAGCCGAATGCCTGCTCATCTGCAAATAGGCGACTATGGCTATGCCGAGCACTGCCATAACGGCGGCGGGGAGCACGCACACGCGCAGGTAGAAGCCACGCATACTGCCGTATGAGGACATGGTTCTCTGACCATGCCGGGGCTCGTCCCGACGATTGACTAGCGGGCTATGTCCTGTCATCGGCGTCCCCAAGTGCGCACGGACGGATACCAGCAGTGGTCACGATAGTGATTGGCCGGTTTGGGTCGCAGGGGGAATGGGATGAAGAAGGAAAAATTTGTCGTGAATCATGTCCACTTGCGTGCTCTCGCACGATCACTCGATCGGACGTTGAATGGTCAACGATCTCCAGCGCCCATCAATGCCCGCCAATGGCCGCGCCCTGACCTGAGCGAGTACTAGCAGCGAGCGAGCCGCAGGGGCGCGGCGCTGTCTGGACTGACTAGCGAGAAGCGAGCGCAGCGAGCGCAGGAGCGAGGAGGGAAGACAGCGCCTCAAAGCGCCCCGGAGGCGAACGAGAACTAGCAGGGCACGACTAAGATCCGGATGATGGCAGCGCTACCCACCGCCACAGCGGGACTCCGCGAGCGTGCGGGCCTGGAAGTGCTCGCCTGGCCAGCGTTCGACCCGTTCCCTGTGGACGTGATGGTCACCACGCGCCACGGCGGAGTGTCCACGGGCCCGTACGCGTCGCTCAACCTCGGCTACCACGTCAATGACGACCCGGCGAACGTCACCGAGAACCGGCGGCGTGCTGCCACCGCGCTCAAGGCTGACCTTGCGGACTTCGTGTTCGCCCGGCAGGTGCACGGCCGTAACGCCCAGGTCGTGACGCGAGCGGACCGTAGCCGGGGGGCGCTGGACCCTGCGGACGCCATCGGTGACGCGGACGCACTGGTCACCGCCGACCCTGGCACGGTGCTTGCGGTGGTGGTGGCCGACTGTATGCCTATCGTCCTGTACGACCCGCAGGCGCATGTGCTCGCCTGTGCCCACGCGGGCTGGCGGGGCACGCTGGCTGGGGTCGCCGAGGCGGCGCTGAGTGCCATGTGCGCGCTGGGCTCCCGGCCAGCCGACGTCCTGGCCGGGCTGGGCCCAGCCATCTCCGCGGAGACCTACCAGGTCGGCCCGGACGTGGCGGAGGCAGCAGAGCGAGCGCTCGGGCACCGGGCCGCGGCGGCGCTGCGTGAGTCCGGCCCAGGGAGCTGGCTGTTCGACATCGAGGCTGCCAACCGGGCCGTGCTGACGGCGGCGGGCGTGGCCCCGGAGAACATCCACCCAGCGGGGTTCACCACCGGGCCAGGTGACGGCCTGTTCTTCAGCCACCGGGCGCAGCAGCCCTGCGGGCGCTTTGCCGCAGTCGCCCGGCTCCTCCCCCGGAGTGCGACATGAGCCAGCCGCAGCACAGCACGGACCAGCCCGCTGGCCACCGCGCGGACGACCCGGTCTTCCGCTACGAGGGCTTCGGCCTCGACCCCGGCCAGGGCCTGCTGACGTGCCGTTACTCGCTCGGGCCGTGGCAGTTCGCCGAGCAGGTGAGGTTCAGCCGCGACGGGCGCTGGGACTCGCCATTGGTGGTTGACGCCGCGCGGCTCGTGTTCCTGCTGGCCGGGGTCTCCTACTACAAGACCGCGGCGCCGGCTGTCGTCGACCTCGGCGCCACGCCAGTCACCGCCACCGAGCGCGAGTTCCTGTACACGTTCTACCTCGACGGCCTGGGCGAGTTCGCCTACCGCAACAGTCTCGACCTGTCGGGCCTGCACATCGCAGGCGGTGTCGGCCACCACCCGGCCGGGCTCGGGGGCGGCGCGCCCGCCACCCGCCGCGTCCTGATCCCGTTCGGCGGGGGGATCGACTCGATCGTCACGGTGGAGACGATGCGGGACCGCGCGCAGGCCTCGCTGTTCGTGATGAGCCAGCCCGGGCCGCGGTTCGCCGCGATCGAGCAGCCGGCCAAGGTCACCGGCCTTCCCGTCGTCCGCGCCGAACGCGAGATCGACCCGCAACTCCTGCGCTCGGCAGAGCTTGGCTTCCTCAACGGGCATGTCCCTGTGACCGGGATCCTGTCGGCCATCGCGGTCATGGCGGCGGTGCTGGAAGGCTGGGACGCGGTGGTGATGTCCAACGAGTGGTCCGCGTCAGCGGCCACGGTGGTGGTGGATGGCCGGCCCATCAACCATCAGTACTCCAAGAGCGCGGCCTTCGAGACAGGCTTCGCCCATGTGGCCGCCGAAGCGCTCGGCGGGACGGTGGGTTACTTCTCCGCACTGCGGCCGTTCTCGGAGCTGTGGGTGGCACGGCGGTTCGCGGCGCTGGTCCAGTACCACGACACGTTCCGCAGCTGCAACCGCGCCTTCCACATCAACCCTGCGCTGCGCCTGGACCACTGGTGCGGCCGGTGCGACAAGTGCTGCTTCATCGACCTGATCCTGGCCCCGTTCATGCCCGCGGCTGACCTGCGGCAGGTCTTCGCCGGTGCCGAGCCACTGGCGGACCCGTCACTGGCGGACCGGTTCCGTGCCCTGCTGGGCACGTCCAGGGACAGCAAGCCGTTCGAGTGCGTAGGGGACGTCGGCGAGTGCCGGGCGGCGCTCGTGCTGGCCGCTGCGCGTCCGGACCGGGCAGGCACTCCCCTGGTGCACGCCCTGGCCGCGGAACTCCCCGAGACTCCGGGCACGGAGGCCATCGAGAGCCTGCTCCGCCCGGTTGGCGACCACTACATCCCTGATGTCTATGCGGCCGACGATCTCCTGGTCTGAGCTGCGCGGGCGGCGCGTCGGAGTCTGGGGCCTCGGCGTCGAGGGTCGCGCGAATGTGGCGCGGCTCGCGGTGCTCGGCGTAGAGCCGGTGCTCGTTGACGACCGCCCCGGCGCTGACCTGGGCGCCGGCACGTCCGGTAGCGCCACACCCCCAGTGCTCGCCACGGCGGCAGGCGGGCTCACGGCCCTGGCCACCTGCGAGGTCGTTGTCAAGGCGCCGGGGATCAGCCGCTACCGCCCGGAAGTTGCTGACCTGCGCAGGCGGGGCGTCCCGGTGGTAGGTGGCCTTGGCCTGTGGATGGCCGAGGCCGACCGGTCCCGCGTCCTGTGTGTCACCGGTACCAAGGGCAAGAGCAGTACCACGGCCATTGCCGCGCACCTGCTGCGGCAATGGGGGTACCGGTGCATGGCCGGCGGGAACATCGGCGCGCCGCCATGGGATCCCGAGCGGGCTGGCGCTGACATCGACTACTGGGTGATCGAGACATCCAGCTACCAGGCCACGGACCTGGCGTACTCGCCCCCCGTCGTTGCTGTCACCTCGCTGCACCCGGACCACCTGGACTGGCACGGCGATGTGGAGACCTATTACCAGGACAAGCTCTCAGCCTGCTCCCAACCAGGGGCGGGGCTCACCGTCGCCAATGGCGACAGCGAGGAGCTGCGCGCACGCGCCAGGCTCCTTGGCCCCCGCATCGAGTGGGTCCGGGCCGGGGACGACCCCACGGCCGACTGGATGGCCGCCCTGCACCTGCCGGGCGTCCACAACCGCCGCAATGCGTTGATCGCCCAGGCGTGCCTGCGGGCAATCGGTGTTGGCGAGGCGGCCGACACCGACGCGCTGGCCGCCGCGGCGGCCGGGTTCACACCGCTGCCGAGCAGGCTGACCGTGGTCGGTGAGGCGGCGGGAGTGACGTTCGTGGACGACAGCCTGTCCACCAACGTGCTGCCGACACTGGCTGCGCTGGAGGCCTTCCCGGACCGCCGGGTCGCTCTGATCGCGGGTGGCCACGACCGTGGCATCGACTACGCGCCGCTCGCCGCTGGCCTGGCGGCCAGGGATACGCCGACCCTGGTGCTGGCAATCCCCGACAGCGGACCGCGTATCCAGGCCGCGATCGAGGCGGAGCAGCCAGGCAAGACCGAGGTGCGCGCGTGCCCGGACCTGGACGCAGCGGTGGCACAGGGGTTCCGCTGGGCTCAGCCCGACGGTGTGGTGCTGTTGTCTCCCGCGGCCCCGAGTTTCGGCCGGTTCCGCGACTACCGCGACCGGGCAGAGGCCTTCGCCGCCGCGGTGCGAGCCTGCGGGGCATGGCTGGAACCACCGCCGGAACCTTAACTAGTGTCGGGAACGTGCCATCCCTAGATCCGGAGCCCTGGTGACGACCGACAGCCCGCAGTTCCCCGGTGCCCTACTCAAGGACTTCTCGCGTGTCGTTGGTGAGGCACATGTGCTCACCGGCGACGCGGCGGCGGGGTACACGGTCGACTGGACCGGCCGGTTCCGTGGGTACACGCCCGCGGTGGTCCGGCCACGCGACACCGGTGAGGTCGCGGACGTGCTCGCGCTGTGCCATCAGGCAGGGGTGCCGGTGGTCCCGCAGGGCGGCAACACCGGGATGGTGGGCGGCGGGGTGCCGCTGCACGGTGAGGTGGTGCTCAGCCTCGTCCGGCTGAGCACCCTCGGGCCCGTGGACCTCGACGCGCGGCAGGTCACCGCCGGGGCCGGTGTGACCCTCCAGCAGGTCGCGGACGCCCACCCGGACCTGGACTTCGGTGTCCACACCGCCAGCGGTGCCAGCGCCACGGTGGGCGGGGCGGTCGCAACGAACGCGGGCGGCCTGCGGGTGCTGCGGTACGGGCCGATGCGTTCTCAGGTACGCGGCGTCGAGGCGGTCCTCTCCAACGGGGCCGTCGTGTCCCATCTGGCGGGGCTCCTCAAGGACAGCACCGGCTACGACTATCCTTCGCTGCTGGCCGGCTCGGAGGGCACGCTGGCGGTGGTCACCGCGGCCCGGCTCCAGCTCGTACCAAAGCCCGTCGGCCCCGTGACCGCGGTCGTCGGGCTCGGCGGCCCCGGGGAGGTCCACGCCCTGGCCACTGCAGCGCTGGCCACGGCGCGTAGCTTGCTCTCGGCCGAGTTCTTCACCCGCGACGGCCTGGACATCCTCACCGAACATGCCGGGGTGAACCCGCCACTGCGCGAGGCGGTCCCCGCCTACCTCCTGCTGGAGGCGGCCGGGCCCGGTGCCGCGGAAGACCTCGCGGCACTCGCGGGCGACGCCCCGGCCGCGGTGGGTACCTCACCGGCCGAGCGTGCCCGGCTGTGGGCTTGCCGGGAACGCCTGCCGGAGGCAGCGGGTTTCCTGGGAGTGCCGCTCAAGCTCGACGTGTCCGCCCCTCCCCGGCAGTGGGTCCGGCTCGCCGAGGAAGTCGCTGGAGTGGTCGCCGGCGTGGACCCCGGCGCGCGGACGATCACATACGGGCATGTCGCCGACGGCAACCTGCACGTGAACGTGGTGCCCGGCGCCGGGCCCGACGACGGCCGCCAGGAGGACGCGGTGTTCGAGTTCGTGGCCTCGCTCGGCGGCTCGATCTCCGCCGAGCACGGCATCGGCACGCTGAAGGCACGCTGGCTCCCGCTCGTGCGCAGTGCCGCCGAACGTGAGCTGTTCGCCCGCATCCGGTCCGCCTTCGACCCGGCAGGGATCCTCAACCCACATGTGCTGCCGCGCCACCGGGACGCCCGCTAGCCGATCCCGCATACGGTTGAGCGCGTGAGGGTGATCGCGGGGACAGCCAAGGGCAGGCCGTTGCGGGCGCCACGGACCATGGCGACCCGGCCGGTCACAGACCGGGCAAAAGAAAGCCTGTTCAACATCTTGGGGCCGCTGCTCCCAGGAGCGCGTTTCCTCGACCTGTTCGCCGGGACCGGCGCCATCGGCATCGAGGCGCTCAGCCGTGGCGCAGCCCACGCCACATTCGTCGAGAAGGCCCCCCGTGCTCTGGCTGACATCCGTCATAACCTCGATGTGACCCACCTCTCGTCACGGGCAGAGGTGGTAGGCCGAGATGTCTTCACGTACCTGCGCGACCCAGCGACCCGGTTCGACCTGGTCTTCGTAGGCCCTCCCCAGTGGCAGGGACTGTGGCCCAAGACCGTCCGGCTCCTTGACGACACCCCCACATGGCTGGCCGAGGACGCGGTGGTAGTCGCCCAGCACGACCCCGACGAGAGCACCGGCCTCGACCTCCGCCACCTGCGTCCCTACGACGAGCGCAGCTACGCCCGCGTCCGCTTCACCTTCTTCCGCCGCGAACCCCCCTGGCCCAACATCGCCCATGCCTACAACGTCGCGGCCGAGACCTACGCAGCGAAGTTCGGCGGCGAACTCGCGGACAAGCCCTTTGACCGTGACCTCCTGGACCGCTACGCGGCCGAGGTCGCTGGCCATGGCCCGGTCCTGGACGTCGGCTGCGGCGCGGCCGGCCACATCAGCCGCTACCTTGCCGACCACGGTGTCCGCGTCGCCGGTCTCGACCTCTCCCCCCGCTCGGCCAGTGTTGCCCGGCAGTCTCAGATGGATCTGGGTTTTGTGTCCGCAGACATGTGCCACCTGCCCACGCGAGCCAACTCACTCACCGGGATTCTCGCCTTCTACTCAGTCATCCACCTGCCCAGGCACGCCATCCCGGCGGCCTTTGCCGAGTTCCGCCGTTCCCTGCGCCCCGGCGGCCACCTGCTGGTGTCGATGCATGGCGGCGAAGGCGAACTCAGCGCGGACGACGCATTCGGTCACCAGGTAAGCGTCCGCGCAACCCTGGTCTCGCCGGACGAACTGACCGCCCTGGCCAAAGCCGCCGGCCTCACCATCCGCGAGCGCCATGCCAGAGACCCCTACGAGGGTGAACTGCAAACCCAGCGCCTTTACCTCTGGGCGACAGCACCCCACTGACCAGCCGCTCTATCAGGCATTAGCGCTGATGGCAACCTCAGCCCACGGGATTGCCGGCTACGAACTCAGCGATCACCTCGCCTAGCCGCTGGCCTGCGTCTTCTTGCAGGAAGTGGCCTGCTCCCTCGATGACCGGGTGCTCGCGGCCAACTGCGCCTGGCACGACACGCTGGAGGACCGGCGCCATCGCTGAGGTGATCGGGTCTTTGTCACTGAAGGCGACGAGGAACGGCTTGGTCCACTCGGTAAGCCGTTGCCAGGCAGCGCGGTTGGCCTCGGTCGCTGGGTCGTCCGGCGAGGTTGGGACCAGGGTGGGCATGACGCGGGGGCCGGCCTTGAAGGACTCGTCCGGGAACGGGGCGTCATAGGCGGCCAGGACATCGGGGGTCAGGGGGGTGGTGCAACCGGCCTCGACGAAACGGGCTATGTCGAGGTGTTCGGCTGTCTCGACTGCGCGGCGGAAGCGCCACCAGATGTCGGGGAGCTGCTGGTCGCCGGTGGGGAGGCCGGTGTTGGCCGCCACCAGGCGGGCGAAGCGGCCCGGGTGTTCGGCTGCCATGCGGAGGCCGATCAGGCCACCCCAGTCCTGGCCCACCAGCGTCAGGCCCGTTAGGTCCAGGCGGTCGAAGGCCAGGGTCCGGACCCATTCCACGTGGCGGGCGTAGGAGTGGTCGCCGCGGTCGGCGGGTTTGTCCGAGCGGCCGAAACCGGCCAGGTCGGCGGCGATCGCGCGGAGGCCGGCGTCGGCGAGTACCCGCATCACCGTGCGGTACAGGAACGACCAGCTTGGTTCGCCGTGCAGCAGGAGGACCGGCTCGCCGTCGGCTGGGCCGGCTTCCACGTAGGCCATGCGCAGGCCGCCTACGTCGGCGTATCGGGGCTCGTAGGGAAAGTCCGGCAGATGGGCGAAACGTTCATCGGGTGTGCGCAGTGTCCGCATCCCGGCATCCTCACACATCACCCACAGACCCCGCCGCCAGCCCTCGGCGAATCAAGATATAGCTTGACAGCTGTCAGGAACGAGATACATCGTATTCATCGACCTGTCTTGGGTTCGGGGACCTGCGGGGCGAGCTTGGTGGCTGGCAGGGGCTCCTGGACCGGTCTCATCAACGGGAGGAATGCGTGTCCGTCCAAGGAAAGGCCCTGGCCCCACCCCCGGAACCCCCAGCAGCGCCTGGCCAGCCCGCCCCAGCGGGCCGGCCGCACGGGATCGCGGCGCTGCCAGCGGGACGGCGCACCAAGTACATCGTCATAGCGTTCTGGCTCGTCATCGTTGCGCTGGCCGCGCCGCTCGCCGGGAAACTCCTGGGCGCGGAAAAGAACGACCCCTCCGCCTACCTGCCGGCGAGCGCCCAGTCCACGCGTGAACTGAACCTCCAGGCCCAGTTCACCGGCAAGAACCTCAACCCGGCCGTGGTGGTCTACGTGCGCCAGCCGGCGCTGACCCCGGCCGACCTCCGCAAGGCAGCGGCGGACGCGCGCACGTTCGCCGCACTGCCCCAGGTCCACGGCAGGGTCGCGGGCCCGGTCCCAGCCGGGGACCACCAGGCCACCGAAACGGTCGTGGGTGCCAGCCCTGGCAGCAACGACATCCAGGCCTTTGTCAGCCACCTCCAGGCCGTCGCGTCGCACGGCGACCCCGGGCTCCACGTGTACCTGACCGGGCCGGCCGCGAACGCCGCCGACCAGCTGAAGGTGTTCAAGGGCATCGACTCGACGTTGCTGTACGCGACCCTGGCCGTGGTCATCGTGCTGTTGCTGCTGACGTACCGGAGCCCGCTGCTGTGGCTGCTGCCGATCGGCACCGCCGGGGTCTCGCTCACCGCCGCGCAGGCCGCCATCTACCTGCTCACCAAGCACGGCCTGACGGTCAACGGGCAGAGCGGTGGCATCCTCGTCGTGCTGGTGCTGGGAGCGAGCACCGACTACGCGCTGCTGCTCGTCGCCCGGTACCGGGAGGAACTACGCAGGCACGCCGACCGCCACGAGGCGATGGCCATCGCATTGCACCGGGCAGGCCCGGCCATCATCGCCAGCGCCGCCACCGTGGTCGCCGGGACGCTGTGCCTGCTCGTCGCCCAGTCGGCTGACATCTCCGGCCTGGGGCCGGTCGCCGCCATCGGGATCGCGGTCGGGCTGCTCGCCACGGTCACGCTGCTGCCAGCGCTGCTGGTGACCCTCGGCCGGTGGGTGTTCTGGCCGCTGCGGCCCCAGTTCGGCTCGGCCGAGCCGACCACGCAGGGCCTGTGGGCACGGGTGGGCCGCGCCATTGCCAAGCGGCCCCGCGCGGTGTGGGCCGTGACCTCGCTCGTGCTGGCCGCCTCGGCCCTGGGCCTGGCCGGCTACCACGTGGGCCTGCTGACCTCTGCGCAGTCCTACCGGGGGACGCCGTCCTCGATCTCAGGTGAGCAGGTGCTGGCACACCACTTCCCGGCCGGGGCCGGGGAGCCGGTGGTGGTGATCGGCAAAGCCGCGGCGGCAGGGCAGTTGCGCAGCCAGCTCACCCGGACCGCCGGGATCCAGGCGGTCACGCCGCCGGTGCTCAAGCGCGGGCTGGTCATGGTGCAGGGCACCCTGTCCGCCAGGCCGGACAGCCCGGCCGCTTACACGACCGTGCAGCGGGTCCGGGCCAATGTGGGCGTCGTACCCGGGGCTAATGCCGTCGTAGGCGGCGGCACCGCGGTCGCGATGGACGTCGAGCACTACGCCACCCGCGACCGCAACGTGACCATCCCGCTGGTCCTGTTCGTGGTGATGGTCATCCTCGCGCTGCTGCTGCGGGCCGTGGTCGCGCCCCTGCTGCTCATCGGCACGGTGGTGCTGTCCTTCGGGCCGCGCTGGGGCTGAGTGCGCTGGTGTTCAGGTACGGGCTCGGGTTCGCGGGTGAGGACACGGTCATGCCGCTGTTCTCGTTCGTGTTCCTGGTCGCGCTGGGCATCGACTACAACATCTTCCTGATGACCCGGGTGCGGGAAGAGACCAAACACTCCGGCACCCGCAAGGCAGCGGTCACCGGACTGGCGGCCACCGGAGGGGTGATCACCTCGGCCGGCCTGGTGCTCGCCGGGACGTTCGCCACCCTGAGCACCCTGCCGCTGGTCGTCCTGACAGAGATCGGGGTCACGGTGGCGCTGGGCGTGGTCCTCGACACGATCATCTTCAGGTCGGTGCTGGTCACCGCACTCACACTCGACGTCGGCCGCTGGATGTGGTGGCCGAGCCGCCTGGCCCGGCTGGATCCGGTAGAGGCAACCCACGTGGATGTGCCCGTGTGACCTCGGGCTGCGTACCATGCACTCTCATGGCTCACCCGGCGTCCGCCGCATGTGGGCCCGGTTACGCAATCCGGTTACGCACGCCAGGAGGACATGTGGAGCCCGACCGGAGACGAGCCGCGCCAGGCACAGCACTGCTCGAAGCCGCCGCCCAGGCGGATGAGCGCTACGCCGACACCGGCCGCCTCGTCATCGCGTGCCCGGACCGGCCGGGGATCGTCGCCGCGGTGTCCAACTTCCTGTTCCAGCAGGGGGCGAACATCACGGAGTCACAGCAGTTCTCCACCGACCCGTACTCCACTGACCCCGCCGGAGGCACGTTCTACCTGCGGATGGAGTTCACCCTCGAGGGCCTGGCCAAACGCGCGGACGAACTGGCGGCCGAGTTCGCGGGGTTTGCTGACAGGTCCGCCATGCGCTGGCGGCTGACCAAGGCGGCCGAACGCAAGCGCATGGCGATCATGGTGTCCCGGACCGACCACGTCCTGCAGGAACTCCTCTGGCGCGCCCACTGGGGAGAGCTGCGGGCCGATATCAGGATGGTCATCTCCAACCACCAGGCGGCGGCCGAGGCCGCTGCCTGGTGGGGGGTGCCCTTCCACTACGTGCCGGTGACGCCGCAGACCAAGGAGGAAGCGGAGACCGCCCAGCTCAAGCTGGTCTGTGGGGCTGTCGACCTGGTGGTGCTGGCGCGCTACATGCAGATCCTCTCCCCGCGCTTCCTGTCCGAGTTCACCGGGCCGGTCATCAACATCCACCACAGCTTCCTGCCGGCCTTTGCCGGCGCCGACCCCTACCAGCAGGCCGCGGTGCGGGGCGTGAAGCTGATCGGCGCGACCGCGCACTACGTCACGGCGGAACTGGACGCCGGGCCGATCATCGAACAGGACACCGTCCGCGTGGACCACCGCTGCTCCGTGGAAGACCTGCGCCGCATGGGCCGCCATGTCGAGCGCGCGGTGCTCGCCCGCGCCGTGGGCTGGCACCTGGAAGACCGGATCCTGGTCCACCAGAACAAGACGATCGTCTTTTCCTAACCCATCCGCTCCCTAGCGCCGCGGTAGGGCGGGCCAGGTGTTACGGGATCCGGTTCATGTCGATCTGGTCGAAGTCGCCGATCCCGTTGAAGGTGCCGCCACCGCCGGACCACTGCCACATGACCGCTTCCGGGCTGGCCGAGGTGATCCCGCCGAAGAACTGGGCACAGGTGGTGCTCCGCCGCAGGCACCACCCAGAGGGGACGGGCGACAGGCTGCTGGTGTTGGCGGTATAGGTCCATTCCGCGACATTGGTCAGCGTGGCCGGGGCACCGGTGCCGAATATGGACGCCCACACCGAGGGGGCCGAGTAGACCCCGGGCTTGAAGGTTGAGTGGGCTGTCAGGTCACTGAAGAACGCGTCGAGGTCGGCCCGGTCCACCGTGGGGTCGATGAACGAGGCGGAGGTCCGGCCACTGCACGGCGACGTGTACACCGAGTTCCAGCCGTTGTCCGGGGCAGGGCTGATGCCGGGCGCATTGCCAGGCAGCTCCACGTCGGCGAACAGCACGGGGTACTTCGTCTTGACCTTCGCGGCGTCGGCGATGGCCTGGGCTGCCTGCGCCGCGCCCCAGGCAGCGGCCTCGGAGGTGCTGCCGTTGTAGTGCGGGTCGAGGCCTGGGCCGGCCATGAACCAGTACAGCCCGGTGCCGATCCCCGCCTGGTGCCAGGTGAAGTTGTTGTTGGCCTGCTGGCTGTTCAGGGCTGAGAAGATCACCTTGTCGCCGCAGCCCTGCCAGGCGGCCCAGTTCCCCACCATGCCGATGTAGCCGCCGTATTCTCCGCTGATGCCCGGCAGCCGGTACGGCGCTGGGCCGCGGACGGGTGTCTGGGTGCTGTCGGTGCCGAACCAGAACCCCGGCGGGCTGTCACCGTAAGCCACCTTCGCCCGGCCTGGCGCGGTCTGCTGCGCCGACGCCGCCACTGGTGTGAACACCAGCGCTATAGCCGCGACCCCGCAACCTGCAACCACCCTGCTCAGCGCACACCGCACGTGCATGGAAATCTCCTCCCCCCGGGGCGGTGTCTCCCCCCAGACTGACTCAAGCTACCCGGCCCTGACCAGGGATGAAAGGCCCTCGCGGCACCCGCTGACCTCAGATCGCGTGGGTCAGGAGCGCGGCCCCGGTGCCGACCAGGATCAGCCCACCGAACAGTTCGCCGCGCCGCTGACTCCGGCTGCCGAGACGCCTGCCGAGTTCCAGCCCGATGAGTGACAGCCCGACGCTGACCCCCGCGAACACCACCACCGCCAGCGCCAGCGGCACGTGGTAGGTGCCCAGCGCGAAGCCCACCGTGAGGTTGTCCAGGCTCAGCGCGACCCCCATCACCAGCAGCCGCCCGGTCTGCCCCAGTGAGCGCGCACCACCGGCTGGCATCTGCACGAACTTGGCGGCGTGGCCAGTGGGGGTACGCACCGCCTGGAACACGCCGTAGCCCCCGGCACCGATCAGCAGAGCCGCGCCGAACCAGTGGGCCGCGTCGCCCAGCGTCTGCGCCAGGCTCTCCCCGAGCAGCAGCCCGATGACCGGCATGCCGCCCTCGAACACGCCGAACACCAGCCCGATCTGGAGCCTGGTCCGGGCATTGATGCCAGTCACGCCGATGCCGAGGGACGCGGCAAAGTTCGACAGGCCGACCGAGACAGCGACGAGGATCAACCCAACCACGAACCAACGTTAACGATCAGCGACCGGCGGTGCATACCCGACCTGACTAGTCACGTTTGGTACGCAGCACAAGCACTAACTGTTACTAGAGATTGCGACCAGTCGCTGGCGGGGGAACGCGGGGAACAAGTTGTTGTGGCTGGCCTGGAGTAGGTGGTGCTGCCGATGTCGCGCCGGGCTCTGGCGGGTCAGCCGGACTTGCTGGCGCGGGTCCAGGCCTGTGCGAGGCGGCGCTGCGCGGCTTCCAGCGTCCGCGCGGCCAAGTCGCGGCCGCGTTTGGCATCCCGTAGGTCGCGGGTGGCCCGGGAGTCCGCGGAGCGGGCCTCGGCGATCTTGACTTCGAGCTCCGCGACGAGCCCACGCGCGTCGTCGCGTTCCTGCCGGGCGGCCTGGACGCGGCGTTCAGCCTCCTCCAGAGCAACCTGGGCTGCCTGCACCTGCTCGCCGGCCTCCCGCAGACTCTGCCGCGCGGCCGCCGCCTCCCGTTTGGCCCGTTCGGCTGCTGCCGCCTCCCGCGCTGCCCGATCCGCCGCCGCCTGGATCGCGCGTTCGGCCGCCACCTGAGCGGCACGCTCCTCTGTACCTCGCCGCGCTGTGGTCTGCCCGCTGCCTCGCCGCGTCCCAGGCTGACCGGCACGTGGCTGTGCCGACCGCTCGACTCCCGGACGCGCCGAGCTACGTGCGCGACTAGGCCGTGTCGCCCCCCGCCCGGCCCCTGGTCCCCCGATCCCTTGCCCGGCCGTTTTGGATTCCTCCGGCCGCACGGCCGCCCCGCGCGCCCGGCTCGTCGCCGGACCCCGCAGCTTGATCGGCTCGGCCACCTCGGCGGCCCCCAATCCGACAAACGACAGCGCAATGGTCAGCCGCCCACTCTGGACCAACTCCGCCGCCGCCGGGTCACCCAATGCGGCCTCCAAAGTCGAGGCGACCTCGCGCCTGGCCTGAGCGCTCAGCACCACACCCGCGTCATCGGCCAACCGCTGCCCCCGCTGGAGCAGCGCGCCCACCAGCTCACGTCGCTGCACAGCAAGCTCACGAAGCAGGTCACCATTCAGGTTCCGCTGAGCCTCACGCAGCTCCTCGCCAAGTCTCAGCAGCTCAGCGATCTGGTCCTCGGCCTGCCTGCTGAGCTGGTTGACCACCCACGCGCTGACAGTGGGCCGCCGCAGCTTCTTGATCGCTCCGGCGAGCCTGAAATCCCCCGCATCGCGGGCCTGCCGCACCCGCTCCTCACGAACGCCAATGAAGCCGCCCGGAGGAAGCCCGTAAAGCTCCTCAGCGACCCGCGTGAGGTCCAGGGCCTGCACGCCGCCGATGTTACCGTCCGCAGCGCAACAGGATGGATCCCTGCGCTACGTTCCAGGGATCGTCAGTCCCAGCCATCGGGCCCACAGCCTGCCCTCCGGGTCAAGAGTCACCCCATCCCACAGCGACGCCGACGCGGCCGGGCCGAAGCGGGTCAGCGTCAGCTCCCGGCTGTGCTTTGCGTCCCTAGCCCACACGGGGCTTTCGTTATGAGCGTGGTTCAACCAATTGCCGAAAGGTCTTCTTTTTTTAATTGAACGTCGTGGTGGCCGGCTAGTCCCACAGGCACGCTCGCCCAGATCCGCCGGTTCTGGACCACGGGTGCACGATGAGTTTCCCACGTCGGGATGGCCGGCCCAGGCTCTCTCGCCGCGGCTGCCCCCCACCGCCTTCCTCAGCGATTCCACCTGAACCGAGATGTGCGGCAAGGCCCCCACCGGCTCGTGCGCGCTGCGGCGGAGTGATGACTCAGCGGGCGGGGTAGACAATGAGTAACGGGGTGGTCACGGTGGATGTCGATGCGTTTCTGCTGGTCGTGGACAGCAACGGCGTGGTGGTGCAATGGAGCCGCCAGGCGGAGAAGCTGGTGGGGTGCACGGCCGAGGAGGTCGTCGGGCAGCCGGTGGCACACCTGCGCACCCGGATAGCGGCGGGGGTTCGTAGCGATGCGCGGCCGGGCCGCGCTAACGTGCTGCTGCCCCCTGGCGTGGACGCCCGCGCCGTCGGCGACCTGCGGGTGCGGCCCATGGAGCGCCGGGACGGCACTGTGGAATGGGCTGTCTTCCAGGCAGCCCAGGGCGGGGCCACGATTGCTGACGTGCAGGCCGCGGCGGCCCAAGCCTGGTTCGCTCACGCACCGGCCGGCCTGTATGTGCTCGACACCGAGCTGCGGATCGTGTCGGCTGGCCTAGCCACGCAGATCATGGGCGGTGTGCCGGCGGAACGGGTGCTGGGGCGCCGCCTCACCGAAGTGCACAGTCTCGCCGCCCCCAGCCAGATCGAGGCGATGCTGCGTGAGGTGCTGGACACTGGCGTTCCCGCGCCGGGGCGGGTGGTGCGCTTGAGTCTCCGGGATGTGCCGGGACGGGCATGCTGGGTCTCGGCGTTCCGCTTGGAGGACCAGCACGGCGCGGTCCTGGGGGTGGCGGCGGTGCTGGCGGATGCCGGCGAACTCGAAAAAAAGCGCGCCCGCCTCCGCGTCTTCCGCGAGCTGCGCGCGCGGGTAGGGCGGACACTCGATGTGGTGGCCACCTGCCAGGACGTGGTGGATGCCCTGGTGCCGGACTTCGCCGACATCGCGGTGGTGGAGGTGGTGGACTCCGTTATCCGCGGTGAGGACCCGCCGTTGGCTCCGCTCGGGCGGGAGGTTCCGCTGCGCCGTGCGGCCTTCCGCTACGGCGTCGGCGAGCCCGAGGTGCTGGCACACCCCGCGGGTGACTTGCACACACTGCCGTTCCCGAGCCCGTACGCGCAAGTTCTGACCGACCTCAAGCCGCGCGTGCTTGACCTGGGGCCCGATATGCCCTGGCTGTCGGCCGACCCGGCGCGCGCCGAGGCGATCCGTGCATCCGGTGCCCGGGCACTCTTGGCCGTGCCCCTGGCGCTGCGTGGCGCTGTATTCGGCTTGCTCAGCCTCTACCGCACCGAGCAGGCAGGTTCCTTCGATGAAATGGAAGCCGACTTCGCCCTCGGGCTGGCCGCCGAGACAGCGTTGTCCATCGACCGGGCTCGCTTGTACACCCACGAGCACACCATTGCCGCGGCCGTTCAGCGCGGGCTGCTGCCCGCGCGCCGGTGCTCGCAGACTGGCATCGAGACTGCCCACGCGCAGGTGTTCGGCGATGCGGGCGGGGGAGGCTGGTACGACTCGTTCACCGTGGCCGGCGCCCGCACCGCCCTGGTGGTCGGCGAGATCAGCGGCCAGGGCATCCAGGCCGCCGCCGCCATGGGAGCGATGCGGACTGTCGTCCGGTCCCTGGCCAGACTCGACCTGGAGCCCGACGAGCTTCTCGCGCGCCTCAACGACACCGCGATCTTGTTGGCCGGCGAACGCGCCGCGCTCCCGCCCAGTGACCCCAGCCAACGCGAGCCGCTGACCGCAAGCTGCGTGTACGCGATCTATGACCCCCTCGCCCACACGTGCACGTACGCCCGGGCCCACCACCCCCCACCCGTCATCGTCTCCCGGGACGGCACTGCCGTCGAGGTCCCCCATGTCCCTTCCGGGCCCCTCCTGGGCACGTCTGACGGTCCGCCCTTCACGGCGGCCACCGTCAAGCTCGCCGCCGGCGGCGTTCTCGCCTTTTACACCCCATCCATCCTGCCTGCTGTCCCATCCGGTGACCCGGGCGACCAGTGCCCCCTCCGTCGGATCCTGGCCGATGCTGGACGCCCGCTTCAGGACCTGTGCGACGACGTCGTCTACTCGCTGCGGGACGGTCCCCGCCCTGGCGATGCGGTCCTCGTCCTCGCCCGCACCCGCGTCTTCCCGCCTGGGCAAACCGGCATGTGGCAGTTCGGCCCCGATCCCGAGGCAGCCGGAAGGGCACGCGCTCACGTGCGCCGCAAGCTCACCGCCTGGAAAGTGGACGAGGAAACCGCGCAGGCCACCGAACTGATCGTCAGCGAACTCGTCACCAACGCCATCCGCTACGGCACCCCGCCCATGTGGCTGCGCATCATCAAGGACCTCAACATCAGCTGCGAGGTCCACGACGGCAGTTCCGTCGCGCCGCGCTTGCGCCACCCCGGCACGCTCGACGAATTCGGGCGCGGCCTGTACATCGTCGGCCGGCTCCTCCAGGCCTGGGGCACCCGCTACACCCCCGACGGCAAGACCGTCTGGACCGAGCAGGCTCTCCTACCGAAGCCCGGGGCCGGTCGCGGAGATCACGATGGGGCATATGGGGCTGCCCTTGCCTAGACCTCAGCGTCACCGGCCACCAGGTCATTGGTCCAGCCCCCCTCGACGACGCCGGGACCGTCGATCCAGACCGCCCAGTCGATGATCTTGTCAGCTGGGATGACGATAGGCCGCCCGCTCCGGATGCTGGGGTCGCCCAGTGCGTCATCGGCGCAGGTGGCGAGCACCGTCTCCGGCTGGGACCAGGACGTGACATAGGCCCACACGAACTCCCTGGCGCCCGTCGTGGCGGCCTGGTGTTTGACCATCAGCCGTGCCTCCAGCGGCAGGTCCCCAGACAGTAGTCGCTCGCGCGCAGCGGGCAGGTGCCCCCGGGCGGTGGCGATGGCCTGGTCCATCGCATGCCTCGGCGCGGGCTGGATACTCGGCTCGGGCTTGCCGAACAGCGCCGCGCACACCGCCGCGACGTGCTCGCCAGCGGAGGCGGCGAAGTCGTGGGGCGGCTGCACGGTCAGGAAGCTGTCGGCGCGGTCGCTGGTCGCCGGGTCGAGGGTGAGCCGGACCCGGGCGCTGCCGCCGCCCCGCGGCTCATCGCCCTGGGCATCGGCGACGTCGGCCTCGCTGACCGTGACCTCGGCGGGTAGCTCGACGAACGCCGGCCTGTCCTCCCCCGGTCCTTGCAGGGCACGCAGCCACAATCCCAGCAGTGCGGACGCCAGCCCGTTGAGCGCGTACCCCCACCGCGCGGCCAGATTGGGCGGAACATTGTGGGCCTGCAATTCGGGCAGTCCGAACCGGCCCAGTCCCTTCGTGGTGAACCACAGCCCCAGATCACCGGCGGAGTTGAGGTTCAGCATCCAGTCGGCGAGGCGGATCCGCCAACTGGTATCAGGCAGGGCGGCCAGTGCCTTCTCACCGCTCATCACCGACGGGACGCGGGTGTCCACTAACGGCACGCCCAGGTCGGCCGCGAGCACCCCGGCTGCGCTCCGGGCCAGCCATTCATGCATCGGTGGCCAGCCCGTGGTGTAGACGGCGCGTATCTGGACCAGCGAACTGGCCTCCATCACCGCCTGGACCTGCTCGTCCGTTGCGCCCAGGTAGCGCTGCAGATTCACCGGCAGCCCCTGCACGGCCGAAGACTGCACCTCGGTAACGGTGACCAGGGACGTGTCCAGTGACTTGTCCACTGCGCGCGCCAGTTCGACACAGACACGCGATGGCAGGGCCTCGCGCACCCGGTCCTTCACCTCGGCAGCCGCCAGCGCCGTGGGGACGAGATACCTCGCCCTGACCACTGGGGGGACAGCCAGAGTCAGCCTGTCATCCACAGGGAACACCCGAGATCTGCTGGTTTCCTCGGTGATGTGCGTGGAGTCCGGTCCACGCACGCGGCTGATGGTATCGCCTGGAACCGGCGAGGCCGCCGACACAAACGGGCGTGTTTCCGGGTTCGCGTGGCCGGGGAACATCGGAACCGGCGTGGCGGTCGCGGCACGGTTCGCCCTGCCGGAGTTCGCCGCAACCGATCAGGTTTGCCCACTGTCTTACCTGATGTCGGGTTGTTCGCGAAGGACGGGGTGTCGTGATGCTCAGGTGCCGTCTATTGCACAGCAGGGTCCGCGCGCGGGTACCGCACCGAGCCAGAGCTGTGCTCCTGGTGCTGTCGCTCGCTGGTCTTGGCAGTACTGCCTGCAGCATGGCTGCCGCGGGACAGCCACCACCGCCCAGGCCGTCAGCGGCACGCCTCCACCCCCCGGCATCGGCATCGTCGGTCCTGGCGGGCGGGACCACGACGGCGGCTGCCGAGGCCGTCCGGACATTGTTTGCTTCCTCGCCCGTCCTCGTTGCCGCGGATGCCAACAGCCGCCCGGCCCTGGCAACCGCGGCTGCCGACGCGCTGCGGGTGCACGCGCCGGTGCTCCTGGCATCTCAGCTGCCACGCGGCGGGGCAATATCTATAGCATCCATTGCGCAGCGGGAAGCCAGGGCGCTGCACCCGCTCGCCGTGCTGGCTGTCGGCCTCTCCACCAAGGCACTGTCAGCCACGCTGCGCGGCATCCGTGTCACGGCCAGCCTGGCGAAGCTGCCAGCCACCAAGGCCCCGCCGCCACTGACCAAGGTCGCGCTCCTGGTCCGCCAAGGCGACGCGAGCGCTAAGGCGAGTGCCGTTACCGCCACAGCGCAGGCAGCGGGCGTGAGCGTGGTTGCTGTCCGTGGCTATGACCCGCGGGCTGATCCCGCTGCCATCGCTGCCCTGTCGGCCGCCAGGCCAGCACAGGTGCTCGCGCTGGGGGCTGCGTTTGGGCCAGCTGTCCAGCTCGCCGGGCGGGTTGCGGCGGCAGAGGCCGGAGAGCAGCTACCCGGAGGCGGCCAGGTCCTCTTCCCCCAGCACCGGATCGTCGCTCTGTATGGCCACCCGGGTGCTCCTGTGCTCGGGGCACTCGGCGAGCAGGGGCTGGCCGCCAGCATCGCGCGGGCCAGGAGGCTAGCCGCGCGGTACCGGTCGCTGAGCAACGTTCCGGTGGTCCCGGCCTTCGAGATCATCGCCAGCGTCGCCCAGGGCGCGGACGCACCCGAAGGCGGCACCTACTCCTACCTGACGCCAGTGGCCGACCTCCGCCCATGGGTGGACCGTGCCACCCATGCGGGCCTGTACGTCATCCTCGACCTGCAGGCCGGCCGGGCGGACCTGCTCGCCCAGGCCAAGCTGTACCGGAAGCTGCTCGAGCTGCCCGATGTCGGGCTCGCCATCGACCCGGAATGGAAGCTCATGCCACACCAGCTGCCCCTGCAACAGATAGGCAGCGTGACCAGCAGCCAGGTCAACGCCGTCGCGAACTGGCTGTCCGCGGTCACCGCGCGGGACCACCTGCCTCAGAAACTCCTGGTGCTGCACCAGTTCAGGCTCTCGATGATCAGTGATGAACAAGGCCTCAACACCAGCCACGACGATCTCGCGATCGTCATCCACATGGACGGGCAGGGCACCCCGGCCATGAAGCAGCAGACCTGGGATGCGGTAACCGCCGCCGCCCCTGCGCACGTCTACTTCGGGTGGAAGAACTTCCTCACCAAGGACCACCCCATGCTCACGCCGTCGCAGACCATGGCCAGGCGGTCACCGCCCGACATGGTCTCCTACCAGTGACCAAACCCACAGCATCTACGACGTCTGCGCGATGACCCGGGTCAGCAGGATGGCAGCGCAGAACGACCGGTAGGTGTCGAGCAGGGTGTCCCCGTGGATGCGCAGTTTCCGCGGGCCCACCCGCTCGGCACCGCGTACCCAGCTCGCGGCCTCCGCGATGTCGGTCGTCCGCACGAACAACTCCAGGACGCCTGGCGAGATCTTCGGCGGCACGGCACTGGCCGCGCCCTCGACCGCCTTCTGCGTGGTCTCACGGATCAGCGCGCACGCCTTGCTCGGGTGCATGCTGTGCGCGGCGGCCCGGCTGACCGGGTGCTTCACCACCGCCTGGTGGACCCCGGGGATCAGCGCGGCCGCCTCCTCGCAGGCCACCTGGTCCCCGGTGACCAGCACTACCGGCACCCGGTAGTGCGCCGCCACCAGTGCATTGATCCCAGCCTCCCCGGTCACCACGCCGTCCAGCCGCGCCTCCACCACCGCCCGGGGGTTGTACGTGTGTGACAGCCCCGATGGCGCGCCCATAGACCCGTGGTAGGAGACGAACAGGACAGCGCCGAAGCTCCCATCGAGGCCCTGCATCATGTACAGCGGCTTGTGGCTGCCCGCAATGTAGGACGCCCCGCCCGCGAGCCCATCCGGTGGCAGGTTCCGCATGGCGGAGTGCGAGTCGTTGACTACGACCTCATTCGCACCGCCGGCCAGGGCCCCCTCAATGGCGGCGTTCACCTCCCCGAGCAGCAGCCGCCGTCCTTGGACTGCCTCGGGCCCGTCGCCAACGCACTGTTCCCACTCGACAACGCCCGCAGTGCCTTCCATATCCGATGACAGGAACACCTTCATTGCCGCACCCGCCTCTTCCACCGGACCGCCACGTGGCAGGGGCTAGCCCCAAGCGGTCTCCGCCTGCGGACGGCCTCCTGCGCTGAGCCACGGTCATAGCCAGCGCCAACGCTATTTGCTGGTGCTGGCGTCTCGCTTGAACCGTTCCATTCAACCCAGCTGGCCAGCATCCATTTAGTGGTCTGAGCCCACGGGACGTGACACTGGCCGGCACCCTGCAACGAGCGTGTGCTTTTTACCGAAATGTGAAGTGGTTACGGACCGCGGTAGTCACTCGCTAGGTCTTGACGCGGGGACTACGTGAGAGTAGGAAATGGTTGGTCGATGACAACGTTGTCATCGGCCAACCATCCTATAGGCCCTGTCCCGACCACCCCAGTGCCATTTGGGTCAGCCATGCCCTGGAAACGGGCAGGGCACCAACCCTCGGCAACCCGTAACCGAGGTCCCGCTTGAAAGGTGGGAAAGGCGTGTCACTAACACGATGGGTGACATCACACTGGTCACCCGGGCGGCACCCGGCCATCACCATGGCCGGGCACGCGGTCACACCTGGTGCCACCACCCGCGCAGCCGTGGTGGCCACCCCTGCCGTACCTTGCGCCAGCACTGTGCGCCGCGCTGCCAGCGCCAGCGCCGCTGCCACCACAGCCATCGCACTGTCTGTCCTGGCCGGGCCCACCAGCCTTGCCAGCGTCGCCACACACCACGTCCACGCCGTGACCAACTATGCGGCGATGGTGAACCCGTTCATCGGGACGACCAACGGTGCTAACACGTTCCCAGGTGCGGACACCCCGTTCGGG
>DASYYE010000047.1:0-1821 GCA_035946955.1 Streptosporangiaceae bacterium | reverse complement strand
TTCTCGGTGGCGGCCAGCAGCTCGCCGCGGGTGCGGGCGCGGTCGGCGGCCAGGACGGGGTTGCGGCAGGCGACCAGCCGCTCGCCGGGGTAGTCCGGGCTGGTGATCTCGGCCAGGTTCTGCTGATCGAACAGGGACATCTGCAGCGGGCCGCCGTCGGCCATGTGCTTCTTGATGGCGGGGGCGCGCAGCGCGGTGATCCACCCGTAGGGGTCTTGCCGCTGTGTTCCGTCCTCAAGCTGGTTCAGCGCCGCGATGCGGGCGCTGGTGATCATGCCCCGGTCGCCGACCATGACCATTTTGCCCAGGCCGAACTTGTCCCGCACCACCTGCACGATCTCGGTGAAGGCGGCCGGGTCGCCGGTGTTGCCCGGGAAGACCCGGATCGCGACCGGGCGGCCCTGAGGGTCGGTGAGCAGCCCGTACTCGATCTGCAGCTTTCCTTTCTTGCCGTCCCGGGAGTAGCCGCGTGCGGCCAGCGGGCAGTGCGTGCCTTCCAACCATGAGCTGGACAGGTCAAACAGCGCCATCCGTTCCGGGTTCGGCTCCGGTGCCAGGTGCCGGGCGGCCAGCTTCGCCTCGACCTGGTCCTGCCGGGCAGCCAGCCAGTCCATCGCCGCGTAGATGTCATCGGTGGAGGCGCCGGTGATGCCCAGGTCGGTCCCCAGCGTGGTGTCGGCCCACCAGGCCAGGGTGGCCAGCTTGGACGCCGGGGCGGTCACCCGGGAGATGACCAGCGCCAGCACCAGATCCCGCTGCGAGCAGGCCGGGCCCAGCAGCGCAGGCAGCCCCAGCTTGCCCGCCATCGCGTGCACCGCGGCGACATGCCCATGCGGCACCGAGGCGGTGATCGTCACCGCCTGCCCGGCCGGCACCAGCCGGTCCCCCTTCAAGGTGGCCTCGATCGCGGCCACCGCCTCGGCCGGCAGCGCCGACAGGTTCGCCAGCGTCTCGTGCCGGACCTTGCCGCCGTCCCGGTAAGTGCGCCGGACCAGCACCGACTCATACACCCGCCGCTCACCGGACTTCGCCACATACGTCCGACGGTTCCGGGCTACATGCATCGCACCACCACGTGCCACCATAACCAGGACCATAGCCACAGAACCCGCCAGCAACGAGGATCGACACGCAATCTTTCGTGGCTACATCGGAGAGCTACAGAAGACACCTTTCAGCACCTCAAGACGGCAATACGCACGGAGAGCTACAGCAACCCCGGGTTAGCAGTCGCTACAGGATCCGCAGGCGCAGACGAGGACAGTCGTCTCGATGCGCTCGAGCTTACGAATGGCGATCTTCATGGTCCCTCCTTTCTCTGCCGTTGTTACCGGCACGGGACAATACGGGCCCGACGGTTTGACGAGGTCCGAACCTTTGTGATCTACCGCCAATCCAGGCGGCCATTTATGACTGTGCGTCCCCTGACGCTGCCATGTCAAGGAAGGACACCATTATTTGGTGTCTGCAATTAGCCACGTGCTGGCTGATAGGCACCAGGACAGACGCCATTTTGCGGGCCTGACCAGGGCCTGAGCATCGTGGGATTGGTGGTGCGACGTAGTCGGCACCGGGTAGGCATAACCAGCCGCGCCGGTCTGCAGGCCGCCCCACCAGCCGCGCCTCTCTCACGCGACACTCCCAGCGCTCCGGTACCTCCCTGGAGCGGGGCCACGTGCTGGGCGTCAGTGATCGATGTACCGTCACGGACAAACTTTTGTCCGTGACGGTACATCGATCATGGTCACGATGATCATTTGGGCTGTTGGCGCGGGACAATCTCTTGTCTTCTGCGCACAGCCATCACCCGATCGTCACTGT
>DASYYE010000046.1:0-4768 GCA_035946955.1 Streptosporangiaceae bacterium | reverse complement strand
TGAAAGTCCGGTGGAAAGTCAGGGTCGCCACCGGCACCGAAGCCGCCCGCTGGGACACCCGCCAAGCCGAGGCGATCAGGGAGGTACTTCAATGGCTCACCCGGCACCCGCCCCCGCAGTGACCAGCAGCCACGGGCATGTGGAGCCGATGCCCGTGGCGTTCCTCGGGCGCACCTCTACCCTGTTGATGCAAGACCCCCGCGCCTCACTCCAGCGCCAGCTACGGGAAGTCAAAGCCAAGCTGCCGCCCGGCTGGTTCATCGCGGCGCATTTCTGGGATATCGAGTCAGGTGGGCTGGACATCGAACAACGTGGCCACGGGGCGGCTCACGAAGCCGTCGATGTGGGCATCCCGCGTGACGGTGGCCTAGCCGCGCTCCTGGCCGAGGCTGGCGGGCCCGCGCCAAGGTTCGCCTCCGTGATGTGCGAAGACATCGAACGATCCGGCCGCGACACGTTCAACGCGCTCAAGCTGGAACGCCAGTTGAGTGACGCCGGGATACCGCTGTTCGCCACCGACGAACCAATCAACGTCGAAGGCACCAACGCCACGACCATCCTGGTCCGCAGGGTCAAGCAGGGCATCGCTGAATGGTATCGGTTCCAACTGAAGGAGAAAGCCTGGCGTGGCTTCACCCAGCACGCGCTAGACGGCTACAACATCGGCCCCGTCCCCTACGGCTACACCGCCGAGCGCATCCCGCACCCCAACCCGATGCGAGCCGCCCAGGGCAAGACCAAGACCCGTCTGGTCCTGGACCCGCCCCGCGCCCGCGTGGTCGAGGCGATCTACGCATGGCGGATCGTGGACAAGCTGGGCATCGGCTCGATCGTGGCCCGGCTCAACACCGACCCCACCGCCTACCCCGCCCCCAAGCAAGGCCAGGGGTGGACCGCCGCCGCCGTGGTCTGGATCCTGTCAAACCCCAAGTACACGGGCTATATGGTCTATGGCCGCACGCGGCGGACCCCCGGCTACCGCAAGCCCGCCCCCGTCCCCCCAGACCAGTGGCTATGGTCACCCCAGCCCGCCCATCAGGCGATCATCACCCGCGCCACCTGGGACACCGCCCAAGCCATTGGAGCCGAACACGCCACCAGCCGTGATGAGCCCGGTATGAACACCCATCCGGCCGCGCGCCGCTCCTACGTCCTGCGCTCGCGCTGCCGGTGCCGTGAATGCAACCGGCGCATGGCCGGCGTGCTCGTGCGACCCCACACTGGCCATGCCGGGTACGTGTACTACCGCTGCACCCACGACCCGGCCAACCCCCGCCACCAGGCAGCACACCCCGACCACCCCAAGACCGTCCGAGTCCGCGAAGACGATCTCATCATCGCGATCCACGACTTCTTCACCAAACGCATCTTCGGCCCCGACCGCGCCGAACTCCTCGCCCGCCAACTGCCCGACAGCGCCGCCGAAGCAGCCGACCGCCGTGACCAGCAAGCCGACGCACTGCGTAAGCAGCTACACAAGATCGATGCCGCCGAGAAAGCCCACACCCGCGAAATCGAAGCCCTCACCACGGTCGACGCCCCCGCACCCGCCCTGGTCGCCTGGCGCACCCGCATCATCGAACGCTTCACCGAACTCGAAGCCGAACGCGCCGCCATCAACGAGCAGCTAGCCGCCCTGGACCGCCACACCGCCCACGACAACGACCCCAGCCTGCTCGACACCCTGCCCCAAATCCCCGAAGGACTCCCCAGGCTGTCCCCCCGCATGCAGGCACAGCTATTCGCCGCGTTCGGCCTAGAGTTGGTCTACAACAAGCAAGACCACCAGGTCACCATCTACGCCACCATCACACCCAGCACCCCCACCGCACTCGCCGCACTCATCAACGACAGCGAGCCACCCACCCTCGCCATCCCCGGATTGTCCCTTTTAGCAGCGGACATCAGATTGTCCATATCGGTACATCGATCCATAGGGTCGGCCGCGCTGCGCGCCTGTCAGCTACCCCGGTGAGGCGGAACGCGCGCTTTATTGCGTGGTTCTGCGCTTGGGCGCCAGTTAGGCTGCGGGCCGTGCGTGGTGCCGGTGTGTTCGAGCCGCGCGCTGAACGGCCGTTCCGGTTGCTGTGGGCGGCCGCGACTACGTCAGCGATCGGCTCAGCGTTCGTCCCGGTCGCACTGGCATTCGCCGTGCTGGGCATCGGCGGGACAGCGACCTCCCTCGGCCTGGTGCTGCTGACCGGCACTATCGCTGGCCTGCTGGCGTTCCTGGCCGGAGGAGTATGGGCGGACCGGCTCTCGCGCCGCAACCTGATGCTCAGCGCCGACATTGTGCGCCTGGTGGTGGAGGCCCTTGTCGCGGTCTTGCTGCTGACCAGGCACGCCCACATCTGGGAGCTGGGCGCCGCCTTTGCCATCACCGAAGTCGCCTCCTCGTTCTTCGGGCCAGCGTCCACCGCGCTGGTGCCCGAGTTCGTGGCGGCTGGGCGGCTGCAGAAGGCGAACTCGCTGCTGTCCATCAGCCAGAGCGGCTCCTCGGTGGTGGGCCCTGCCCTGTCCGGGCTGCTGGTCGCCATGGCCGGAGCGGGCTGGGCGTTCGCCGTGGACGCCGCCTCCTTCGCGGGCAGTGCCGTGTTCCTGCTCTGCCTGCCAGCACTTGCCAAGGCTCGCCCCGACGCACGGCAGGGGTTCTTCGCGGACCTCGCCACAGGGTGGCACGAGGTCACCGGCCGCACCTGGGCCTGGGCCACACTGATCGGCAACACCATCGGGAACATGGCGTTCTCGGTCGTCTTCGTGCTCGGGCCGGTACTGGCGCTCCAGCGTCTGGGCGGCGCCTCCGCATGGGGGCTGGTGGGCAGTGGGTTCTCGGCCGGGGCAGTGCTCGGCGCGCTGGCCGCCGTGTGGGTCAAGGCCCGGCGGCCGATCGCGGACGGCATGCTGGCAACGGTCGTGTGTGCCCTGCCCCCGCTCGCGCTGGCTGCCCGCCTTCCCCTGTATGCCCTCGTTGTCTCCGCTGTCATCGCTATGGCCGGGGGGATCTTCCTCAACACCAACTGGGATACGGCTATCCAGCAGCTCATACCCAACGAAGTCCTCGGCCGGTTCCGCAGCTACGACTACCTGCTGGCCTTCATGGCCATGCCGGTAGGGCTGGGCATCGCTGGCCCACTCGCCGGAGCGTTCGGCGCGGGCAAGGTCTTGACCATCGCAGGCGCGGTAATCGTGGTCTGCGCCGTCGTACCACCCGTGCTGCCAGCCGTCCGGGCAGTCGTCCGCCACGAGGACGGCACGATCACGGGGCCGCCTGCTGCTGTCACCCGGGCCAGAGGCGAGCAGGAGGCTTGAACGCCGGGGATAACCGGACTGACGCCGCCACAGGGCAGGGCGGGCTGGCGCGCAGCCGGGAAGCGTCTGGTGCTCCCAGGGACCGGTAGATGTCCAGTGCCTGCTGCCAGTGCCCGTGGGCTTGGCCAGGCTCGCCTGTGGCCAGGCAGGCGTTCGCCAGTCCCTCGAGTGCAGTGGCCTGGGCGTAGCGGTCGCCACTCTGGCGGGCCACGGCGAGCGCTGTCTCGTAGCAGGTGCGGGCCTGGGTGGGCTGGCCGGTGGCCAGCAGGGTCTTCCCGGCAACAGTGAGCGCGGCGGTCTCACCCTCACGGTCACCGGCCTCGCGGAATATGGTCAGGGCCTGCTGACAGTAGTCGGCGGCCTGGCCCAACTGCCCACGGCTGCAATAGACATCAGCGAGTCGCGTGAGCACCTGTGCCTGGTTGACCGGGGGTCCGACCTCGCGGACCAGCAGCTGAGCCTGCCGAAGGCAGTCCACAGCCTGATCAGTGTCGCCCTGGTTATTGAAGAGCTCACCAAGGGTGGTCAGCGCCATCACCTCGGTGACGTGGTGCCCGATCTCGCGGCCCAGTGTCACTGCCTGCCGCAGATAGTCGGCAGCCTGCGGGTAGTGGCCCTGGCGGAGGCAAACGACCCCAAGATTGGATAGTGCGGCCGCCTCCCCAGGCCGGTTACCCAGTTGCCGGAAGAGGCCCATTGCCTGCTCGGCATAGTGGGCAGCCTGCTCATACTCGCCTTGGAAACCAAGGTCCATGACCAGGTTGCCGAGAGCGCGGGCCTGCTGGAGCAGGTCGCCGGTCTCACCGGCCAGGGTGAGCGCCTGCTGGTGGCAGTCGGCGGCCAGCATTGGACGGCCCTGCTGGCGGTGGGCCAAGCCGATGCCGATCAACGCAATGGCCTGCGCGCTCCGGTCGCCGGATCGGTGGGCGGCATCGAGCGCGAGGGTGTGGATGGTGAGTGCTTCAGTGTTGCGGCGGTCGTTGAGATAAGGAACCAAGGTGACCGAAAGCCGGCTCGTGTGAACGGGCCAGCCGTGGCTTGCGCCGTGGCTGATGACCGCGATCAGAGCGGCCAGCTCTGTGTCCAGCCAGGCCAGGGCCGCGGCCGGGCCGCTCAGGCTGGGGACGGGTGTCGCGGCCGCGGGGGCTGGTGTCCCGCGGAAGCTGGGGGCGAGGACATCGACGGCAGCCACACAGGCGGTCAGGTAGTAGTCGAACAGGCGGGTCAGTGCGGCGTGGTGGGCCTCCTCGCCGTCGTCGCTGGCGGCCAGGTCGGCGGCGTAGGCGCGCAGCAGGTCGTGCATGGCATAACGGTCACGGCTGACCGGCGCGACAAGGTGCGCGCGGGCCAGCACGGCGATCAGCCGGCCGGCCTCCGCAAGAGAGGTATTGGCTAGCGCGGCAGCGGCGTAGCGGTCCCAGTCCGGGCCCGGGTGCAGCCCCACCAGCCGGAACATGGC
>DASYYE010000045.1:0-10658 GCA_035946955.1 Streptosporangiaceae bacterium | reverse complement strand
GGAGACGCTAGTGAGAAAGACAGCGGGCAAGGGCGGCACCCAGCCAGGAAACCCGGTGCCAGGGAACCCCACGCCGAGTCGGCCACGCCACCGGGCGGGGCGCAGGCTGCCGGGGTTAACCGCGGCTGGCTCCGCCGTCGTGCTGCTGGCGGCGGCCTGCAGCAGCTCTGGCGGCAGTAGCACGTCGTCAGGCCATTACCTGAATTTCGATCCATGCTGCAGCTGGGGCACCACATGGTCACTCAACCAGTACAACCCGCTCGCCGCCGCCATAGGGCAGGGGCTGATACAGCTGCCGCTGGCGGTCGAGGACGACCCGAGCCTGACGAACTTCACACCCCAGCTGGCCACTAGCTGGCCGGTGAGCGGCGATACGCTCACCCTCAATCTGCGCTCCGGGGTGAACTGGCAGAACGGCAAGCCGGTCACCAGCACCGATGTCTACGACACGATCGTCCTGGACGGCACCAACAACACCGCCGGATGGCTCTACATAGCCGGCGTGAGTGCGCCGAACTCACATCAGGTCGTGGTCACCCTGCGGCCGGGCACCAACGCCACCCTGCTTGAGGACGAGCTGCTAGGGCAGACCATCTACCCGGCCAGCCAGTACGGCAAGTTCGTCACCCCCGGCCTCGAGCAGGACGACGCCGCGTACTACGCGGAGGACTACAAGAATCCCGCAGCCGCCGCGAAGATGCCCCAGTACAAGGCGATGCAGGCCGCATTCAAGAAGCTCGCGGCCTACAACGTGACCACGTATCTCGGTGACGGTCCGTTCGAGCTCAAGGCGATCAATACCTCTGCGGCGCTGCTGGTCAAATGGCCGGGCTTCTACGATGCCGCCAAGGTCCACGTCGCAGGCATCAACTACCTCAACGACCAGAACCAGGGCATCTATCCGAAGCTCCTCAACGGCGGGGTGGACTTCTCCAACGTCTACATGTCGCCGGCGATCCTGAAGGAGTGGCGGGCGACCCCCGGGTCGAACACGGCGATTCCAGAGGGATTCACCTTCAGCCTCGTGTTCAACGACCACCAGTACCCACTGAACATGACCGCGGTGCGCCAGGCGATCGCATACGTCATACCGCGGGCGAACATGGTCGCCTCCGCCTACGGCGGCAGCTCGGTCAAGGACAGGGGCGGTGTGCTGAACAACTACACCGACGGGCTGCCCTCCTACCTCAACTCGATCTACCTCACGTCAAGCGAAATCGCCTCGCTCAACACCTACCCGGTGAACGATGCGAAGGCCGCATCACTCCTGCAGTCGGCCGGGTTCCACAAGAGCGGCGGCAAGTGGATCATGCCTAACGGCAAGCCGTTCAGCCTGACGTTCCTGGTGGACAACGCGACGAGCGACATCGTCTCTTCGTTCGACAGCGCGTCCTCGGCCCTGGATGCCTTCGGGATCAGCTCCAGCCTGGACGCGACAGAGGGCACGATCCAAAACGAGGACCTCCAGAACGGGGACTTCCAGTTGACCATGGATCTCGTGGGTGGTCCCAACCCGCTGTACAGCAACCTCGATCAGATCCTGGGCGCGACTGAAAACTTCGAGTCTCTCGGCAATTACGCCGGCGACCGTGGCATGGGGTTCGGCCCGACGATGGCGGTCCCCGGCCTTGGCACGGTCGACATCCCCGCCACCATCGACAAGGAGTCGGAACTGGTGGGGCCGGGCCCGGAGATGGACAGTCTCGTCTACGACTGGGCGCGCCTGGTCAACCAGCAGGTGCCCTTCATCACCTACGCGACAAAGGTCTACCAGTTCCCCTTCTCGTCGCAACGTTTCACGGACTGGCCCCCGATGGACTCGAAAGGTACCAGCCCGCTGTGGAACATCCTGGGCCAGGGCAACATGACCCAGGGCCTGACGCTGATGCTCGAAGGCGGTTACATCCGGCCGAAGAGCTGACCGCACGCCGGGCAAAGCGCAAGCATGAGCGCCAGTAAGCCGGTGCGGCGCGGCGTGCCGCACCGGACGCTGGCTTGTCCGCCAGCGAACACTCCGAGGAGCAGACCTGATGCATGACGACCGCCTCCTGACCGAGCGACGTATGGAACGGGTGCTGCGGGAGCGGATCCGTCCCGCGGTGCATGGAGCGACGGTGCCGCTGCAGGTTGCCGCCTGGCACGTGCCCGGCGAGCCGGTGCCGCCGGCCGAGGCACTGGCGGCGGCCCACGCTGAACAGGCGCGGTACCAGCCGTTCCAAGTGGGTGAGCCGTGGGGCCGACCGTGGGGCACCACCTGGTTCTCCTGTCACGGGAAGGTGCCCGCGGAGTGGGCCGGACAAGAGGTCGTGGCAGTCGTCGATCTCGGCTTCGGCAACCACGGCGGCGGCTTCAGCGCGGAGGGGCTGATCTACCTGCCGGACGGATCCCCCGTACGCGGGCTGCACCCGCGGCAGCGTTCGGTACGGCTGGAGCGGCTGACGCCATCCGGCCGTGAGGTGCGGTTCTTCGTGGAGGCGGCGGCCAACCCGACGATTCCGGGGCCAGTGACCCAGCTCGGGGACAGCCTCACCGCCGGGGACGTCCCGCTGTACCGGCTGCGCCAGGCCGACCTGGCGGTCTTCCGCGCCGATGTCTGGGAGCTCGTCCAAGATCTCAAGGTGCTCAGCCAGCTGATGTACGAGCTGCCGGTGGACGGACCGCGGCGCTGGGAGATCCTGCGGGCGATCGAACGCGCGCTGGACACGCTGAGCCTCGACGACGTGCCGGGCACCGCCGCGGCAGCCCGCAGTGAGCTTGCCCCGGCGCTGGCCACGCCGGCGCACGCCTCCGCCCACCTGGTCTCCGCGGTCGGCCACGCCCATATCGACTCTGCCTGGCTGTGGCCGCTGCGCGAGACGATCCGGAAGGTGGCACGGACCGCCTCGAATGTCACGGCGCTGATGGACGAGCATCCGGAGTTCATCTTCGTCATGTCCCAGGCCCAGCAGCTGGCCTGGATCAAGCAGCACCGCCCGGAAGTCTTCGCGCGGGTGAAGGAAAAGGTGGCCGCTGGCCAGTTCGTGCCGGTAGGTGGCATGTGGGTGGAAGCGGACGCCAACATGCCCGGCGGCGAGGCGATGGCCCGTCAGTTCGTTCACGGCAAGCGGTTCTTCTTTGAGGAGTTCGGCATCGAGACCGAGGAGGTCTGGCTGCCCGACTCGTTCGGCTACTCCGGTGCGCTGCCGCAGCTGATCAAGCTGTCTGGCTCGAAGTGGTTCCTCACCCAGAAGCTCTCCTGGAGCATGACCAACAAGTTCCCGCATCACACGTTCAACTGGGAGGGCATCGACGGCAGCCGCGTGTTCACGCACTTCCCGCCGGTAGACACCTACAACGCTGAATTCTCCGGCGAAGAGATGGCCCACCTGGTGCGCAACTTTCAGGAGAAAGGCAAGGCCAGGCGCTCGCTGGTGCCGTTCGGCTGGGGCGACGGCGGCGGCGGCCCGACCGAGGAGATGCTGGCCCGGGCCCGGCGGCTCGCCGACCTGGACGGCTCGGCCCGCGTCCGCATCGAGAAACCAGCCGACTTCTTCGCCAAGGCCCAGGCGGATTACCCGGACCCGCCGGTGTGGGTAGGAGAGCTGTACCTGGAGCTGCACCGCGCCACGTACACCTCTCAGGCGAAAACCAAGCAGGGCAACCGGCGCAGCGAGCACCTGCTGCGCGAGGCCGAACTGTGGGCCGCCACTGCCGCCGTCCGGGCCGGCTATCAGTACCCGTATCAGCGGCTCGACCGGCTGTGGAAGACCGTGCTGCTACACCAGTTCCACGACATCCTGCCTGGGTCATCCATCGCCTGGGTGCACCGCGAGGCGCGCGCCACCTACGCGGGAGTCGCGGCGGACCTGGCGGAGATCATCGCCGACGCACAGCGGGCGCTCACCGGTGACGGCGGTGACGGTGATGGCGTCGTCTTCAACGCCACACCATTCGAGCGCGACGGCGTCCCGGCCATGGCGGCCGGACATCCTGCGGCGCCCATTGCCCCCGTCGAGGCTCGGCAGCTGCCCGACGGCGGCTACCTGCTGGACAACGGCCTGCTCCGGGTCACTATCGATGAGCACGGCATGGTCACGTCCGTGCTCGACCTGGCCGCGGGGCGCGAGGCGATCGCACCTGGTGCCAGCGCCAACCTCCTCCAGCTGCACCCCGATTTCCCGGTCAATTGGGACGCCTGGGACGTAGACAGGTTCTACCGCAACACCGGCACAGACCTGACCCAGGTCAAGGAACTGGACCTCGTCACGGCCGAGGACGCTGCCACCGTGCGGGTGACCCGCGTGTTCGGCATCTCCCAGGTAACTCAGCTGATCACACTGCAGGCCGGCACCAAGCGCCTCGACTTCGAGGCCGAGGTCGACTGGCACGAGCGCGAGAAGTTCCTCAAGGTAGCCTTCCCGGTCGATGTGCGCGCTGACCGTTCGGCTGCGGAGACCCAGTTTGGCCACGTCTTCCGCCCGACCCACTGCAACACCAGCTGGGAGGCGGCCAAGTTCGAGATCTGCGCGCATCGCTTCCTGCACGTCGGTGAGGCCGGATGGGGCGCGGCGCTGGTCAACGACTCCACCTATGGTCACGACGTCACCAGCGGGGTGCGGGCCGACGGGGGCACCACGACAACGGTCCGGCTGTCCCTGCTGCGCGCGCCACGCTACCCCGATCCGGACACCGACCAGGGCGTGCACACGTTCCGCTACGCGCTCGTGCCAGGAGCCCAGATCGCCGACGCGATCCGCGAAGGCTATTTCATCAACCTGCCGGAGCGCCACGTCCACGGTGCCGCGGCCGCGTCGGTTCAACCCCTCCTGGCCGTGGACAACCAGGCGGTGGTGGCCGAAGCCGTCAAGCTAGCCGACGATGAGTCAGGTGACGTGGTCATCCGCCTCTACGAATCCCACGGCGGGCGGGCAAGCACCCGGCTGACCGCGGGCTTCCCTCTGGTCAGGGCCACCCCGGCCGACCTGTTGGAACGCCCGCTTGCCGAAGCCGGGCCGCTGCCTGTCGCCGACGGCAGTACGGTCGAGTTGTCGTTCCGCCCATTCGAAATCCGCACCCTCCGCCTGACTCGAGCCGGATGAAACGGGGCACGCAGGCTGGTCAGCCGCCTGCCGTCCGTGTGCGGGGGGTCATGAGCCTTGCTGGAAGCAGATCCCCTGGAGGTTGGTGACGTCGCTGGAGGTGTAGAAGTCGGGTGGGCCGCCCCAGATGTACATCCCGCCGTCGGGCTGGATTTGCAGGACCGCGGGGTAGTCGTAGTCGAACTCGACGATGAGGTACAGCGTGTGGGTGGGCGCGAGCAGGGTGGGGAGTGCTGCGAACTCCGTGTTGGGGGCGCCGCTGTTGTGCATCGTGCCGTCCAGGCAGACCAGGCCGCCGACGTTGTAGTACGACGGCCCGATCCCGGAGGCTGTGCCGGCGCCGGACCCCCAGCCGTTCAGCACGGTCAGTTGCTGCTCGGCCGCTGAGGCCGCGGGGTACTGCAGGCCGGCCAGTGAGGTGAAGTCGGTGGCGTCGCCGTAGTTGGCCCACGCGCTGCCGTCCGGCCAGACGGTGAATGCCGCCTTGGCGCCGTTAAAGCTGTAGACATCGTCCATGTCCTGTTCGCTGGCGGGCCGGGCAGCCGGTGGCAAGACGGTGAAACTCGGGGAGCCGCATCCTCCGCAGCCGCCAGGCAGCACCAGCGAGCCTGCCAGGTGGACCACGCCGCCGCCGACGTAGTAGGACGGGTCACCGGTGCCCCACGCGGCCTGCGCCGACTGCCAGCCGTTCTGCAAGGTCAGCGGGAGCATCGGCCGCGAGGCCGACGGGAAGGAGATCCCGGCCAGCGACGTGAACTGGGCAGCGCCGCCGCTGTAGGCCGACAGCGCACCGTCGGTGCCGATCCGCACGATGCCGACGGCCCCGTCGAAGGTATAGGTGTTGAGGTAGGAGGTGCTGGCCGGGCGGGCTCCCAGCGGCAGCACGGCGAACTCGGCGCTGCCGCCGCCGGTGCGGGCCAGCGATCCCGCCAGATAGACCATCCCATCACCGGCGACACAGTAGGACGGGTCACCGGTGTCGTAGACGTTCTGTTCCGATTGCCAGCCGTTCATCAAAGTGAGCGGCAGAAAATGACACGTAGCAGGAGTGGACGCGCTGGCCGGCGGGGCGCCGACGACCACGCCGACAGCCAGGGCCAGTACCGTGACCGGTGCCGCGAGGACGCACAGCACCGCAGGCCGCGGCCGGCACAGCCGGGCGGCCCCGTGGCGCGGGCGGATGAAGGCCGGGCCGCGAGCCACCGCCCGGCCCCGGATGTAACGCGCGAACATGATCGCTCCCCCTTTTCAGCAGGCTGCGAGCCGCCATGGCCCGCCCTAGGGCCATTCGTAGGACACCCGGCCGTCCACAAGCCTGAGCAACGGCTACTTATCTTCTGCAATGGCGACTACTCACTCCCCGGCCGCCGCGCGACCGCTGTCAGGTCGATGAGGCGTCCGAGAGAGCGCTTAGGCCGCCGGGCGGCCCGGCAGTGTCATGGCTCGGTCACGGTTGCGCCATGCCCTGGCGTGCCAGGGAACGGCGCCGTAAGAAACTCATGGCCCGCCAGACCCAGCGCTTGGCTGCGGCGTCCCAGCCATATCAGCCAGCGATGGCCCCGAACCCCTCGGGCTCGTCGAGCTCACGCATGTGAAAGCGATTCATATTGGTCCCGGCTCTGCCCGGGGACCGCTGCCGACTGGGTGGTTGGGCTAAGTTGCGGTTGCAGGACCGTTCGGTTGCACTGCCGGTCAGTGTGCGCAGGGCTTGTTCCGCCCTGGTGATGAGTGGGAGTGGTTCGGAGGCGGTATAGCTCATGCCGGACGCGGATGTGTACGAGCAGGTGGTCTGCGTAGAGGAATGTCTCGCCGCATGAGCAACTGTGGGTTGCTTTCACTAACCTCGTCCCCAATGGCCACACGGAGACATTGGGTGCCCTCCTTGACTTGCCACGTCTGGCCAGCTCCAAGCCCGCCAGCCGCGCCACGCGCAGCGTTCCGCGCCGGGAGACCAGGAGTGAGCGCCATCACCATGAGACCCGACTCAGGCGGTGCAGACCAGGAAGAACAACCGGCAGGTTTACGAAGCCGGATTTCTTCCGGTTGGCGACGAGTGCTGACTGGCTACGCGGCGCCATCACGGTGTCAGAGGGCTGGGCCGGGGCGCCCTCGCTCGATGGCTAGTGCCGCAGCGGCTCGCCGGCACTCAGCTGCTTCTTCAAGGTCGCCTTTTGCGGTCAGCGTTGCAGCCAGCTCGGTCAGCGTACGCTCACACCAAGCGGGGGTGGCTGCCTCCGAGAAGAGCGTGAGGGCCTCCCGCAGGCAGGCGACCGCTTCGGCATGTTCCTGGCAGTGCCGCCTGGCGACCCCCTCGTACAAGGCCGCTTCACCTGCCACGTGCGGCTGGTCGTCCGTGGACAGGTGCGACCGCGCGGATTGGAAAGTGGCTGCTGCCGCAGGCCAGTCCTTCATCTCGAACAGCACTTCGGCCACGAACATGAGGCTCACCCCGCGGTAGTACTGGAGCAGGTCGGGCGTCATCTGGTCGTCCCATGTCTCGAGGTCCGCTAGCGCCGCCCGGTGCGCCGCCAGGGCCTCGTCGTGCCGGCCAAGCATGCGCAAGATGCGCCCCTGGGTGTTCCGTGCCCCGGTGATCTGCCCGTAGTTGAGCTCGGCGAAGAGCGCGGTCGCACGGATGTTGGGTGCCAGGGCTTCTTCGGGCCGTGCCATGTACATGAGCGCCCGTGACATATACAGCAGTGCCCAGGCCTCCTCGAGCTTGTCGCCGATGTCCTCCGCGATGGCCAGCGCCTGCTGCGCTGTGGCCACCGCGCGGGGCCGGTCCTCGTTGAGGAGGTAGTGTGCCCAGGCCAGGAAGTTGAGGAGGGCCGCCTCATCATGGCGGTCGCCGAGTGCCCGCGCCGCACCCATGGCACGGGTGAAGAGCTCGGTCCAGGGAAACTGCTGGTGGGTGTCGGAGAACCAGTGCAGTGCCCTGATGAGGTCGATCAGTTCCCGGTGCCACCCCGTGTCGGCGGCGTAGCGGGCCGCGGCCACCCACGCGGAGGCCTCGTGTTCCAGCCATGCGGCGGCCTTCTCCCGCGCCGCGGCAGAGGCAGTGCTGTCAATGTGGTGAAGCCTTGCCGCCTCGGTGGCGGTCTTTATCACATAGGCGTACATGTCGTCGGCGAGGCGCTGGGGTGAGTCTTCTTCGGCTTCGAGCCGTTCCCGGGCGAAGATCCGGATCAGGTCGTGGAACTGGTAGCGTCCCGGCGTCGGAGCCAGTTGGAGGAGGGTGGTGTCGATGAGCTCTTCCAGGTGGAGCTGGGTCTCGGCCTGAGGTGTCCCGGCGGCGGCCGCGGCGGACTCGAGGCCGAAGTCGGTGCCGGGGACCAGGGCGAGGTGGCGGAACAGCCGCTGGGCGGGGGTGGAGAGCCGGTCGTAGGAGACGGTGAAGGCCGGGCGGACCTGCAGATCACCGGCGGTGAGCGAGGTGAGGCGGGTGTGTTCGTCGCGCAGTTGTGCCGTCACCTGGGCCACACTCCACTGGGACTGCCTGGCCAGCCGGTTGCCCACGATCCGCACCGCCAGCGGGAGGTTCCCGCACAGCTGGGCGAGTTCCGCGGCCGCCCCAAGGTCGGCCTGCACCCGGGCAGGATCGGCGATGGACGAGAGCAGTTCGACGCACGCGCCGGTCGGGAGCGGGTCCAGCCACATCCACCGGACCCCTTCCAGCCCGGACAGGCTGTGGCGGCAGGTGATCAAGGTGTGGCACCCGGCTGCGGTCGCGAGCAGGGGCCGGACCTGGACTTCTTCAGCCGCGTTGTCGAGCAGGACCAGCACCCGTCGGCCCCGGAGCATGGACCGGAACACGCTGGACTGCTCCTCCAGCGCGGCTGGGAGCTGGCCCTCAGGCAGCCCAAGGGCCCGCAGCATCCGGTTCAGCGCGGTGCCAGCCGGGACGGGGCGCTCGTCCATGCCCCGCAGGTCCACCGCCAGGCAGCCATCAGGGAAGCCAGGGGCCAGCCTGTGCAACGCCGCGACCGCCAGCGATGTCTTGCCAATCCCGCCCGGCCCAACAATCGAGACCGTCGTCCCGCCCGGCGACTCAGCGGCGCCGCGCGCCCACGACGTCAGCTGGGCCAACTCGGCTTCCCGTCCGACGAAGTCGGGCACCGCCATCGGTGGCGCGCACAGGGCCACGTTCGCGGTCGGCTCTGGCCGGTTGGCACGGCGCCGTCCGTCAGCCGCCGCGGTCAGGAAGCCCTGCCGCTCGTCTCCAATCAGCCGCAGGGCATCTGCCAGCACCTCGGCCTGCCGTCGCTGGGCGGCGCGGGCGTGGCCCCGCTCCAGGTTCCGCACGGCACGCGCACTGACCCCGGCGGCCTGCGCCAGCTCCTCCTGCGTCAGCCCCGCGGCACGGCGGTAACACAGCAGGAGGTGCCCAAAGTTAGACAACCCCGGCTGCTGTGCCAACCCTGAGCGCTCGCCGTCCACCCCGCCGCTCCTTCGCACGGCTGCTGACGTAAAGCTCAGGATAGGCCCCTGGGGAGATCACCGGACACGAGTCACTGACCACCACGCAGCGGAATCTGCAAGCTCATCGGAAATCTGTCGGGATGGATGGGTTTGATTCCGGCTCCCAACTGGGAATTCACCGGCGAGCACGCATTAGTTTTTGGGTGCGACAACTATATGATCACCTAGTCTATGACCGCGCTACCGGCGACGGTTATCAGCCCTTTTCCGGACCCTGAGAATGGCGGCGGTTGTGGCCTTGACAGTCAGCCTGATACCCGTGTGAGGACTGGCTGGCAGGGTAGACCACCTCCCTTTCCAGGGGGTGTCGCCGGTGATCGTGGCACCCCCGAGCGTTACAATGGACCCGGTGGCGTCTCCCGGCTCTTGGCTGGCGAGAGTCATGATCTCGGCGCTCTGCAGCCCTGGACCGGGCGGTGCGATGGTTATGGCAGCGTCGGCGGCGCCGGCCCCGTATGTCTTGTTGATGATTGTGATGTAATCCTCACCCGTTCCGCCGATGCAATAGGCGGTTAGATTGATGCCGTCGGGGTTCCTGATCTGGATGGGATTCGCCCTGCCTGCCGAGGCGAGGGTGAACGCCTTGATGGCGAAGCCCTTGGGAGTGACTGCATAACGCTCATCGCTCACGGCAGGGTCCGGCACGATCGTGTCCGTGAACAGCCACTGCTTGTTGTGGAAATTCACGCCTGCGGCCCCGTGGGCAGCCCACCAGTGCAGGTAGTCCAGGGCCCACAGTGCTGAGGCAAACGCATTGCTTGCCCCTGGGACACCAGTGAGGTAGTCATTCGATTCGGTGAGCCGGCAGCGCAGGCCTGTCTCGTGCACAGGCTTCAGGTTGTTGGTGTAGAGCCAGTGATAGGGGGTATACGTCGTGCCTGTCGGCTGGGTCCCAGGCATGGTGTCGTTCACCCATTGGGGGGAGAGCATGTTGCCGGCCGCCTGCTGTGCGGTCGTATTCCGCGGGTCTCCCCCGACGTAGTAGTGCTGCGTGATGTCTGCTATCCGGCCGGAGCCTTTTTCATCGCTGGCGAACTGCTGGGTCCACGACACGCCGGTGTCTCGGTCGGGGGTCAAGGTCAGCTTGTCGTATGCCCCGGT
>DASYYE010000044.1:0-4392 GCA_035946955.1 Streptosporangiaceae bacterium | reverse complement strand
TTGCGGTGGCACAGCAAGCGGGCAATCCCGCCCCCGCGCTGCAGGTCGGCATCGTGGACGCTGGCTATGACTCCATGCCACAGATTCTGCGTGCGGTCCAGGACCGTTTCCCCGAGCTGGAGATCCACCAGGTGGAGGCCTGCATACCGGATCAGTTCACACTTCTGGCCGACGGCCGGATAGATGTGGGCTTCGGGCGCGCCTCCCATGCGCCGCCCTTCGTGGCGTCCGAGCTCGTGCGCCTCGACCCGCTCGGGATCCTCGTCGCCGACAGCCATCCGTTCGCGGCGCTGGCGGGCGTCCCCGTGCCGATGCTCTCCGCTGAAACGCTCCTCCTCTCCCCTGACGGGCGGGCCCCGGAGTTCAACCAGTTCGTCGTGGAGCTGTGCCGGTCCGCTGGATTTGTGCCCATCTTGTACCGGGGAAGCGTGCAAAGCATCCGGGGCGCGGCCGATCTGATCGATCAGGGCCGCTGCGTGGCGTGTGTCCCCGCGTCGTACGCCTCGGAGTACCCCGGCATCGTATGGCGGCCACTGACCGGGCCGGCATCGCTGTACCCATGGTCGGTGCTGTGGCGTGCCGACGACGACAACCCCCATGTCCGGGCGGTCGTGAGTTGTGCCAGGGCCCTATCCGGCGAGCTGAACTGGCTTGACCCAGGGCAGGGGGACGGCTGACCGCGTAAGCCCGCTTCCTGCTTCCTCCCGTCCGCTGTACAGGTGGTTATCAGCGGTGGTTATGAGCCTTGCTCACTATGGCCCTTTCGGGCCTGGCGGCAGGCGGGTTGGCTGAGGACATAAGGCTTCCCGCGATCGCTGAGGCGTCCCGTCGGCTCGTGCGCTCCGCCCGGATGCGCAGACCACGAAGTAGGAGCCAGCCGATGGCCCACTGGGCCGGCCGGAACGACCCGAATGGAGCGGCGCCGCGATGCGAGCATCTCGACGCCACCAGGCCCGTCAGCCCGCGGTCGGAGACGTGCGACCGATGCACAGCCACCGGGCTGACGCCAGTGGCCCTCCGGATCTGTCTGACCTGCGGGTGGGTCGCCTGCTCCGATGGGTCACCCGGACAGCACGCGAAAGGTCACTACGAGGAAACCGATCACGCGGTCGCGGGATCAGCAGATGCGGGATCGACATGGCGCTGGTGCTACGTCCATAACCGGGCCGTCTGACCCAGGGCGCCCGGAAAAGGAGGACACATTGCTGGAACGGACGGCTCCAGCTCCCGCTCCTCCACTGCCCGGGATGGCGTCGCGGCCCGAGGGTGAACCGCACCGGCCGCAAGCCCCCGCGGCATCGCGCAGACGCCGCAGGCTCCTGGTCGGCTCGCTGTCCCTGCTCATCGTCGCGGGCGTGTTCGGCCTCGCCCTCCCCCGGATATCCTCCTACGGCCAGCAGTGGCACAGTATCGCCGCGCTGACATGGCCGGGAATGCTGCTGGTCACCACCGCCGCCGCGGGCAGCCTGGCCACCACCTGGATCATGATCGCGGCGTTCCTCCCCCGACTGCGGTTCCACCAGGCGGCCGCGGTCAACCTCGGCTCGTCCGCGGTGGCGAACACTGTCCCGGCGGGCGGAGCCGTGGCACTAGGCCTCACCTGGAGAATGATGGCGAGCTGGGGCATCGCGACGCAGGACTTCGTGCGGTACACGCTGGTATCAGGCTTGTGGAACATCTTCGCCAGGCTCGGCCTGCCAGTCATCGCCCTGCTGGCCGTCGCAATGAGCGGCAGGCCCAGCGGGATGCCTGCGGCCGCGGCTTACTGCGGTGCCGGCGCACTGCTCGTGGCCGCCGTCGGCTTTCAGGCCCTGCTGCGCAGCCAACGTCTCGCCCTGCTGGCCGGTCATTTCCTGCAACGCGCTGAGAGGCTCGCCTGCGGGCTGGCCCGCCGCCGGCCATCGCAGCGGATGGCGGAAGGGGTACTCAGATTCCGCGCCGACACCTCCGCGCTGCTGGCCGAACGCGGCATCCGCATCACGGTCACCACCGTGGCGGCCAGCATCGCCCCCTGGCCGGTGCTGCTCGCGTGCCTGCGCGCCAGCGGCCTGACCCCAGCACAGGTGTCATGGCAGGCATCACTCGCGGCGTTCGCCATGGTCCGGCTGCTGACCGTGCTTCCGGTCACCCCCGGGGGCCTCGGCATCGTCGAACTCGGCCTCACCGCGCCCCTGGCCGCCGGGCTCGGCAACGCGGCAGCCGCCCGCGTCGCCGCCGCGGTAGTTCTTTTCCGCGCCGTAACCTACCTGCCAACCATTCCGCTCGGCGCCCTCGCCTACCTCTGGTGGCGGCACCCGGCCCGGAGTCAGCGCCCCTGTGCGCCTGGGGTCGCCGCCACCACATCGGCTAACCGCTGCGGCCATACCGGACCGGGCGCCGGTTCGGCAGCGCCGCGTTTGCTAGGTCGAGCCCGGATCGCCGAGACAGAAGCCCCAAGCGGAGTCCTACGACGGCCGGATGCGCGACGAACTGCTGGCGATCAAGCAGTCTGACACACTGCTTGGGCCCAGATCCTCGTCACTGACCGGCCACCAGTGCTGCGTCGGGAAACTGATCGACCTGTGCTGGGCGGATTCAGCCGGTCACGAGCAACACCTTCCCGATAGGAGGTGCGGTGTCGGCCATCATAGATATGCAGGCGTCGTGCACATTCGCGTCTGGCCGGAGGGCCCTAACGGACCGGAGGGCGACCATGAGTGACTTTTACGGAATTAAGCCGGGTAGCATTCCGGGCTTCGCCGAGGCCGGTGCCGGGAAGTTCATGAGCGTGGGAGGCCTGCCAGGGCACACCGTGAAGCACATGCTGATGTTCATGGAAAAACTTCGCGACATGCACGAGGCGGACCCGCTGGCGTTCGAGGTGTGCATAAGGCATGTCGCTTCGGTGATCGAGGACCAGCGCCGGGAGGAGGGGAAAACTGACCCGCGAGGGGACCAGGCCCCATGACGTGCAGCCGTCACCGAACAGGGATTCGGAGTGCCTTGGGAGGTGCCCTCACGTCTGACCGGGCGCCGCTGCGGCAAGCTCAGGCTGTGTCGCCGCCCGCGTCACGGCCGACGGAGGAGCCGGCGCATCGTCCTGCGAAGCCGCGTGACCGCCATCGGGAGCCAGGCGGACCGTTGCGGGCGTTCGCGGCGCATCTCGGTCGGCAGCGGCGGCGCGGAACCGTTGCGGGATGGGCGCAGCGGGGCGGCGGTCGCGCCATGGAGAGGCGTGGCTGGCTCGGGCATGACGTTTCCCTTTCGTTGATGGAAGAGGCGCCGTGTCGGGGGTACCCGCCGCGGTGGATCGCGCTGGGCAGAGGGAGTCAGCTGGACGTTAGCTGACGCCCAGCATCGCGGGGGTCAGCTGCGCGCGGGCGTGACTTGCTTCGGTCACGATCATGTCCGGGCCAGGGCGCCCGCGCCGAGGCCTGGCCGGGCGCTGCGCGGGGAAGGGCGCGCCGTCGTCCGCCGAGGACGTCTTGGTCGTCTCAGTGCTGCCGATCCTGCGGCCGCCGGTCCTGGCGGCCGCAGCCCGGCAGCCTAGGGCACCTATGGTCTCAGCCGGGTACGCGGCACCGTCGCGGCCATGGGCACGGCCGGTCATAATGACCAGGCCACGTACATGACCGCCTCCGGTAACCCCGGGTAGCTGGCCGCCGTCGGCGGCTGAAACCGGTGCCGTGTCTTTGACGCTACACTGGTAACCTAAAACTAGCAAATCACTTCCAGAATTGGACGGGATTGTTGGCCACCCCGAGCTGGAGCTTCCTGACCAACCACGGCCGGGTCCTCCTATTGATCGCACACGACCCGGGGGTTCGCCTGCGCGACATCGCGGCCAGGCTGGACATCACCGAGCGCAGCGCCTACGGCATAGTCACTGATCTGACTCAGGCCGGCTACATCGTCAAGCAAAAGGACGGCCGCCGCAACCGCTATCAGATCCAGGCGCACCTCCCGCTGCCAGAACCCACCAGCCGGGAACGCACCCTGGGCGAGGTCCTGGCCCTCCTCGTCGGCGACGACGCGCCGACGTGACCGACCAGGGCGGCAACTTGGCCCAAATCGACGGCAAGGGTTTGATGATCGTTTCTCGGGAGGCTGGCAGGGGGGCTGACCTTCGAAGGGCGCTCTCTCGCCACTGCCGTGGCTTCGGGGCCTGACCCAGTATCAGGTCGTTGCGGGCCGGGATGCGGGATTGAGGATCTGCCTCAGGCGGGTTGCGGTTGCGGCGACTGCCGGGGAGTGGGCGGGCCGCGGCCCGGTGGCCGCGGCCTGGACGGTGGGGAAGATCGCGAAGCTCCGGAGGAGTCCGGTGAGGTGCAGCACGCGGCCCACCTGCGGCGAAACCGCGGCCAGGCGGAGGAAGCCACCGAGCAACCTGGCGCGGCGCCCGGCGCTGACCAG
>DASYYE010000043.1:0-5878 GCA_035946955.1 Streptosporangiaceae bacterium | reverse complement strand
AGTTCGAGTACGGGAAGGCCTGCGAGGCGCTCTACCACTTCGCCTGGGACGACGTCTGTGACTGGTATCTGGAGCTTGCCAAGTCCGCGCTGGACGGCCCGGACGGCGACACCACCCGGCAGGTGCTCGGCTGGGTGCTGGACCGGCTGCTGCGCCTGCTGCACCCGGTGGTCCCATTCGTCACCGAGGAGTTGTGGACGGCACTGACCGGTGGCGAGACGGTCGTGACGGCGCCCTGGCCCGAACAGGCCGCCGCGCTCCGGGACCTGGCGGCCGAAGCCGAGGTCAGCTCGCTGATGCGGCTGGTCACCGAAGTCCGCCGGTTCCGCTCCGACCAGGGGCTGCGCCCCGGCCAGATGGTCCCCGCCGCGCTGGCCGGGATCGGGGACACCCCGCTGGCCGCCCATGAGCATGCCATCCGGGTGCTGCTGCGCCTCGCCCCGCCGGGCGAGGGGTTCTCGGCGACCGCATCCGTGCAGGCCGAAGGCGTCACCGTCGACCTGGACACCGCCGGGAGCATCGACGTTGACGCCGAGCGCCGCCGCGTCGAGAAAGACCTCGCCGCGGCACGCCAGGAAGCACAGCGCGCGCAGGCCAAGCTCACCAGCGAGTCCTTCCTCACCCGCGCGCCCGCAGACGTGGTTGCCAAGACCAGGGACAGGCTCCAGGCCGCCCACGAGGACATCGCACGCCTGGCCACCCGGCTGGAGTCGCTGGGTCAGGAGCGCGGTTGAGCCAGGAGCGGATGCGGGAGGTCGAGCGGGAGATCTTCGCCCGGCGTCCCGAGCACAAGATCGACCCGTCACTGGAGCGGATCGCGGCGCTCGTCACACTGCTGGGCGACCCACACCGCGCCTACCCGGTCATCCACATCACCGGCACCAACGGCAAGACCTCCACCGCCCGCATGACCGAGGCGCTGCTGCGCGCCCGGGGACTGCGCACGGGCCTGTTCACCAGCCCGCACCTGACCAGTGTCACCGAACGGATCTGCATTGACGGCGAGCCCCTGTCTGCCGAGGCGTTCCTGGCCGCCTACGACGATGTCGCGCCGTACGTGGCCATGGTCGACGAGCGGCAGCCGGTTGCCATGTCGTTCTTCGAGGTGCTGACGGGGATGGCGTTCGCGGCCTTTGCGGACGCGCCCGTGGACGTGGCGGTGGTGGAGGTCGGGCTCGGCGGCACCTGGGACTCCACCAACATCGCGGACGGGACGGTGGCGGTCGTCACCCCGGTCAGCATCGACCACACCAACTACCTCGGCACCACCGTGGCGGAGATCGCGCGTGAGAAGGCGGGCATCATCAAGCCCGGGGCCACCGCGGTGCTGGCCGCGCAGCCGCCGGACGCCGCCGGGGTGCTGCTGCAGCGGGCGGCCGACGTGCGGGCGGAGGTGGCCCGCGAGGGCGTGGAGTTCGGGGTCGGCGCCCGGGAGCTTGCGGTCGGTGGGCAGCAGGTCACGCTGTACGGGCTCGGCGGCGAATACCCGGACGTGTTCCTGCCGGTCTTTGGCCCGTACCAGGCGTCGAACGCGGCCTGTGCACTCGCGGCGGTGGAGGCTTTCAGCGGCCTGGGTGTGGACACCGGGCTCGATCCCGGCCTGGTCCGCCAGGCGTTCGCGGGGGTGCAGGCACCCGGACGGCTGGAGGTCGTCAGGCGGAGCCCTGTCGTCCTCGTTGACAGCGCGCACAACCTCGCGGGGATGGCCAGCAGCCTTGCGGGGCTGACTGAGGCGTTCGCGTTCGACACGCTCATAGCGGTGCTCGCCGTTCCCGCGGACAAGGACGTGGCCGGGCTGCTTGGTGAGCTGGAACCTGTGGTCAGCGAGTTGGTGGTGACGAGGAACTCCGCCGCGCGGTCGATGGATGTCGCGGTGCTGGCGGCGCTGGCTGCCTCGGTGTTCGGGACTGAGCGGGTGCGGTCGGCCGCCCGGCTCGCCGACGCCATCGACGTGGCTGTGGGCCTGGCTGACGAGGCTGAGGCCGGGGGGCGGCCCGGGAGTGCTGGGGTGCTGGTCACGGGGTCGGTGGTGACGGCGGGGGATGCGCGTGTGCTGTTGCGGGCACCAGGGGTGCCGGACGGTTCGCAATGAGGCGGCTGTGCGCGACAGTGCTGGTGTTCGAGACAGTGGTCATCGGGCTGGCGATCCCGGTCGCGGTCACGATCGGGCACACCCGGCCGGGGACCGCAGGGCTGGCTGGGGGTGTCCTGGCTGCGGTCGCGTTGCTGATCGCGGCGGTGGTCGGGCGGCCGCGGTTCAGCTGGGCGCTGGTGGCCGGCAGTGTGTTCCAGGTCGCCGTCATCGCCACTGGCGTGGCAGTGCCAGCGATGTATGCGCTCGGCGCCGTCTTCGCCGGGCTGTGGGCAACCGCGATCTGGCTCGCACGCCGCTATGACGTGCCGTGACCGCCGCCGTGTCGTTGTCGTCCGGTAACACATCGCTCATCCGGAACGTTCGCTTACGGGGTGCGTTCGCGTCCCCTGGGGCCTCCGGGGCACCGGTAGGATGAGAGGACGAGGGCGTTTGGATGTTCGGTGACTCCGGGACCGACCCCCGTCCGGGCGGGCAGCGGGCACCATTCGCAGCCACCAAGCGTTGGAAGTACAGCACGAAATCGTGCCTGGTCTGGATTTCTGGGCTCGGCGGAGCAAGAGACCAAGATCTTCTTTCCCCGCCTTGTTTAGAGGGGCCGGCCCTGGTCGATGAAAGACTATGGACCCCTACCGCGGTGCTGCAGAGCCGGTGCGACGATAAGGGCCCACTGCGGAGTCGAACCAACAAGTTATCCGGCAGATCCTGTTGGGAAGGTCTCGTTCTACATGAGCAACGCGATGGCGTTTCTGGGCCGTGACATGGCGGTCGACCTCGGGACCGCGAACACCCTCGTCTACGTGCGTGGTCGCGGTATCGTGCTCAACGAGCCCTCGGTCGTGGCCCTGAACACGAACAATGGCCAGATCGTCGCTGTCGGGGCTGAGGCCAAACGGATGATCGGCAGGACGCCGGGCAACATTGTGGCGGTACGGCCACTCAAAGATGGCGTCATTGCTGACTTCGATGTCACCGAACGGATGCTCCGCTATTTTATTCAGAAAGTCCACAAGCGAAGTCACCTGGCCAAGCCGCGCGTTGTCGTGGCAGTGCCGAGTGGCATTACCGGCGTGGAGCAGAGCGCGGTGAAGGAGGCCGGCCATCAGGCGGGCGCGCGCCGCGTGTACATCATCGAAGAACCCATGGCCGCCGCGATCGGTGCGGGCCTGCCCGTGAACGAGCCCACCGGCAACATGGTGGTGGACATCGGCGGCGGAACGACCGAAGTAGCCGTCATCTCGCTCGGCGGCATTGTGACCTCGCAGTCGATCAGGATCGGCGGCGATGAGATGGACCAGGCGATCATCACCTTCGGCAAGAAGGAGTACTCGCTGATGCTCGGCGAGCGGACGGCCGAAGAGATCAAGATAACGCTGGGTTCGGCCTTCCCCTCGGCGGAGGAACCCACCGCCGAGATCAGGGGCCGCGACCTCGTCACCGGGCTGCCCAAGACGATCGTGGTCACCGCCGAGGAGATCAGGCATGCCATCGAGGACCCGCTGACGCTCATCGTCGACGCGGTCAAGTCGACGCTGGACAAATGCCCGCCCGAGCTGGCGGGAGACGTGATGGACCGGGGGATCGCGCTCACCGGGGGCGGGGCGCTGCTGCGCGGGCTGGATGAGCGGCTGCGCCAGGAGACCGGCATGCCGGTGCACCTGGCCGACAACCCACTGGACTCCGTGGCGCTCGGGACCGGCAAGTGCGTGGAGGACTTCGACACGCTGCGCCAGGTCCTGGTGCCAGAGTCCAGACGCTGACCCCACCCTCAGGAGGACATGGGCAGCCGCAGCGCGCGGCTTGGTGAGGAGAACCTGGGTGCATGACAGTCGGCGGACGCGCGTCATCCTCGGCCTGCTACTGGCAGCCGCTCTCGCCCTGCTTACGGTGAGCGCCCGCAACGGGTCTGCCTCACCCGTGCGCGCGCTCCGGTCGATGGGCAGCGCGGTCTTCGGCACCGCCGAGTTCCTGATGGGCTCGGTCACCCGGCCTACCACGGGGTTCCTGGCCAACGTCGGCAACGCATCCGCTTCCCAGGCCAAGATCAGCGCGCTCGAGCAGGAGGTCACCAGACTGCGGGCACAGCTCAGCATGGCCCAGGTCAGTAAGTCCGACGAAGCGCAACTCCAGTCCCTGCTCCAGTTGGCGGGGCGAGGAGGCTACCGGGTGGTGGCGGCGAACGTGGTCGCCTACGGGCCGGCGTACGAGGACACCGTGACCATTGACGTCGGCAGCGTCGACGGCGTCAAACCCGACGAGACCGTGCTGAACGGCGCTGGCCTGGTGGGGGAGGTCACCTCGGTGAGCGCACGGACCGCCACCGTGGTCCTGGACACGGACGCGGCCGCCACGGTCGGTGTGCAGGTCGCGGGCACCGGCGAGGTCGGCGTGGTGCGAGGGGCCGGCCGCAGCGGTGCTGGCCCGGCCGCGCTGACGCTGCAGGTCTTCGACGAGAACGCGGTGCTGCGGCCAGGCGAGCAACTGGTCACCTATGGCTCGGTGGACGGCCGGCCGTATGTGCCCGGTGTCCCGGTGGGTGTCATCACCCAGGTGCAGGCCAGCGCGAACGCACTCACCAAGCTGGCTTGGGTGCAGCCCTTCGCCAATGACGGCGCGCTCGGCGTGGTCGGGGTCGTCATCGTCCCGCCCCGCAAGAACCCGCATGACTCAGTGCTGCCCAAACCGCCGCCAGCCCCGCGCCCCAGCCCACGTCCTACCCACAGCCTCGCTCCCAGCCCGGGTGTGACCGCCACACCCACGGGCACCGGGGGCTGACATGCGGCGTGGGGTCGTCGCTGTCGTGGCCGTGCTGGCCGCGATCCTGCTGCAGGCGAGCGTCCTGGACCGCCTCCCGTTCCCCGGTGGGTCACCGCCTGACCTGGTGCTCCTGGTCGTGGTGACGCTGGCCCTGGCCAGCAGCCCACTAGAGGGCGCGGTCCTTGGGTTCTGCGCGGGCCTGGCAACGGACGTCGCGCCGCCCGCGAGTCACCTGCTTGGCCTGAACGCGCTGGTGTTCTGCCTGGTGGGGTACGCATGTGGCCGGATGCGCGGCCCCTTGGAGCGGTCGGCCTGGCTGCCCCTGGGCGGCATCGCCATCGGCGTCTTCGCGGGGGAGTCACTGTATGCCCTGGCGGGCATGGTGTTCGGTGACCCCGACATCACCTGGCGCTCGGCGCAGTACGTCGTGCCGGTGACGGTCGTCTATGACATTCTGCTGAGCCCATTCGTCCTCGCTGGCATCGCCTTCCTCAGCGGGACGGCCAAGGGGGTCGCCCCGGCCGACCTCCTCACCGGCAGGGACCTCGCCCCCGCATGGGGCGGCCTGGCCCCGGCCTTCGGGTCCGTCCGCGACACCAAGAGCGGACGGACGCCGCGGCTGAAGCTGGGCGGCGGCGGGCTCACTGCCCAGCCACATGCCGCGGGCAACGCAGGCGGCGCGCGCCGGCCGCAGTCGGCAAAGCTGCGGCTACGGGGCGGCGTCGCGGGGTCGGCCGCGGGCGGGATGGCGGGGCGCGTGGCGTCACGCCCGGCACCCGCTGTCAACCTGCACCTGGCCGCGTCCCGCAACCGTGGCGGTCTCACCGGCGGCTCGGCACGGCCGATGGGCGGGACAGCGCTCCAGGCGGCCTTCAGCACCGCGGGTACCGGGCCCAGACCCGGCGCGGCCAACCGGCTGCCGGGCAAGACGTTCTCCCGTGGGGCGCCGCGGGTTGTGAGTACCGGGCCAAAGCCCGGCGCGGCCAACCGGCTGCCGGGCAGGACGTTCTCCCGTGGGGCGCCGCGGGT
>DASYYE010000042.1:0-3647 GCA_035946955.1 Streptosporangiaceae bacterium | reverse complement strand
ACACAAACCTGGCGCTCGCCAGAATGTCGGGGCTAGGTGGTTCTGACGTCGGGGTGGGTGGGCCTGACGTCGGGGTGCCCCGTTCCAAGAGCCGCAATAATCATCGCAGTGATCGATGTGCGCGGACGGACAAAAGATTGTCCATGCTCGCACATTCATGACCGTGGCGATCACACTGCTCCCGTTACTCGCCAGACGTGAGTGGCGCGTGTTACGCACGTTTCGCAGGAGCCCAGGCACAGCGACAAGTTCCCGCCCAGGCGGGGTGTGCCGCTGGCATAAATAGGTCAACAGCCCCAGCCCTGCACCCACGCCGGACGGGCACACCAAACCCGCACCGCGCACCCACGCCAGCGGTGCACCCACACCACCCCCCGCACCCACGCCCGCGGTACACCCACACCACACCCCCCGCCCCCACACGCTGGACTTCGTCCGGGATCACCGCGCGTGCTCGGGCCGGCCGAGTACCTGGACCGACCAGCCCGCGGCGCGCCACCGGTGCGCGTCCAGCGTGCACCGGGCGTCGATCAGCGTCCGCTGTGCCACGACCGCCCCCAGGACCGCCGGGTCGACGGCCTGGTATTCCGCCCATTCCGTGAGGTGCAGGACCAGGTCGGCGTCGGCGGCGGCCTCGTGCACCGTCTGGACATAGCGCAGGTCCGGGCTGACCTTGGCGGCATTGGGCATGGCCATGGGGTCGTGGACCGACACGGTCGCCCCTTCACTGCGCAGCCGCTCACACACGTCCAGGCTGGGCGAGTCGCGGACGTCGTCGATGTCGGGTTTGAACGACACGCCCAGGGCCGCTACCCGCTTGCCGTCCAGGCTGCCGCCGGTGGCCTGGCGGGCCAGGTCCACCACGCGGACACGCCGCGCCAGGTTGATGGTGTCCACCTCGCCCAGCAGGCCCACGACCGACCGGATGCCCAGGCCCTTCGCGGTGCTCTGAAAGGCCCGGATGTCCTTGGGCAGGCAGCTCCCACCGAACCCCAGGCCAGGGCTCAGGTAGCGGGAGCCGATCCGGGGGTCATAGGACAGCGCACGGGCGAGCAGCACGATGTCCGCGCCGGTCGCCTCACAGACCTCGGCCACCGCATTGAGGAAGGAGATCCTCGTGGCCAGGAACGCGTTCGCCGCCACCTTGACGAGTTCGGCGGTCTCCAGGTCGGTGACCAGGCTGGGGATGCCGTTGTCCAGCAGCTTCACATAGAGGCGCTTGAGGACTGTGGCAGCCCGTTCCGAGGTGATGCCAAAGACCAGCCGGTCCGGGGACAGGCTGTCGGTGACGGCGAAGCCCTCACGCAGGAACTCCGGGTTCCAGGCCATGCCCACCTGCGCCCCGGCCGGGGCGAGTGACTTGGCAAGCGCGAGCAGCTTGCGCGCGGTCCCCACGGGCACGGTGGACTTGCCCACGATCAGGGACCGTTGCCGCAACCGGGGGGCCAGCGCCCGCACGGCCGCATAGGTCTGCGTCAGGTCCGCCGCACCGTCCCTGGCCTCTGGTGTCCCGACGCACAGGAAATGGACCTCGCCGAAGTCCGCCGCCTCCTCGTAGGAGGTGCTGAACACTAACCGGCCAGCGCCGAGGTTCCGCCGCAGCAATGGTTCCAGGCCGGGCTCGAAGAACGGCACCTCGCCGTTGGCGACCTTGGCGATCATTGGCTCGTTGAGGTCGACCGCCAGAACCTGGTGACCCAGGTCTGCCATGCAGGCCGCGTGGGTGAGACCGAGGTGGCCCACCCCGACAACGGTGACGCGCATGGACGGCTCGCGACGGTTCATCGGCGTTCCCCCCGCCGTGGCGGACATACCCATCCGTACCGTAGCGGAGTGACCCAGGAGGCCGCGAGGGCTCAGCGCTGGCCGTAACCGATCAGCCTGGCGGCTCCCGGGTTAGGTCTGACAGGCACTTCGCGTGTACCGGCAGGTCACGAGGCGCGTTTGTAGGCGCGTACGGCCAGCGGGGCGAACACGGCGAAGGTCGCGGCCAGCCACGCGAGGCTCTTCCACAGGTCAGCGGCGACCGGGCCGCCCAGCGCGAGGTCGCGCATCGTGTTGATGACGATGGTGACCGGCTGGTTCTTGGCAAAGGCCTGCAGCCAGCCGGGCATGGTCTCGATCGGCACGAACGCCGAGCTCACGAACGTCAGCGGGAACAGCCAGATAAGACCAAAGGATTGTACGGACTCCTCATCACCAATGGCCAGCCCGGTGAATGCCGCCACGCAGCAGACGGCGAGCCCGAAGAGCGTCGCCAGCAGGACCATGCCGACCGCCGGGACAAAGCCGTTCTGGAACCTGAATCCGACCGCATAACCGATGCCGACCATGATGAGGATCGTCGCGAACATCCGCACGGTGTCAGCGACCAGCCTGCCCGCGAGCACCGCCGAGCGCGCCATCGGCATCGACCGCAGCCGGTCGATCACGCCTTTCTTCAGTTCCTGTGAGAGCGCGATCGCGGTGGCGAACGTGGCGAAGGCCGCGCTCTGACCGATGATCCCGGGCATGAGGAAGTTGACGTACCCGCCTGTGTTCTGCACGTGGATCGCGCCGCCGAACACATACCGGAACAGCAGCACGAACATGCAGGGCTGGATCACGGTGAAGAAGATGTAGGCGGGCACCCTGAGCCAGACCAGCAGGTTGCGCTTGGTGATGGCGAGGGTGTCGCTGACCGCCCAGCGGGCCTGCGTCAGCAGCCCCGGGTTGTCCACTGGCGCTGCGAGCGCTGTCATGACGTCGTCACCTTCATGGTCTCGGTCTCGGTCTGGCCACTCTCGGTGTGGTCGGTTCCGTCGCGGCCGGCCTCCTTGGTGCGGCCGGCCTCTTTACGGCCGACCCGGCGGCCCCGGCCCCGGCGGCCGCGCTGGCCTGGCGTGCCCTCCTCCTCGGCCGCGTGGCCGGTCAGGGCCATGAACACGTCATCCAGGGACGGCCTGCGCATCATCAGCCCGCGTATCTGGATGCCGATGCCGTCCAGGCCCCGGACCGCCTCGATCAGCGCCTCTGAGCCGCGGCTGCCGACCCGGATGGTGACCAGGCCGGTCTCGGCGTCCACGTACGGCTCGCCCTCACCGATCGCCTTGACCGCGGCCGCGGCCTCGGCGGCCCTGGCGCGCTCGGGGACGGTGAACTCGAGCACGTCGCCGCCGACCCGGCTCTTCAGCTCCTCGGCCGTACCCGAAGCGATGACCAGGCCGTGGTCGATCACCACGATCTCGTCGGCCAGTTCGTCCGCCTCGTCGAGGTACTGGGTGGTGAGCAGCAGCGTCGTGCCGCCAGCGACCAGCGATCGGATGATGGCCCACATCCCCAGCCTCGACCGCGGGTCCAGGCCACTGGTCGGCTCATCCAGGAACAGCACCTTCGGGTGGCCGACCAGGCTCGCGGCCAGGTCCAGGCGCCGCTGCATGCCACCGGAGTAGCCTTTGGCCTGCCGGTCCGCGGCGTCCACCAGGTCGAACTGCTCCAGCAACTCGGCCGCGCGGCTGCGGGCGGTCGCCTTCTTCAGGTGGTAGAGCCGCCCGATCAGCTCGAGGTTCTCCCGGCCGGTGAGCTCCTCCTGGATCGCCGTGGACTGGCCGGCCAGGCCGATGAGCTCGCGGACGGCCGCCGGCGAGCGCACCACGTCGCGTCCTTCG
>DASYYE010000041.1:0-13914 GCA_035946955.1 Streptosporangiaceae bacterium | reverse complement strand
TGCCAACCGTGGTGGCGGGGCGGGCGGCGGCCAGTTCGGCAGCGACCCGCAGTGCCAGTGGCAGCCGCGAGCACTGCTCTGCCAGGGCGGCCGCTGCGCGCGGCTCGGTGTGTGCTCGCTCGCCGATCAGCTCACCCAGCACCGCGACCGCGTCGGCCAGTGGCAGCAGGTCCAGTTCCACACGCAGGGCGCCGTCCCGGGCCACCAGGCCTGCCATTGAGTCACGGCTGGTCACCAACGCCGTGCAGGTCGAGGTACCGGGCAGCAGCGGGCGGACCTGGTCTGCCCCGTGCGCATTGTCGAGGATGACCAGCATCCGGCGTCCTGCCAGCAAGCTGCGGAACAAGCCCGCGCGTTCGTCCATCTCCGCTGGGACTTCCTGACCTGGGACACCCAGGGCGCGCAAGAAGCCCGCCAGGGCATCGGCGGCTGCGACCGGCGGAGCGGGGTCGTACCCCCGAAGGTTCACGTAGAGCTGGCCATCTGGGTACCGGCCGGCGACGCGATGCGCCCAGTGCAGGGCCAGGGCAGTCTTTCCGACCCCCGCAGTGCCCCCGATAGCCGAGACCACGACCGTTCCAGTCGACTGCCCGCAGGCCTGGTCGAGCAGACTGTCGAGCTCTTTCAGCTCCCGGTGCCGTCCTACGAAATGCGGGACCGCCGCGGGCAGTTGCCGTGGCATCACCGGCTGGCGGGCTACGGCACCGGAGCCACCCGGCGGGCCGGCCGCGATGGCCTCGCTGGTGTCGCGGCCATGCCATGCATCCAGGAGTTTGGCGCGCTCGTGTCCGGTGAGTCCCAGCGCGTCAGCTATCAGTCGCACTGAGCGGGCATACGGCTTGTCCGTACGGCCGCGTTCCATGTTGCTGAGGGCGCGGACGCTCAGCCCGGACTGTTGGGCGAGCTCTTCCTGGGTCAGCCCGGCGACCGATCTGTACCTGCGCAAGAGCATGCCGAAGCCGTCGCCACGCTCCATGTCCTGGGGCACGCCAACTCCATACAGGCAGACTGCCCGTTCTCCTGGCACCCGCAGTCTCGCACAGTTGGTATGTGCCACGTCGTGCCAAGGCGGAGTGCACTGTGAGTGAACTGTGGTGCCAGGCTGCCGCCAGACTGCGAGCAGAGTTCATGGCCAGGTGCCGTATGCGGGCCGGGCACTGGTCATCCTCCTGCTCTCTGGGCTCGCCATGACTGGCCTGGGGATAACCGCGGCAGCGGCCGCTTCGGAGCCCCACACTATTTCCAGCTCGTCAGCAACGACGGGAAGTGTCTGTCTGTAGATGGGGACACCCAGCCAGGGTCCCCAGCCAAACAAGAGAACTGCATGCCTGGTTCGAAGGGATCCTGTAGTCGTGATCGAAAACGACGGTGATGCACCAAGGATCCCCTTAGTGGGTATAGGCAGTATTTGCCCCATCTGTCATGGGCATCCATTCGGGGCACCGCTGTCACCGCAGCGAGGGTGCTGGGGGGCATACTTCTGCCCGGGCAGTAGGGCCGGTAACTGCCCGGGCAGGAAGAGCACTCACTGTTGCGGCAGTAGCGCTCCTAGGCGGAGTCTCCAACGCTGGTTTGGACAGATTCCTTGAGGTTTCCTTGACGTGGAGCCCGTAGGGGCTGGTGTAGTTTGACCGGGGCTACCCCATGAATCTGCGGGCTGGAAGCTGCGCAGGAAATTGGCATTAGACGAGGTGGGCCGGGTGCCTGACGCAGCTTGTCAGCTACTCCGGGTGCAACTGCTCGGGCCGGTGCAGGCATGGCGCGATGGGCAGGAACTCGACCTGGGGCATCCGAGGCAGCGCGCCGTGCTGGCGGTGCTGGCTATGGCCTCCGGCCGGGTGGTCTCCCGCGATGAACTGATCGACGCGGTGTGGGACAAGCCGCCGGCCAGAGCCGACACAACGCTGTACTCCTATGTCTCCCGGTTGCGCAAGGCGCTGGAGCCTGGCACGGGAGGCCGGGCACGGGCAGAGTTGCTGGCCACAGCCGGCGTGGGGTACGTGCTGCAGGCCGCAGTGACCCAGGTGGACGCGACCGTGTTCGTAGCGGGACTGGACACAGGCAGGCGGGCACGGGCAGCCGATGACCCGGCGGGGGCTGCCTCGGCGCTGGCGGGCGCGCTGGAGTTGTGGCATGGGACAGCGCTGGCAGGCATGGACGGCCAGTGGGCGGAGGCCCAGCGGGTCCGGCTCGGTGAGGCCCGGATGGTGGCGGTCGAAGAGTGGGCGGCGGTCAGGCTCGAGCTTGGCCACCACGCTGACACCGCCACGGAACTGGCAGCACTGGTGGAGAGTCACCCGCTGCGAGAGGAGTTGCGCCGGCTGTTGATGCTGGCGCTGTACGGGTCCGGGCGCCAGGCAGAAGCGCTGGCTCTCTTCCATGACACCCGCCAGGTACTGGCCAGGCAACTCGGCATCGAACCAAGCCCTGGGTTGCGGCGGGTGCACCAGCAGATCCTCACCGCCGACCCCGCCCTCGGCCTCCCACCCCGCGGGGTGGGACTGGGCGCTGAGGCGAAGGCCGCGCCGCCCAGGGCAGCGCCACCCAAGGCGGCGGAGCCCAAGACAGCCGCGCCCAAGGTGATGGCCCCCAGGCAACTGCCCGCGGACGTGAGTGTCTTCACCGGCCGCCAGGCAGAACTGGCCCACCTGGACCGGCTCCGTGGACCGGTGGTCTCGGTAGTAACCGGGTCAGCGGGAGTGGGCAAGACCGCGCTGGTCGTGCACTGGGCACACCAGGCAGCGAAATGGTTTCCTGACGGGCAGCTCTACGTCAACCTCCGCGGCTACCACCCCAGCTCGCCCGTGTCAGCCACTGAGGCACTGGCCCGGTTCCTGCACGCGCTCGGTGTCGCTGACGCTGAGATCCCGCTGGGTGAAGCCGAACGTGCTGCGCTCTGGCGCAGCGTGATGGCGGACAGGCGGCTGCTGGTCGTGCTCGACAATGCCGCCAATGTGGCCCAGGTCCGGCCGCTGCTGCCGGGCGCAGGGCCGGCGATGGTCCTGGTGACCAGCAGGGACTCCCTCTCGGGGCTGATCGCGGTAGACGGCGCCCACCGCCTGCCCCTCGGCCTGCTCACCGGGCCCGAAGCCGTCACCCTGCTGCGGTCCCTCATCGGCCAGCGCGTCGACGCAGACACTCCAGCCGCGGAAAGGCTCGCCTCACAGTGCGCCCGGCTCCCGCTGGCATTGCGGGTCGCCGCCGAACTGGCCGCCTCTCGCCCAGACGAGCCCCTGCACGTGCTGACCTCGGAACTGGCGGCCCAGCCTGGCACGGCCGAACTGCTCGACCCCGGCGGGGACCCCCACAGCGCGGTCGCCACCGTGTTCTCCTGGTCCTACCAGCACCTGGATCCCGATGCGGCCCAGATGTTCCGCCTGGTTGGCCTGCACCCCGCCACCCACTTCGGTGCGTACGCCGCAGCTGCCCTCACTGCGGGGCTGGCCAGTTCAGCCCAGTCCGCTGCGAGTACTGCCAGCGCGGCCCGGGTGAGGCGGCTGCTGGCGACCTTGGCCAGGGCGCACCTGCTGGCCCCCGGCACACGGGGCCGCTACTCCATGCACGACCTGCTGCGCTCCTACGCTGCCGGGCTGGCGGCGGCGCACGAAGGCGAACAGGCGTGCCGCGCGGCCCTGACCGGGTTGTTCGACTACTACCTGGCCGCCTGCGCTGCTGCCATGGACGCCCTGGTGCCAGCCGAACGCCACCGCCGTCCTGACCCGCCGCCCACGCCCGTGCCGCTCCCGGATGTCGCCACGCCAGCGAGTGCCCGGGCCTGGCTGGACGCCGAGTTGCCCACGCTGACTGCGGTTGCCGGCCACGCTGCTGACCAGGGCTGGCCTACCCACGCGATCCGCCTTGCCGCCACGATCGCCGGCGGGTATCTCGACCTAGGTCACTTCACCGAAGGGATCGTGATCTTGGGCCATGCCCTGGCCGCAGCCCAGTCGGTCGGCGATCGGGCCGCCCAGGTCCGCGCGCTGGTCAGCCTGGGCCATATCCACTCGGAACAGGCCCATCCGGGTCAGGCCATTGCCAGCCTCAAGGCGGCTGTCGAGATCGCCCGTGACATGGACGACCGGATGCTGCAAGGGCGGGCACTCGGCACCCTGGCCTCCGCCTACTCGCTGCAAGGTCATTACCAGCAGGCCCGTGACTGTTACGAGCAGGCACTTGTCGCCTTCCGGGAACTCGGTGAGGCGGTCGGCGAGGCCACCAACCTTGCCAACCTGGGCTTGCTCGACATCCGTCAGGGCCGGTACGCGGACGCGACCGGCATTTATGAGCAAGCACTTGCACTCTTCCGCAGGATCGGCCACCGCCTTGGTGAATGCAACGCCCTGTGCAACCTCGGTGAGGCCTACTACCGTCGGGGCGACTATGAGCTGGCCACCACCCACCAGCGTGAGGCGCTGGCGGCGTCCCGGGAGATCGGCTGGCAGATGGGCGAGGCCTACGCCCTCAACGGGCTAGGGGACATCTTCCACCGGCAGGGACGGTATGGCCAGGCCATGGCAAGCCAGGCGGAGGCGGCGGTCCTGTTCGCCGAAGTCGGCGACCGGGAAGGCGAGGCGTGTGCGCTGAACAGCACCGGGGAGACACTCCTGGCCACCGGGGAGCTGGAGCAAGCCCGTGCCTGTCATGTCCAGGCGGAGTCACTCGCCACCCGTAGCGGTGACCAACGGGAGCGGGCACGTGCACTGACCAGGCTCGCTGAGGTGTGTCTCGCGCTTGGCCAGCATGAGGCGGCCGAAGGCCACCGTGACCAGGGGCTGGCCCTCTACCGCGAAATCGGTGACCTAGGCGGCGAGACCGACGCGCTCAACAGCGCCGGGCAGGCCCTCCTCACAGCCGGCCAGCCGAGCCAGGCCGGTGCCTGCCACCGCAGCGCGCTCGACCTCGCCTGCCAGACCGGCGACCGCTACCAGCAAGCCCGCGCCTACCATGGCTTGGCCGGCGTGTCTCATGTCACCGGCCAGAAGGGCCAGGCGCACCACCACCGCCAGCAGGCCCTGGACCTCTTCCGTGACCTTGGAGTGCCAGAGGCCTTCCAGGCCCACTCCAGCCTCGGCGACCCGGGCGAGCGACCCGCTACGCGCCAGTCAGTCAATCCAGCCTGACACCGCGCCGACCTGGTCGAGGTTGGCGAGGCTCTGGCGGGCCAGTGCCAGCCCGCCGTCGGCCGTCGCCTGCTGGTAGCGGATGCCGGTGAGACGGGCGAGCCGGAGTGCCTTGCGGTCTTCCCGGATCGCCTGCTCGTACTGGGAGTTGCGCTGGTGGACACTGGCGGCGGTGATCAGGCAGTCGGCTTGCGCGCGCTGGTCCCCGACCTGGGCCGCGAGCTTGCGTGCCCGGTTCGCGAGTTCCAGTGCAGCGCCGTACCGGCCGATGTCGCGCTGCACGACGGCGAGTGCGTTCAGGGTGTCCGCCTCGTTGGACCGGTCGCCCACTTCCCGGTAGATCGCCAGCGCCGCATTCAGCTTCTCGGCGGCCGGGCCGGGCTCGCCCATCTCACGCAGGGCCGTACCGAGGTTGGCCAGTGCGTGTGCTTCGCCCAGGCGTGCCCCACACCGGCGAAACAGCATCAGTGACTCCTCGCACGCCGCCAGCGCCTGGTCGAAGCAGCCGAGCTGGGTCAGCACACAGCCAAGGTTGGCCAGGTTGTTGGCCAGTCCACTATGGCGGCCCACCCGCCTGTCCAGCGCGACCGCCAGGCTCAGGTAGCGGGCCGCGACAGCGGGTTCGCCGACCTCCCGCTCGATCAGGCCGAGGTTGCCCAGGATGGTGGCCTGCGCCTGTGGCCAGCAGACTGCGCGGGCCGTGGCCAGCGCGGTGCGGTACTGGTCCCGGGAGGCCGTGTACTGGCCAAGGCACCACAGTGCGTGGCCGAGGCTGAGCCGGACCGCGGTCTGTGCCACGGGGTCGGCGGCTGCGTCGGCGCACCGCAGGGCGGCTCGCCCGGCTGCCAGCCAGTCCGTCAGGTGCCGGCCATTGGCGAAGAATCCCCGCAGCGCGTCGGCCAGGCTGGTCGCCACCGGCGCTGGGCCGTGTTCGGCACAGTGCGCGATCACCGCGACGAGGTTGACCCGCTCGGAGTCCAGCCACGTCAGTGCGGCCGCATTGTCACCGAACCGCCCGGCACAGGGCTCCCACGGACCGCCGCCAGCATCGTGCCGGGTCGGCAGCCGCAGCAGGTGCGGATACAGCATGTCCGCCGCGAACCCGGCGTGGTGCAGGTACCAGGCGGCGAGCCGTGCGAGAGCCGCACACCGGTCCGGCTCGCTGTCCTCCTCGGCCGCACGCTGACGTGCGTAGAGCCTGAGCAGGTCATGGAACTGGTAGCGGCCGGGCGCATGGTCATCGATCAGGTGCGCTGCCGCGAGCCGGTCGAGCAGGGCCGTGGCCCGGTGCGCCGGGACTCCGGCCAAGCTGGCGGCGGCCGGTGCACTGATGTCCTGGCCTGGCACGCTGCCTAGCAAACGGAACATCCGGCGCTCTTCCTCGCTGAGCCCGCGGTAGCTCAGATCGAATGCGGAGCACAGCGATGCCCGCTGGTCGGAGTCGGCCCGCAGCGCCGTGACGCGGTCCGCGGCCGCGAGCTGGCGGACGTAGCTGGCCACCGAGCCGTGCTGGTTGCACGTGAGGTTCGCCGCCGCGATCCGCAGCGCCAGCGGCAGGCATCCGCACAACCGCGCCAGCTCGGTGACCGCTGCCCGGTCGCTGGCGGTCGCGGGGATACCGGCGATGGACTTGACCAGCCGTGACGCTTCACGCAGTGGGAGCGGAGGAAGGCTCAGCCGGTGGGCACCGTCGCGTGCCACCAAACCGGTCAGCCGGTTCCGGCTGGTCACGATCACCATGCACGCCGCGGTCCCGGGCAGCAGCGGGCGCACCTGGTCCGCTGACTTTGCGTCGTCCAGCACGATCAGCAGCCGCCTGCCAGCCACCAGGCTGCGGAACACGGCCGCCGCCTCGTCCACATCCGCGGGCACCCTCCGGGGGTCGGCTCCCAGCGCCCGGAGTACCTGGGCCAGCGCGTCTTCGGGGCGCAGCGGCGGTGCCTCCGTATGGCCCCGCAGGTTGACGTACAGCTGCCCGTCGCCGAACAGGCGGGATGCCCGGTGGGCCCAGTGCACGGCGGTCGCGGTCTTGCCCACCCCGGCTATGCCGGTGATGAGCGCGAGGACCGGTGCTGCCCCGCCGCGGCGGGTGTCGGCAGCCAGTTCATCGAGCTGCCTGAGGAATCCGGCGCGGCCGGTAAAGCAGCCGACGTCGGCGGGGAGCTGTGCCTGCGGGTGCGCAGGCGTGGTGTGTGGCCAGGGAGGCTGGCCGTGATCGAGCCGAATGGGCGCGGTGCCGCCTGGACTGGGGTCCGCTCGCAAGATCGCCAGCTGGAGTCCTCTCAGCTCGGGCCCTGGCTCGATGCCGAGTTCCGCCACCAGGCGCTCGCGGAAGTCCTGGTAGGACTGCAGTGCGTCACCCTGCCGCCCGGACCGGTACAGGGCGAGCATCAACTGGGCCTGGAACCGTTCCCGCAGCGGGTGCTCTGTGACGTGCCTGCACAGTTCCGTGACCAGGCTGGCGTGCTGCCCGGCGGCGAGGTCGGCGGTGATCCGCTCTTCCAGCAGGTTCAGGCGGTGCTCCTCGAGGGCTGCGGACTCGTCGCGGAGCAGGGGGACATCGAGCAGGCCGGCGAATGCGGGGCCCCGCCACAGCGCCATGGCCTGGTGCAGCATCTGCCTTGCCGCACTGGGCTCGCCGTCGGCGAGCATGCGCTGCCCGCGTGCGGCGAGCTGCCGGAACACTTCGGCGTCGAGTTCGGACTCCCGCACCATCAGCTGGTATCCGGCCGGGCTACGCACCAGCCGGTCGCTGCCTGGCAGTGCCCTGCGCAGCATGTGCACGTAGCTGCGCAGGTTGCAGGCTGCACTGGGCGGCTGGCACGCCGGCCAGAGGCAGTCAAGGAGCAGGTCGGCGCTGACGGGCTGGTTCGCGCGGCAGAGCAGTACGGCGAGCAATACCCGCAACTTCGCGCTGCCCAGCGGGACCGGGCCGTCGCCGCCGGTCAGTTCGAGTGGACCGAGCACGCCGAACCTTGCCGCTGCTTCCAATGGCATCGCGCCCCCAGGGGTTTGGCCTGCCACCACCGGCCTGCCAGGCCACCAGGGCATTCATGGTGCCAAACTGGCGGCTATTCGTCTATGTCCTGCGTGCACGCTCCGGCCGCTGCCAGCGCGGTCCCTGCACGCCACACAACGGCGCACATGCGCGGCTTGTACGCGCCTGGAGGATGCTGCGGTCAGTACTGAGCCGGATGGAAGGGCGGTGGGGTTGATGCGTTTTCGAATGCCTGCGGTTGCCTTGGCGGTGCTGCTGTGCGTCGGTGTGCTCGCGATGCCAACGGTGGCGCTGGCCAGCGGCCGGGCGCCGGCACGGGTGCCCGCGCACGCTGCGGTGCACGTCGCTGCCGCACACCGGAAGCTGTGCAGGGGGTCATGCCGGTCCCTGGGCCCGGTCATCCAGGTGCGGGCTCCCCGGCACCTGAGGTTCCGGTCGCCTTCGAGGCTGCCAGTGGTCCCTTCCGGCAGCTGGGGCTTTGACATGAACGGCTTCGGCTGCAACGGCACGTCGTTCGAGGCAGGCGCCACACCGGCTGGCATATCCCACGCATCAGGCCTGGCGTTCAACTCCATTCAGCTCAATGGCTGGGGCTGGAACGACATGTACGGCAATGACCCGTGCTTCAATGCGCAGGTCCAGTGGTACCAGCAGAACGACGGTGCGCCCGATCAGTTCATCATGTTCCCGGTGCCCTATGACAACAACTACTGCAACTCCTACTCCACCTCGACGTCGGACGGCTACAACGCCGGGTACGGCCAGGCCCAGCAGCTCTACAACAAGGCAGTGTCAGCTGGCCTGCCTGTCAGCGGCGGCATGTGGTGGCTGGATGTGGAGCAGACCAGCGACTGCGGTGGCTGGAACTACTCGCTCTCAGCGATCAACCTGGCGGTCATCCAGGGTGCGATCGACTTCCTGCACAGCAAGGGCCTGACCGACGGCATCTACACCGACCTCGGTGACTGGAACGCGATCACCAACTCCAACAAGACCGAGTTCGCTGGCATCCCGGCATGGAATGCCAACCCCTACTACGAGAACCCCTACGTCACCGTGTACAACAACAGCGGGCAGAACATCAACAGCCTGCCGTCTGTGCTCTCCTGGGCAAAGGCAATATGCGGCCAGGCCGGGTTCACCGGCGGCCCCACGACCGTGGTCCAATACATGTGGGGCAATGCCAGTGAGCCGTATTACCAGACCGACGTGGCGCCCGCGATCCTCGGCCGCGACTTCGACTACACCTGCCGGCAGAGAGGGTCCTCGGGCCCGCCGTCGATCTCCTCCCTGTCCGGGAGCGGCGCGATGGCGAGCACGATGACGATCAACGGCTCGAACTTCGGCGGGTCGCAGAGCTCCAGTTACGCCCACCTGTGGTTTACGCCGGACAACCCGCATTCCTGCGCCTCCGACAGCACCACCATCAGCTGGGGTGCGCCCGGGAACTGGGGAGCATTCACGGTGTCCAGCTGGAGCAATGGCTCGGTGGGCTTCCAGGTGCCAACACCCTCGGGGCCGAACCGGCAGATCGGGTCGTCGCTGGGCAGCAACCTGTGGATGATCCCGGCCGGAGACAGCGGCTGCGTCAACGTGACGACCAGCGGTGGGACGTCCAACACGGTGTCTTTCACCGCCCAGAACCCGGCGCTGTACAACTATTCCTCGTCTGCCTGGACGGTTGGCTTCGACGGCCCCGGGGTCTACGGCCTGCGCGGCAGTAACTATGGCCCGGGCAACAGCGCCGAGCTGGTCTGCTCTGAGGATGGTGGCCAGGGCATCGTGGACCAGCAGGGATACAACTACCCGGTATGGGACCTCGTGGACACCAGCGGCGTCTACTCCTGGGTCTGGGATGGTGAGATGAACACGCCCTCGGGTGGGCTCCCCGCACATTGCTCGGCCATACCCAGCGCCAATCCGGTGCCCTCCTCGATCAACGCGATCGCTGCGGTGGCTGGGTTCCAGGTAGGCCAGCCGATGGATGTGTTCGGCTCCGGGTTCGGCAGCTCGATGGGCCGCGGCTATGTCCACCTGTGGGCGAACAACACCCCGGGCAGCTCCAACGCGAACTGCGGCAACGGCTCGACCACCTCGACCAACTGGGGAGAGCCCGGCAACGGTGCCGCGTTCACCCTCGACAGCTGGTCCGACACCAGGGTGGTCTTCGGGGTGCCCACCCCGAGCGGCCCAGGCCAGGTCGGCACGCAGTACCAGATCGCCCCCGCTACCTGGGGCTGTGTGACAATCATCAACAGCAGCGGGGGCACCACCTACGCCGGGCAGTACGCCATCTTCGTGGCGGAGTACCCGGTCACCCAGGCGTTCGCCACCAACGCGGTAGCGAACATCAGGTCGGGCCCGTCCACGGCGGATGCGTTGCTGTGGACCGCCTCGGCTGGCCAGAGCCTGACCCTGATCTGCTACGACCCGCACGGCCAGTCGGTCGGCGGGTATGCGGTGTGGGACCAGCTCAGCAACGGGGAGTGGGTGTGGGACAGCCTGATGACGACTCCTCCGGGAGGCCCCACCAGCCTGCCCCAGTGCGCGAACTACCCGCCGAACCTGTAAGCCGGCATCCGGCGGGCGGCACCCCGGTGCCGCCCGCCGGGCCATCCGCTAGCTGGTTGCGGGCCGTCCGGGTGGGGTGGCGGGGGAGTACGGGGTGCGGAAGAAGCCCCGGACAGGGTGGGCGATATTGATGTTGTGCGCGAAAGTGGTCGGCTTCGCCGGTGTCCGCGGGTCGAACTGGATGTGGACAGCGTCGTCTTGACCGCTGTTCGGGTCGTACACGTGGACGGTCACCTGACTGGGTGAAGACTCGTAACGGTAGGCCAGCACCTGGTGGTTCAGGCCGAGGTCGGCTGGGTTCGCAGAAGCCGTGGTCACCAGGCCCAGGGCTGTGGGCGTGCCCCGGTCGAGGTCGGCAGCGATCTGTGGCCACTGCTCTTTGATGGTCCGCCATGCCAGCCCCAGGTCACGGACAAGCTGCAGGCCCGCGACCTCGAAGCCGGTGTTGCCATCGGGCAGGTTCATGCACAGGTAGTACTGGGATACGCCGACCGGGGCATGCCAGGAGTCGACGAGCCGCTGGACGAGGAAGTGGAACAGCGGCTGGCCGTCGGCAGGCCGCGCAGTCGGCGCCGCGACCCCCGCATACCAGTAGTCCAGCGCGGCGAAGACCATTCCGCCACACAGGCCCGAGGCGGCGTTGCCGATGTTGATCTGCCCGAATGGTGTGGGCAGGACAACGCATGGCTCAACTGGCCAGGCGTTGGTGAAAGCGAAGGCGTCACGCGATGGCAGGAAGCCCTGAGGGGTCGTCATAACGTTCAGTGTCAATCAAAGTCGTCATGGCGGGGTGCGGGCGGGTCACTTCCCGGCTGCCCAGTGGATGGTCAGGCTGGTCAGCCTGTATCCGAACGCGTTGACGGTTGGCTGGATGAAGTTGTCCCGGATGGTCGTCGTCGCCTGCGTCTCCGCGGTCGCGACCAGTGGCCGTGTGATCTGCGGGGAGTGCGTGGCCTTGTAGAAGGCGATCTGCTGCGCCTGCGCGTACAGCACGGACTGGGCGAACTGCGGCCGCAGGAGCAGCCCGCAACCCAGGCCCGGGTAGGTCCAACTGTGCTGCGTGTCGATCGGCCGGGACGGGATGTTGTCGATCGTGACGTCATGCGCGGACCCAGGCAGTTGCGGCGGCGGCAGGACCATGCTGACCTGGACCTGGCCCGGCTTGCCCGCTTGCGGCGTGCGGAGCACCCGCAGCCGGTAGTGGCCAAGGCCCGGAGCCCACCAGGACGGGCCCGGGTTGAGGTCAACGGTCGCCGACGCGTGGGCCGCCGCGAAGAAGGTGCTGGCATACCAGCAGGGCCATGGGCCGATGCTCTTGGAGACCTTGTGCGTGAAGGTGAAAGTGAAGTTCGCCTGTCCCAGCGCGGGCCGCGAGATCCCTTCGATCTTCTGCAGCACCCAGGGGCCGAGGTCGGTGTTGGTCGTTGTGCCACTGCTGATGGACTGCCACGGCCAGCCGAACTTGACACTTGGGAGGTGCAGGTTGAGGCCCACCAGGTGCAGGGCAGCCGTCAGGGCGGTGAGCACCAGCCAGGCAACCGCCCGCCGGAATATCAGCCCAGCAACCACCACGACGGCGCCCCACTTCACCCATCGTGGGATCCGGGGGCGTCGCGGCAGGTACCCGTGGCCCTGGTTGCCCGGGGGCTGCTGGCCCTGGGCTGGGCCGGGCTGGTCCGCCACGCCAGGGGTTTGGTATTGAAGGGGCATCGTCGGGTACTGGCCTGGCTGCGGTGTGCCTGGCTGCGGTGTGCCGGTCAGGCCGGCACCAGCCGCCACAGGCACCTGGTACCGGGCAGCGTCCTGCTGTGCCCGCCGGTCCGCGCCGAACATACGCAACAGGAAGAGCAGGAAACGGACCACGCAGTCCACCTTCTTTCCGCGCTGGTGAACGGTTACTCAGTCGCCGGGTAGTTCAGCGACAACACCACGGGTACGGCTCCGAAGGGCATGCGGAACCGGCTGCCGGGCTTGTCTGGGGAGTTGGGTTCGTCAATGTTTGGCCAGCGCATGCTGGTGTGCGCGGCAGTGAGACCAGCCACCGAGTAGGGGAACTCCATAGCCGAGGTGTGGTGCAGTCTCAGAAGGCCTCCCCACCGGAACGCGGCGAAAACATTGGCCAGGTCACGGACGGAGAGGGCGCCGCGCGCGGTGGGGTCGATCCCGTAGACGGCCTGCGCCAGTTCCGTGAGTTCCTGGGCGCAGCGCTCGAGTGCCTCTGACTTCGTCCGGTAGACCGTGCCGTCCGGCCCGGGAGTGCCCAGCTTCTCGCCGTGCACTGGGGAGAACCGCGCGCGGGCCTCGCACTGCATCCAGTCGCAGGCGGCCAGCAGTTGCCAGGGGAGGCCCATCGTGCTCGCGACATCGAGGTACAGCGGTTCTGCTCGTCCCAGCGGCCGGGTCGTCATGGAAGTGATGGCGTCGCGTACAGCGGGGGGCATATGGGGCTGGTAATGACGGGTGCTGATGCGTGCCTTGCTGGGGCGCAGGCGCTGCACCTCAAAGGCGGCCGTGACAGCGGCAGCCGTCGCTCCCTGCTGACGCGCGGCTGGCCGGCTGGCGGGCCGTGGGTCCGGGCTCGTTGCGCGGCTCGGTGCTGCCCGGCGAGTCTGGCTTGCCGACGGGTTGGGCGTTGCCCGGCGGGTCTGGCTTGCCGACGGGGCTGGCGTCGTCCGGCGCGTCCGGCTCGCTGACGGGCTGGGTGTTGCTGCTCGTGCCTCGGTTGCCGGACCGCTTGGTGTTGCCACATGCACCTGCCTTGCTTGACGGCCTGATGCTGCCGGGCTGGACCGGGGCGACGGGCTGGTTGCTGACTCGAGGGTCGCCGTTGGCAGGCCCGGGATGGCGGCATCGCCTGCCACGTCGGCATCACTCGCTCGTGCCGGCGGGTGCGGGCTCGCAGGACCGGCCGAAACCCCGGGGATAGCTGTCCCACCAGGACCGGGCGCGGCTGCGGCGACCTGAGCTCCCGGGGAGGCAGCGGCGGCGGGGGGGATGGACGGTCCACTGGGGCGGGATGGCTGGCCGGAAGTGCCGTTCCCGCCCGGGATCGCCGCCCCGCCCACCTGGACGGCCGGGCCGGGGTTCGCCGCCCGGCCTCGGGCCGCGGTCGGCGGCCGCGAAGCGGGGCGGGAAGCCGGTGCGGTGCGCCGCGTCGGGGTGGAGGGTGCTGTCGGGGTGGAGGGTGCTGTCGCCGGGGTGGAGGGTACGGAGGGGGGCGCGGTG
>DASYYE010000040.1:0-2675 GCA_035946955.1 Streptosporangiaceae bacterium | reverse complement strand
CCAGGGCCTCCTCGAGCTGCGCGGTCAGCCCGGCGTCCGCCTTTGCCTTGCGCGCGGCTTCCACCGCACGGATGACGTTGCCCGGCAGGCCGCAAGAGGGACATGCGGCGCGGACGCCTTCGATCGCGTCATAGACGCCGGAGAGCCACGCCTTGCAGGTCGGGCACTCGGCTTTGTTGCTCACGGCCCGGTGACCTCCACGTTCTCCTCGAAGAACACTCGCGGCTTGTACCCGCCTTGCGGGCTGCCGTGGCTCACGGCTTCTTCTCCGCTTCAGGCTTCCGGAGGCGAGGGCAGGGTGCCCAGGGGCATCCGCCAGGGCCGAGTATGCAGTTGCCGAGCGCGCAGAGTTGCATTGTGACGGCGCTATTGACTTCGCTCACCCGCCCCATGATGCCTCACCACAGCCCCGGATGGCGGTTCACCGGCTGTCTCCCCGGTCTCCGCGCAGGAAGATGACCTCCCATTGCAGCCCGCTCAGCTCCGGGTAGCAGTCCGGGCAATGGTGCCATGCCTTGTGCAGCCGGTCGGCCGGGAAGCCGCTCTCGATCAGGGACCGGAACGCGGCAACTGCTTCCTCGTCGCTGCTGGCACCGAACTGGACGACGGGCCAGGTCCAGGCGTGCCCGTCGCCACCTTGGCAGGACTCGTGCGTCTCGATGCCGAGTTCCCAGAGGGCCAGCACGGCGGGGCGGATGCCGGGATCAAGGTCCGCCTCGATTTCTTCCCTGGCCGGGTCAACTAGGGTCGGGTGCGCACGCTGCCAGGAGGGCCGGGGGTCGCTCATCACGCTGCCGCCTTGCCAGCCAGGGACCGGTCCCACTTCCGGGGCGAGGGCCTGCACACCGGGCAGTTCACCGGCAGCGGCGATCCGTGCGGGTGGTCCGGGTTCACCCGCTGGACGTGCACCGGGTGCGGATGCGACTTGCCGCGGTTGGCTTTCTTCCGGTCCCGCGCCTGCCTGGTCATGGCCCTAGATCCTCCCATTCGTCCAGCCAGTCGGGGTTCTCCCGCGCGCCGCACCGGCAGTACTCGCCGTCGAACGGGTGACCGCGCATAGCGCACCAGCGCACCGAGGCGGCTTCTCCCGCCTTCCGGGGCCACGTCCTCAGCCGGGACGAGAGCGTGTGCCACCACCGCCAGCGGACCACGGTCACGCGGGTGCCGTCAACGGCCAGGACACGCAGCAGCGGCTCATCGATGCCGGCCGACAGGCCCATGCGCGGCCGGATGGCGTACGGTGCCGAGACCTCAAGCACGCTCTTCCCGCTCACGCTTCTCCCCCGCACTCCGGGCACGACTCCCTGAGAGCGCTCATGACATCAGGGAGGCTTCCAGGCCCCAGTACCGGATGGGCGCGCTCGAGGTGCTCGGTCATCGCCCGGATCCGCGCCTCTTTCGCCAGCGCTTCTTCCAGCGCCGCCCCTTCCTGCGGCCTCATCCAGTCCGGGAGGCCCTCCGGAGTGTGGCATTCGCACATGCAGGGGCAGCCCGGCTCGTACGGGCCGACCGGCCCGATGCCGTCGTAGAGGCCCGCGCAGGAGGCGTGAAGCTCCAGGGCGTCGCGGCGGACGGGTGCGCCCCGGTAACCCGGGAACGCCCTGACGCAGACCCCGGAGGTGGGCTTATAGGTGACACTCACGTCCCCATCATGCCCTGCCCCGTCTCCCGCTGCTGCGGTAAGCGCTTCCCAGGTGGCGTGTAGACCTCATCCGCCTTCTCGCACTTCCTGCACCACACGAAGTCCGCCGCATCCCACGCCACCTTCCCGAGCGGCCTCCCGCAGCGGAAGCAGTACCCGTCCACCATGAGGGTCACGGCCCAAAGGATGCCATACCCCCTGCGGGACCGTCCTCTTGCACCCCCTCAACCCTGCTAGTGCATTGCAGCCTCGCGTGCCCGCGTGCACCTTCTCAGCTATGCACCACGCTCCGTCACCGCCATGCACCCAGCGTAACCGGGAACCCTGTGGCCCCTCAACCTGACTGGTACGAGAGGCGGCTTGCCGGTGTGTCCGTTTCGTCCCCTTCCGTCCCGGATCATCCCGTATGTCCGGGTCGGGGCAGGGACTCACCCGCACCACGCAGGCACCGTGCCCAGCTCACCCGCCGCCCAGGGTACCGGGCGAGGCCAGCTCCGCCGGCACCCTTGCCCGCGTGACCCCCGGCAGGACCAGGAACGAGACTGCGGAGGGGAGTGCATCGGAACCGTGCGTCTGCTTGCCTCTCGTGCTGCCAGGCCGTGTGCGTGGCTCTGAGAGCCGTGCACAGGGTGAGCTGGTGGCATGGGTAGTGCTGAAGGACAGAACCCCTGGGTTTGACGTTAAACCTCGTGGTGGTTTCACCTTGAGCATACATGATGGCACCAAACCTACAGTTAGGAGCCTAGGCAGGCCAGAGCGGCTTTCCGTATAGATGTGCGTTAATCGCAGCGATGTGATCCGGGTTACAGTACAGTTCGTTTATGGCTGGTCGCTGCATGTGGATACGGCACCTGGGACCGCGGCCCTTGGATGTGTTGCAAGACCGGCAGAGCGTCTGGAAGCCTTCCGGGTATCCCTGCTTGATCAGCCAGAGGTAAAGGCTGCCGGCTACTTCCTTGCGGTGCAGGTGCCCGTCTCCGCCGACGTGATCGATGCTGAGCTGGTCTGTGGTGCCGCAGCATGCGCAGGATGT
>DASYYE010000039.1:0-14031 GCA_035946955.1 Streptosporangiaceae bacterium | reverse complement strand
GGGCACACCCAGCAAGCGGCCACCCCGCCCAGCCAGCCAAGACCAGCCCAGCCGGCCAGCCGCGGCCGCAGGTGACACAGCCGGCGCAGAGGCGGTGGACGCACCGCCCACCGCCCAGCCGCTTGATGCGCCGGCCGTGGTGCTGCCCGGCGCTGGCATGCGCCCCCCTGGCTCATCGCCCGCCACGGCTGCCGCCGCGGCCTGCCGCCAGCGGCGCTCCCATTCCTGCACATCGCCGCCACAGCCAGCTACGAACGCCCGGGTGACGCCGAGCGTGGGCAGGCACCGGCCCGAAGCCGCCTGCGACAGCGACGTGACCGAATAGTGCGTGCGCTGGGCCAGCGCCCGGTAGGTAGGCGACCCCGCGGCCTGCCGCAGCAGCCGCAGCTCATGAGCAAAAGCGGCAACCAGCCCTGAACCCGGCTCGAGCGGCCGTTCAGCCCGGCCCACCAGACCCCCCCTTCCCCCACCACCACCCGACCCAGCCGATAATGCCCAACTCCGCCCACCACAGCCAAGCCCCCGTCCCCCCAGCGCCGACCGCCGCCACAGCCAAGCCCCCCCAGCCGAGAGAAACAGCGTCACACCGGCACCATCGCCACCACTCATCAATGGCCAGGCCCCAGCCTGGTTGGGTTTACCTGCACATGCACCTGGTGGTCGAGTTGCATGGCCAGCCAGGCCGGGCCGCGGCGCTGACTCCGCTGTTGCTGGTGCGCCAGGTCCGCCGCAGTGCAGCAGACCGCGGTAAGCCACAGTCGCGAAGGCCGGGGCTGCGGGCCCCTCGTCTTGGGGTTGGCAACATGGCCACAGGACGTCCACAGGCAGACCATCGCGCGGTGGGCGTGCGTGGGCAGGCCGCGCCTGGCCGGGCTGGTCCGGGCAGGGATCTTCAAGGGCAGTCCGTGTCGGCCGCAGGCGAATTAACGGCAGCAGCCACGCACGGTAAGCCCTCACCCCAGCCACCGCGCATGATGGCTCGCGCCGAACACCGAATCCGGCGTTGGTCGAGGCCCAGACCGTGGCGTCGGGGTCGAGGCACGAACAGGCGCGGCAAGGCCTACACAACCTCGATCCTCGGCTTCACCGCCACCTACCAGCCCACAGCCATCTCCGACACCACCCGCCCGCCGAGACAGGATTGGCGGGCACCTACACCTGCGTCTACAAGTACGACGCTGACGGATCACCCAATACGACCGCATCCCCAGCCTCAGACGGCGGGGCGATGCCTACCGGGCCCTCAGAATGCCTTCAGCGCGTCCGCAAAGCGCCTCTCTACGTTGGTGAGCCAGCTGGGTTCCCGTGGGAGTTCGCAGAGCTGACTCAGGCAGTCGCCTAGCCGCGGTTGCCCTCGTGATAGTCCATATCGGCGAGTTCGATGGTGAGCAGGCCAGCGGACAGCCCAAGGACCAAGCGGCCCTCGACCTCCCCGATGACGTGAGGCAGGAGGTGCACTGGGATCGCTTGCAGTGTCTGCGAAGTTGTGGGATCCCACACGTGTGCCATGGACCTCGCGCATGAGGCCAGCAGGGCGCGCCCGCCGGAAGTGAACGAGCACACCGACCAGACTCCATCGGTGTGACCTTTGAGCACCCTCCGCACCTCTCCGGTGGCCGGATCCCATACCCGCACCTCGGCGTCTGCTCCAGCAGAGGCCAGTAGGGTGTGCCCCTCCTCGGGTGCGAACGCGCAGATCGACCAGACCCCGCCAGTGTGGCCTTTCAGTGCCCGTACCAGATCCCCGCTGACTGGGTTCCACACCCGGACTATCCCGTCGTCCCCCGCGGATGCCAGCAGGGTGCGCCCGTCACCTGTGGTGAACGCGCGGGTACACCAGATGTTGCCTACGTGGCCTGCCAGTGCCTGCTGCTGCTCTCCGGTGGCCGGATCCCAAATCCGCACCATGCTGTCAGTGCCTGCCAGGGCCAGCAGCGTACGGTCGGCCGCAGTGAACGCGCACACAGACCACACCTCGCTGGTGCCGGAGCCGAAGGCTTTCCGCAGTTGGCCTGTGACTGGATCCCACAGTCTCACGCGGCCATCGTGACCTGCGGCGGCCAGCAGGCTGTGGCCAGCCAAGGTAAGCGGGCACACCGCCCACGCCCCGCCAGAGTGGCCAGCCATGGATTGCTGCCGCGCTCCGGTGGCCGGATCCCAGACGTGCACGGACTCGTGGTCACCAGCGGAGGCGAGCAGGGTACGCCCGTCGTCTGAGGTGAACCCGCATACTGACCACACCGAACCGGGGTGGACTCTCGTGGTCTGCCGCTGTTCTCCGGTGGCCGGATCCCATACCCGCACCGTGGCGTCGGTCCCGGCGGCAGCTAGCAGCGTGGTGCCGTCATCGCTGGTGAAGGCACACACCGTCCAGCCGCCACCGATGTGGCCTCCCAGCATGTGGTACTGCTCCCCGGTGAGTGGATCCCACACCCGGACTGTCTCATCGTCGCCGGTGGAGGCCAGCAGTGGACGCCCCGCACCGGAGACGAGCCCGCAGAGCGCCCACACGGCGCCGCTGTGCCCCTCCAGGGCACGCTGCTGTGCCCCGGTGGCCGGATCCCATATCCGCACCATGCTGTCGGTACCTGCCGAGGCCAGCAGCGTCTGCCCGTCACGGGTGTATGCACACACCCCGTTGACGTTGACTGCACCGCCATGGCCTTCCAGAACGCGTTGCCGCTCCCCGGTGGCCGGATCCCATAGCAGCACCATGCCGTCCGCCCCGGCGGAGGCAAGCAGCGTCCGCCCGTCGGAGGTGAACGCGCACACCCCGTTGACTGCGCCGTTGTGACCTTCGAGCACACGCTGCTGTACCCCGGTGGCCGGATCCCACAGCAGCACCATGGCATCGGTCCCGGCGGAGGCGAGCAGCGGAGTCCCGTCACCGGAGGTGAAGGCGCACACGCCGTTGACCGCCCCGCTGTGGCCTTCGAGCACACGCTGCTGTTCGCCATTGGCCGGGTTCCAGATCCGGACCATCTCGTCTTCTCCGGCGGAGGCGAGCAGTGTCCGGCCAGCCAGGCCGAACGCGCACAGTCCAGTGACTCCGCCGGTGTGGCCTTCCTGGGCCGCCCGCTCCAGGTGCGTCGTGACAGTGGACCAGCAGGCGCGGTACGGCGCGGGCCTCGCGCTGCTGAGAAAGTCATCGCCCAGTTTCTCCAGCGCCTCGGTGACGCTGAACAGCGCGGTGCGTGCCCGCGAGCCCGCGGAAACCGCATAAGGGGTGAGCCGCAAGAGTCGCGCCCGTTTCGTGCCCGCATCCGTGGTGGCCTGGGAGGCTTGTGGTGTCAGCCGCCGCAGGTCGGCATGCAGCAGGTACTCGTCATCAGTGAGCAGCTCGTCGATCAGCCCGGCGGGCCGGGCATGGCGAGGGAGTGAGCGGAGCAGATAGGGCGGGGCCGCAGCCCATCCGGTCTGGCGGCCATAACTGAGGAAGGCGCGGGTGAGTGCCCTCTGATCCCTGACCACGCGCCGTGCCCGCGCGTCAAGCAGTGTGTCGTTGAGGGCTTGATGGCCCAGACGGAACACCGGCTCGGCGTCCTGACTGGATTCCACCAGGAAGTTGGCCGCCGCTGACTGGGTGAACTCGTCCAGTTGCTGTTCCGTCGCCCGTACCCCGTGCAGGGCTTCGGCTGCCGTGATCCACAGGTCGAGGGTTAGGCCGGGGGCTTCGGCGTATGCCAGCGCAGTCAGCAGGTCGGCGGCGGATAGCCCGGCCGCTCCCGGGACGGGCCCAAGGTAACCTTGCAGGGCGTTTCTGACGTCCATGGGATAGGTCAGCCCTCCAAGGTCGGCAGGTTCTTGGTCATAGAGTCCGTGCTTGCCCGCAGTGAGCCGGGCCACCAGGAAGTTCCCGCCGGACAGCATGGCGATCCGGGCTGCGAGCGGACGCGCTGTCTCCTGGTCGCTGTAGGGGTTGCCGGGGCGTTCGCTGCCTAGCTGCTGGAGTGTTGCCAGCGTGTATGCCTCCAAGTCCTCCAGCAGGAAGTACTCATCGGAGTCCAGGTCGATGACAACCCCTGCATCACCGAAGGTCTCGACAAGAGCACCGTCGTTGTCCCGGCGGCGGGAACCGATGACGACCCGGACTCCGGCCTCACCGCACTGCTGTAGCACTGGCAGGACGATCTGGTTGACGATCAGCCTTGCCTCCGCCGGGCTTGTCGCCTCGTCGAGGGCGTCGATGATGACATTGAAGCGTGCGGCGTCACGGACGGTGAGAACGGCGCGGATAGCGGGCGCCAGTTCGAGTGGCTTGGCGGGCAGCATGGCCGAAGCCGCGCGGGCGATCTCTGTGGCGACTTCCAGCGCGGTCTTGCCCTTGGCGTGCACCGCACAGGCGACGGAACCTTCGGCCGCCCGTACCACATCATCGGCAGGGAGGCTGTCGGCGATCACAGGGTCGGCCGTGGTGACGATCCGGCCCAGCACGGCCGACTTCCCCACACCCGGTGATCCCGTGACGACCAGTGCCCTGCGGCCGGTAGGTTCGCGGCCCAGCCAGCTTGTGATCGCGGTCAGCGCCGCCCGGCGGCCCCGGAAGCGAAACCCCCCTTCGCTGTCGACGCCGACACCACGCGCCCTGGGACGCCAATGCTGGCCGGCTTCCGGGTCATCCTGAAGCGCCCACCCCCAGGACGACAGTGCAACCTCACCGGCCTGCTCTGCAGACCACCCGGCGAGCGCGCTCAGGCTCTCCTCGCTGAAACACAGGCCAGCCTGGTAAAACGTGATCGCGAGACCATCGCCAACGCGGTCGTCGGCACGATCGCCGGTAAATGCCACACCTACGACCCCGACGACCGCGTCGTAGTCCGGCGACCAAAGCCCGCCACCGCTGAAACCAATCTCCACCCCGTACCGCGAGCGGGTGTCGAGCCGTACGAAACCATCGCTCAGGGCGGCGCCGACGGTCCCGCTGGCGGCATTGCCATGCACCTGTCCCCGGGGGAAGCCAGCCGCCCACCAGCCCCGGCCGATCAGGTAGTCCGGCATCGGGCGGCGCAGCCGGGCTGCTTGTACCCCCGCTGGCACCACCCCCTCGAGGTGCAGTATCGCCAAGTCGTACACGGGATCCGACAACCTCGCCCGAACAACCCTGCGGCGTGGCGCCCCGCCTCCGCGGTCATTGGAACTGGGCGGTGCGAACCTGGAGAAGACCGCCCACAATCCCCCCTTTGGATCGCCGTTCTCATCGATCAGGTGCGAACAGACGTGGGCACAGGTCAGCAGCCGCTGCCGGTCGATCACCACGGCTGTGCCCAGCGCCTCCGCATACCCCTCGGCATAGACCGCCGTGACCCATGTGCTCTCCGCAGGGTGACGGCCACCCTCATCACTCAAGGCCCTGCTCCTGTGGCGTCGGCGGGTCAGGATGAGTGAGCCGCCGCCAGGTCAGCTTGATCTCAAAATTAGCCTCGCTGGCCGCCCTGGCGATCAGCCAGTCCATTCCTCCACTCACCTTGACTCCAAACGTCACCTCCACCTCGTCCGGCGCAGCCTCCTGAGCCTTGGCAAGCACCACCTTTGCCGCCTCGATCGCCGGGCTGATCGCGTCCTTCACCGTCCCGACAGCCTTGCTGCCGCCACCAGCCGGCTGGAACCCGGCCGGACAATCAACCTCAAAACGTACTACTGTTGACTGATCCAACTGATAAGTGACAATCTCAGAGGTCAATGCCTATCCCCCCACGACGCCGAGCCCTGACTTAATTGGCACACTTTGCCTTACCAGCCAGCATGGCCCGCTGTTGACACACGTGCCACAGTTCAGCACTGCATGACCCAGTAGTCCAGCAGGTCGGCCCAGCTACGGCAGCACGGTCCGGGGGGTCACGCCGCCTGGCAGGCACCCTGCCAGGCTGGCTCGACCGTTCGCCAAGCAGCAGTGCGGTGAGAGCCTCGGCCCGCACAACCGAGTCCCCGACATCCCTCAAGTCCACGGCCTCGCCAGCGGGGAACGCCTCCCACACAGCAAGCTCAGGTTCTGACAGCTCCTCGGCCCTCACCAGCAGCTCCTGCCAACCTGGGGAGACGTTGTTTCCTCATTGTCGGCGACACAAGGCCGAACTCGACAACCGTTGACCGAATCGTGCCCCGCACCGAGAACATCCTCCCTCGTCAACCTGGACTCCATGGCTAGCGACCTAATGCACCTACCAGGCTGGCTGACCCCCACAGCCCCGCGCGTCGGCCCACGTGACAGTTAGCATCCACTGCTGCAAGCCATCAGGAGCCCGCTCTCGGCGGTACGTGGGAATGTTCGTGGCGCACCCCGTAGCCGCCTATGCATGTCGGCATCAGTTGTGATGGCTGGCTGTCGGCGCCGCACCGGACAGGTTTTCTGGTGCGTCAATGCTGCGAATAACCCTGGCGGAAATGCGATTACGGTGCTCCTGTTGGGGTCCACATCGTGCCGGGCAGGCGATAAGTGACCACGGAATGAGAGGCAAACGCATATGTGGGCTTCGGTGCGGCCTCGCTCAGCCGGCCGTCAGCCCCATTCCAGGCTACTTGCATTAATGCAATCTAACATGCCCGCAGTTAGGGATGTGCCGCGTGGTGGTGGTTCGGAATGAGGCTCGGCATCGGGTCGGTCGCCTGGCCGGGCCTTGCTTGGCGGTCTACTATGGATGCGACTCGGAGGTAGTGCAGCATGGATCCGGAACTGGCCGCGCTGACGTCAACGGCCGCTGCCACTTTGGTCCAGTTGATGACTACTGATGGCTGGGAGCGGGCCAAGGCTTCGGTAGGAGGACTGTGGCGCCGTGCGCATCCCGGGCGGGCGCTGGCTGTGGAAGCTGATCTGGCCGCGGCCCGGCAAGAGGCGCTTTCGGCGCGGCAGCGGGGTGATGAACAGGCCGAACTCGACCTTGTCGGTGAGTGGCGCAGTAGGCTGAGGCGCCTGGTAGCGGCCAACCCGGAGCTAGAACGGGAGTTGCGGCAGGTGGTGAACGAATTGCAGCCGGTAATGGAAAAAGCCACTGAGGCCCGGGTCAACTTGGTTACTGTTCAAGCCAAGGCTACGGGTAATAGCCGGATTTTCCAGGCCGGCCGTGACCAGCACATTGTGGAGCCATGAGTGACTCTCGTAAGCCGCCTTCAGACAGAGATATAATTCGCCTTCAGGCCAGACTGAGGGGTGGCGGCAATATCTACCAGGCTGGCCGTGACCAGAATTTCTACTTCCAGAGCGGGGTCCGCCGGCCGTGGCGCATCGAACCGCCTGATGTGGTGGCGGTAGAGTCCGCATACCCGAGGCTCGGACCGCACGAGCGATCAGTCGCGCTTGAAGCGCTGGCCCAAAGCGAACATGAGGTCCTGGTCATCGGCGGAGGGGTAGTCGGCGCAGGTATCGCACTTGATGCCGTCACCCGGGGCCTGTCGGTAGGTCTGGTCGAAGCCCGTGACTTCGCCTTTGGCGCGTCATCGCGGTCAAGCAAACTCATCGACGGAGGCGTCCGTGACCTGGAGCTAGGCAACTTCAGCCTGGTCAAGGAGGCGGTGGACGAGCGTTCGCTGCTGCTCAAGCGCATTGCCCCACACCTGGTGCGCCCCGTGTCGTTCCTGTTCCCATGTACCCATCACCTCTGGGAACGCGCCTACGTCAGTACCGGGCTGGCCGCCTACGACTGGCTCGGGCCCTCGGACCACTATGCCAAGGGACTGTCGGGACATCGCCGGCTGAGCAAAGGCGCCGTGCTGCGACTGGCCCCCTCGCTCAGCCCCAGGGCGCTCACCGGGGGGCTTATCTACTGGGAAGCGCAGGTCGACGACGCCCGATACGTGATCACCTTGATCCGCACTGCCGCCAGCTTCGGGGCACAAGTCGCCTCACGCACCCAGGTCACTGGCTTCCTGCGAGAAGGCGAGCGGGTCACCGGCGTCCGCGTGGTTGACCTTGAATCCGGAAACACGCTGGACATCCGGGCCCGCCAGGTAGTAAACGCGACCGGGGTGTGGACCGACGATATCCAGGCCCTGCTCGGCGGGCGAGGCATGATCAACGTTTACGCGTCCAAGGGCATCCACCTGGTAGTCCCCAGGGACCGGATCCACTCCCGGACAGGGATCACCCTCCGAACGGCAGTTGACATCCTGAGCGTCATCCCGTGGGGGCGTCACTGGATCATTGGGACGACCGATACCGAATGGGCGCTGGACAAGGCGCACCCAGCTGCCAGCAGAGCCGACATCGACTACCTGCTCGCGCAAGCAAACAGGATCCTGTCGATCCCCCTGACCAGAGACGACGTCGAAGGCGTCTATGCCGGGCTGCGGCCGCTGCCAGCCAGCGGATCCCAGGCCACCGCCGAGCTCTCGCGCACGCACATGGTGGCGGACCCGGTACCCGGGCTTGTGATGATCGCGGGAGGCAAGTTCACCACCTACCGGCAGGCGGCGCGCGACGCAGCGAATCTAGTGGTGAAGGGACTGGGCGAGAACACCCCGGCATCCTGCACACACGAAGTGCCCCTGGTGGGAGCCGAAGGATATATCGCGATGTGGAACTGCAGGAAGGCACTCGCCCGATCCTCCGGCCTGCACATTGCCCGCATCGAGCACCTACTGCACAGGTACGGCACGCTCACCGGCGAAGTCCTCGGGCTCATCGACGCCGACCCCAGCCTCGGACAGCCACTCCAGGGAGCTGACGACTACCTGCGCGCCGAGATCATATACGCCGTATCGCACGAAGGAGCCCGCCACCTCGATGACGTACTCGCGCGCCGCACACACATCTCCATCGAGACCTGCGACCGGGGGCTATCCGCCGCTAAAGAGGCCGCCGAGTTGATGGCCACCCCGATGCGATGGGAAACACGACAGGTGAACAAGGAGGTCGAACACTACCGGGCCACGATCGCCGCCGAGCGGGCCTCCCAAGACGCTGACAGCGACACCGACGCCGACGCTATCCGGCTCGGCGCGCCAGACATCGTCCCCATCCTCGGCGACAGCCTAGTGAGGTACTGACACATACCACAGAGCGTGACCGTACGCGGTGCAGCCTGCACGCAGAGCGGTGGCGCAACGGTTGAATTCAGCGCTGTTGAAGTCCGGGCACTCTTCCAGGCTGGCCCTGCCCAGGCTCGCTCCTACGGGTGCGAGGCCATGGCCGGCATCAACCTGGCCGTCGCATAACTACGCCACGGCGACCTAGACGCGTGCGCGCCGCCGCAGAGGAGGCCCGCCATGTCCGCAAGCTGTGAACAGCGGGTCACCCTCATCGGTGACCTGCGCGCTCGCCCAGCTGGCACGCTGGCGCTGGCGGCCACGAAGTTCACCGGAGCGGTGTCGCTCACCGTCGGCGACCGGACAGCGGACGCCAAGAGCGTGCTCGGTGTCATGGGACTGGGCGCGACCAGCGGTCAGAGCGTGACCGTGTCGGCGACCGGGCCGGACGCCAGTGAAGCAGTTGACGAGGTCGCGGGGATCCTCGCCGAAGCCACCCACGTGGGCGCCTGAACCACCGGGCCCCAGCCACCACCCACACGCTTGATCCCCGGCTGGCGGCTGCCCCCGAGTGGGCCAAGATCCGGTCATGAATGATCCTGTAGATCGCAAGCCGGTCGCTTGGTGGCCTGTGACCTGGGGTCCACGACGGCACGGCGCGTTGCAGATTTGGTGTTTGCCGGCTGGTCTTGTGGTGGCCATATCCAGGGCCTAAAGTCGCGGCCATTGCTGGGTTTTGATGCAGGGGGAGCGCTATGGCGCAGCGACCGCCCGCGAGCACGGGCCGGGCGAGGCGATGGGAGGGGGCGGCGCTGGCGGCCGTGGCCCTGCTGGGAACCCTGTCGCTGTCCGGGTTCACGGACCGGGGGCTGGCGGGTGGCGGGCATGGCGCGCCGTCGCTGTCGTGTCCTGCGACGCCCTACGGTGTGAGCGAATCGCTGCATACCTATGGTTCGCCAGCCAACGGCCAGCCACTGGATGTGGATGTGTACCTGCCGGTCGGGGATCCGCAGACCACTGTGCCCGGCGTGGTCTTGGTGCACGGCGGGGAATGGGCGAAGGGCAACTTCAAGACCGAGGCCGGCGACTCCATGACCAGCATCGGTGACTGCCTGGCCGAAAACGGCTACGACGCTTTCTCCATCGACTACGCGGTGGACGTCACCGGCAGCGGGAGCTTCCCAGAGAACCTGCAGGACATCAACTCCGCGATCGGGTGGGTCAAGGCAAACGAGCCCAGCCTCAATCCGGCCCAGCTCTTCATCCTCGGAACCTCAGCCGGGGGGAACCTCGCTGACCTGGCCGGTGAGAACGCCATGGGCATCAACGACGGGCTGGCGGGTGTCATCAGCCAGTCCGGCCCGGCCGACCTGAGCGCGGCGGGCATGGGCTGTGCGAGTTCTGCGAACTGCCAGCCCGGCTCGGCCGGGGCCATCGTCAAGAACTACCTCGGCTGCTATGACTCCCCGGCTGCCACATGCACGCTGTACTACGCCAACGGCACGACCCAGCAGGTGCCAGCACCGACGGCCTACGCTGACGCGTCGCCTACGACATCGCTGAGCCAGACGGTCCCAGCGCCGCCGTACCTGCTGGCCGACAGCAGCGACGAGATCATCCCGCTCGCCCAGGCCACCGGCCTCAGCCAACTCCTGGACTCCCAGTGCACCACCACCAAGGGGACGACGTCGGAGCAGCTCATCGACGTCCCCGGCGACCAGCATGCACTGACCTACTCCGACATCCTGGCCGGGCCCACACTCGCCTTCCTGGCCGCAGTGGTGGGCAAGACCCTGCCCACCGACTGCACCACGGCCTCCCCGCTGACCGGAGCGGCCATGGCCTACGACGCCAACGCCAGCATCAAGCAGATCTTCCTGTTCGGGGGGTGCTGCACCGCAGGCGTGCCCTCCGCGGCCACCGACATCTACAACTCCGCAACGGGCACCTGGACGCCGGTGACCATCAGCGGCTCATCGCCGCCCGCCCGGGTCGGCGCCGCCTTCGGCTACGACCCGGCCAGCGGCAAGCTGCTGCTGTTCGGCGGTGAGTACCTGCCCGGCGCCTCCGCGCAGCCGGTTGGGCTTGACGACACTTGGGAGTTCACCTACCAGACGGCCACCAAGACCGGCACCTGGACACAGGTGGACGGGTCAGGGTGCCTGTCCACGTGTACCGGGGCGCCGCCCGCACGGTACGCCGCAGCGGCTGACCAGGCGCCCCACCTCAAAGGGCTGGCGCTGTTTGGCGGCGAGAACGTGGAGTCCGCCACGTCGAACTCCTCGCCCACCGCCTTCAGCGACACCTGGCTGTGGAATGGGACCTGGACCCAGATCTCCCCCGTGGGCACGCCACCCACCGCCCGGTACGGTGCCGGGCTGGTCTACGACGGCCCGCACAACGCCGACCTGCTCTTCGGCGGCGATGGCGACAGCACCACCTGCCAGGCGAGCTGCCTGGACCTCCTCGCCGACACCTGGGCACTCACTCTCAACACCACGACCAGTGTGTGGGCCTGGGCCAAGAAGAACCCCGCGACCAGCCCACCGGCCCGGGACTTCCCGGCCATGGCCTCCGGCGCGAGCGGCGCCATGCTGTTCGGCGGCATGAACGGCACCACCGGCACCAACGTCAACAACGAGCAGGCGCTCGCCGATACCTGGACGTGGAACGGCTCCACCTGGTCACAGGCATGCACCACCTGCACAACACTGCCGCCCGCCACTCTGGGGGCGAGCATCGCCTACCAGCGGGCAACCTCCCAGGACCTGCTCTTCGGAGGCGAAAGCGACGCCGCCGTGACCGCACCGGCCACCACCTGGGTCTGGAACACCACCAACTGGACAGCTGGCTGACACCCCCAAGCCAAGGGATGGGCTGGGCTTATCTCCGCGTCACGTTCCCCGCTTGGACCTCGTCATAAACAGGACGTCGGGGACGGCGTGTGCCGTAGCCCGCTGGCCGGGTCGACGTGTGGCGTCACGGCTGTGTTCCCGAGTCGGCCCAGCGGTTGAAGACGTCGACCTTCGCCGCAGGCCACGCACTGTCGCAAGGCATGGTGTCGGGGCCGAACACGATCAGCCCGGCCGGGTGTAGCCCTGTGCGAGCATGAGCCTGTCCCCGCATGTATGCGTCGGTGATGTCGTCAACTACAACAGGGTCGGTCACGCGTTCTCCTCGGCGATGGTGTGCTCGAACGCAGTCAGGATGCGTTGCCAGCCGGTCGAGTAGGCGCCGGAGTTGTAGCCGCCGGGCAGCGCGCAGTCCTCGGACAGTTGCTCGTCGGTCAGCGCCTCCCAGCCGCGGTGTTCCACCGTCACCCGGGTCAGCGTGGGGCCGAGTTCGGTGAAGGTGAACTCGACCTCGGTCGGCTTGGGGGTGCCGGTCCAGGTCATCACGAACCGCCTGGGCGGCTCCCATGTGGTCACCGTGCCCCAGCCGACCTCGGTGCCGTCGTGCCAGGTCTCATAGACCCGGCCGCCCAGCCGTTGCTCGATGGTGATGCCGCTGACCTGGGCCTTGCCGGCTGAGAAGGGCTGGACCGGCCACCAGGCGCCGACGGTGGTCACGAACGTGGTGAAGGTGTGTTCTGCGCTCGCGTGGATCAGGGTCACCTGGCGTACGGGCGGCCGCCGCAACACTGTGACCACCTGGTCGCCGTCGCGTTCCGCTGATGTCATCTGTCCTCCTCGGCTCGGCGCTCCGGGAGCCCGCCTGGGCGGTAGCCCCAGTTGGCGTAATCGCGGAACCGGCGTAGCACCAGCGCCCAGAACCCACTTAGCTGGGCCCGGCGGGTATCGAGTGAGTCGGCCACCGGCCGGCCCGCAGCGGCCCTGCGGGGGTGGCCGTTGCCGTGCTGCCGGTTATCCGGCGCTGGCGGCCCGGTCCTCACCGGTCACGCCTGCCTGTTCTTCGGCTATCGCCCGCGCGGCGTCCAGCGCCCCGGCCCACATGTCATCCAGGAACTCCCGCAGTCCGGCTAGGCCCTCGGCGCGTGCCCGGTACAGCCGCTTGGTCCCGTCGCGCCGCTCGGTCAGCAGGCCCGCGTTCCTCAGCACGGTCAGGTGCTGGCTGACCGCCGTCCTGGTGATATCGAACGCCGCCGCGATCTCCCCGGCGGCTAGCTCGTCCCGGGCGACCAGGCGCAAGATGGCGCGGCGGCGCGGCTCAGCGATTGCCCGTACCGCCTCGTCGTCGGTGCTCCCGCGTGGCCGGGCGGTCATCTGGCCGACCTCAGGCCCACAGCCCGACCTGGTTGCCGTCGGGGTCGGTGAACACCGCGAACCTGCCGAAGTCGCCCGGCAGGTCGGTCGGCGGAACCAGTCGCCTGCCCCCTAGCTGCTCGGCGCGGTCCAGGTAGGCGTCCAGGTCATCCACCCTCATGTAGATCTTCACACCCTGATCACCCGGCCCAGACGAGGGCCCGATGCCGCCGCCGACGGCACCCTCGCCAGCTCCGGTGTCGACCAGGCCGTACCCGCCCATCGCCGGGTCGGCGGCCACCTGCCAGCCGAACAGCTCGCTGTAGAACTTCTGTGCCCGCTCGTGATCAGGGCTGATGACCTCGAAGAACGCCACCGCCTGGCCCATGACGACCCCTCCTTCGGAAACCTGAAGCCGATGTTGCTAACGTTAGCTAGTACGAACGTTAGTGTCAACTGACAGATCGCTCTGGCTCCCTCGGGCACGGATTGCCGGCAGTCGCTGCTCGGGTCGACCGACGGGTCGAACTTCTCGACCATCGTCGGCCCGGCTGGTACACCTTTGACCCGAACGCCAATAACAACACCGTCACGTTCAGCCTCACGACCGCCTGGTACGTACGGGTGAACGTCACCGCCAACACCGGGTGGCCCGTCGGTCAGGTCTCCGACTTCGCTGTCTTCCCGCCGTGAGCCGCGGCAGCAGGTCACCAACTTCGTCCAGCGGTGCGGCCGCACCCGCTCACGGTGCGGGCGGCATTGCCGTTGCTTGGGGGTTGTGACGGTGTGTCCAGGCTCACGGACTCCGTGTGACAATTGTCGGGCCGCCGAGGTGAGCCCATACCTTGCACCATCGGTGTATCGAGCTAAG
>DASYYE010000038.1:0-5577 GCA_035946955.1 Streptosporangiaceae bacterium | reverse complement strand
TCGACCCCGGCTACCACGCGCTCGCCACCGGGCTGCCCTGCCGCAACCTGGACCCGGTGCTGTGCGGGGAGCACCTGGTCGCGCCGCTGTTCCGGCACGGCGCGGCGGGTGCGGACATCGCGGTGGTGGAAGGCGTGATGGGCCTGTTCGACGGGCGCGGCAGCTCGGAGGAGGGTTCAACCGCCCACGTCGCGAAGCTGCTGGACGCTCCCGTGGTGCTGGTGGTGGACTGCCGCGCCCAGGGCCGGTCAGTCGCGGCGCTGGTGTCGGGGTTCATGTCCTACGACCCTGGTGTGCGGGTCGGTGGTGTGGTCCTGAACCGCGTCGGGTCCGCCCGGCACGAGCAGGTGCTGCGCGAGGCGCTGGCCGGGGTTGGGTGCCCGGTGCTGGGCGCGCTGGGCCGCCGCGACGAGGTGGCGGTGCCATCACGGCACCTGGGCCTGGTTCCCACGGCCGAGCGGGAACGCGCGGCGCGCCACACCGTGGACCGCCTCGCCACCCTGGTCGCCGAAGCAGTAGACCTGGACGCGGTCGTCGCTCTCGCCAGGACCGCCGGCCCGCTCACCGCCACCCCGTGGGACCCCGCAGCCGCCCTGGCCGGCCTACCGCCCCCAGCCCGCTGGAACGGGGATCAGGTGGGGGTGGCCGGGCTAGCTGACTGGCCCGCTGGTCTGCGTGGAACCGTGGTGGCGGTCGCGGGTGGGGCGGCGTTCAGCTTCTCCTACACCGAGGCCAGTGAGCTGCTGAGGGCCGCGGGCGCCGAGGTGGCCGCCGTCGACCCACTACGCGATGAGTCCCTGCCCGCTGGGACCGCCGCGCTCGTGCTTGGTGGCGGGTTCCCGGAAGTCCACGCGGCGGAGCTCTCCGCGAACGAGCCGCTCCGCGCACAGGTGGCACGCCTGGCCGCCACGGGTGCCCCGGTCGCCGCCGAGTGCGCGGGCCTGCTGTACCTGGCCGATGACCTGGACGGCCACCCGATGTGCGGGGTCATCAACGCGAGCGCGCGCATGACCAGCACCCTGACGCTCGGCTACCGCGACGCGACCGCGGCGTGCGACTCGGTGCTCACCCGCGCAGGGGCAACCGTGCATGGACACGAGTTCCACCGAACCACTGTGACTCCTGAGCACTCCGCTACGCCCGCCTGGACGATCGACCAGCATTCGGAGGGTTTCGTAGTGGGTGGGGTCCACGCCTCTTACTTGCACCTCCACTGGGCGGGCCACCCCCAGATCGCCCAGAGCCTATGCGCGACAACTGTGGACAACCATCAGCAGTTCAGATTTTCCCCCTCATAGGGAGGGCTGGGAAGTCTGAACTGGTGGGGTGGGGTTCGCTGCGGTTGATGATGGCGGCGATGGCGGCTGGTGTGCTGGTGGTGAGGGTAGCGTAGATGGTGACCTGGTTCATGTCTTTGTTGTACAGGAACTGGATGTCAAAGGCCTGGTAGAGCAGTTGCCGCTGCCGTTCGCCGGCCTGGTCGAACAGTGCGGGGTCGACCGGGAGCATGGCGAGCAGGGCGGGGTCGTGCTGCTCGGTTTGGTGGGTGAGTTCGTCTAGCTGGGTTTTGGTGGCCTGGCGTTCGGTTTCGAGTTCGGCGAAGCGGGCGCGGACGCGCTCACGCAGGGCGCGGGAGGCGGGGTCGTCGGGGCCGGGTGTTTCGAGTTCGCGGACCAGGGCGTCCTGGGCGGCTTCGGCCTTGCGGAGCTTCTTCTCCAGCCGGCCGGCTTGGCGCTGGCGGCAGGCCTGCTCGTCGGCGTCGTTGGCGGGGAGTTGGCGGGCCAAGAGTTCGTCTCGTTCGGGGCCGAACACGTAGGCGCGGAAGAAGTCGCTGACCAGGGCGGCTAGGACGTCTTCGCGGGCCAGCACGGTCTTGGGGTGGTTGGGGGCGGCGGCTTGGTGGCGGGGGTTGGTGACGTCGTGGGGGCACACGTAGTAGGTGACGTTGGGCCGGGTGATGCCGTGCATCCGCCGCCGGCAGGCGCGGCAGCGGACCCGGGAGCGGAACTGGTAGGTGCGCCGCGCCAGCGGGTGCCCTGGCGTGGTGGGGTCTGCGGTGGCGGCGCGGTTCGCGGTGACCTGCTGGGCGGTGTCCCACACCTCGCGGGACACGATCTCCGGGTGGGTGGGCTTGGCGGTCCACACCCACTCAGACGGCGGGTTGGCGTGTGCCCGTCCCTGCTTGGTGGTGCGGTTCCACACCATGTGACCGGTGTACTTCGGGTTCGCGAGCAGCGCGTACACGCCGATGTCGGTCCAGGTGTCACCCTTCGGGGGTGGGTACTGCTCGGGGTCGGCGTTGAGCCGGTTGCGGATCGTGGTGATGCCGAGCTTGTCTATGGCGCGCCAGGTGAAGATCTGCGCGACCACCGGGGCCCGCAGGGGGTCCAGGATGAGCCGGGTCTTGGTGCGGCCTTCAGCACGCTTGGCCGGCACCGGGTGCGGCACCTTCTCCGCGAGGTAGCCGTAGGGGGGTGAGCCGATGTTCCATCCGTCCAGGGAGTGTTCCCGCAGCCCGGCCCATGCCTTCTCCTTGATCTGCAACCGGAACCACTCCGCGACCCCCTGCTTCACCCGCCGCACCAGCACCGTCGTGGCGTTCGCCCCGGTGATGTCGATCGCCTCGTCGGTGGCGAACAGCGGGATACCCGCCTCCGTGAGCCGTTTCTCCAGCCTGAGTGCGTTGTAGGTGTCACGGCCGGACCGCTCAATGTCTTCACACACGACAGCGGCGAACGACGGCGCGGGCCCGGCTGCCTCGGTGAGCAGGTCCGCGATCCCCCCGTCGCGGGGGATACCCACGTCGAACTGTTCGTGGAGGTCGCCGTGGCCGCGTTCGTCGAGGTCCAGGCCGCCGGACTCGATGTCCCAGTAGTAGACCGAGATGAACCACCCCGGGGGGAGCTTCTCCTGGCTCTTGCGGACCTGCCGCCGCATCGACGCCACGGGGTCTTGTACGACGGCGGTGGATGTGCGGCCGATGAACGCCACGGGAACCGGTGCCGCCTCCTCCCCGCTCGCCCTGGCTAGCTGGCCTGGGAATGTCGGCTGGCCCATTGCAGTAGCTCCCTCATTGCCTCGGCTTGGCGGGCGTCCCACCGGGCTCCTTCGGCCCCGGTGGTGATGCGGACTTTGAACCGCACTTTCATCCCGCCCGGTGTTTTCCTGTCATCTAGATTATAGCTGTAAATGGCTCCGTTCGGAATGGAACCAAGCCAATCCGGCGAATTACCTGAGTCTTTTTCCTGTGATTCTCTGGTGCCCTGGCCTGCGGTTTCGTGTCCCGTGGGTGCGGGTTCGTCTGTCTCGTAACTGTTCATTTGTCAGTCCAATGTGGTGGCGGTGAGGGGTCTCGGTGACCCATTACGGGCCTGCGTGGTGGGTGGTTTTTTGGCCGGTGTCCTGCGGTGTGGTGGGGGGCGGTGCCGGCTAGCCTGGCCGGGCGAACGGGCAGGCTTCTTGCCTGCCGGGAATTGACCGAGTGCCGGCGCCGCAGGGTCCCGCCGCGCCGCAGGTGGGTAAAAAACCACCCGCCACGCCTCCGCGCCCGCCCTGGCCTGGCGCATCAGCCGTCACCTGCCCGGGGGCGGGGCGAGGTCAGCCCGCACCGTCAAAGCCAGCCACACCGCCAGCCCGGTGATGACGGCGGCGGTGACCGGCCCGCCGACCCCGGCGCGGGCCGTCACCAGGCCCACCAGCGCAGCGGCCAGGACACGGCCAGCCAGCCGCAGCGGCCTGCCGTGGCGGACCCGGGCGGGGAGCAGCCGCACGTCACGCCACACAGCGGCACGGGCCTGCCTGGCCGGGCCGACGGCAGGCGCGGCGGCGGGTGGGGTGGCGGCGGTGAGGTCGGCGTATGCCTCGCTGCGTGCCCACGGGCTGCGCAGGGCCGCGAACGCGGCTGAGGCGGCGGCGTAGCGTTCTTTGTCGCCGCCGTCTGGGCGGTCGGGGTGGGTGGCGGTGGCGATGGCGTACCAGGCCGTGTGGACCTGCTCGTCGGTGAGGTCGGGGCGGGCTGGCAGGCCGAGGACGGCGAAGGGGTTGTAGGTCATGGCCGGGTCTCCCCGGTGGGGGTGCCGAACACGTCGTCTAGGGCGGGGCCCGCGGTGCCCTGCCCATCTGGCCCCGGGGGGGCCGCCTGCCCGGTGGCGGGCGGGGCGACGATGACCGTGGGTGCCTTCGGTGGTGGTGGCAGCGGGAGTGGTGAGGGGCGGGGGCGGGCGATCTGGACCCAGGTTGCGCCGCCCCGGTGGATGTAGGCGGCTTGGCCGACCTCTAGCGAGCGGGCGATGTCGGGGTCCACGGTCCAGGCGTGCTGGACCCTAGAGGAGCCTTCGTCGCCGAACATGCCACCGACAATCTTGGTGGCGGACTCCACCACGCGCCGTGTCCCGGCGAGCTTGCAGATGGGGTCGGGCCAGGGGGTCCGCATCAGCCAGATCCCACCGTCAGCGGTGGCGGCGATCCGGTTACGCTCGTCCTCGTCCGCTCCCAGTCCTTCCCACGACTGCGCCGAGACCTGCACCCCGATGCCCAGCGACCGGCCACGTTCGTAGAGCTGGAACAGCGGCACCTTGCCGGACACGGCGGAGTAGTCGTCGCAGGCCAGCAGCACCGTACGCGGCTCAGCCTCCGCACTGGTGACGGCGTGGGCGAGGAGTTCGGTGATGGCCATGGCCTGGGCCTCGGCTACGGAGGCTTGGCTGGTGCCTTCCAGGATGAGGTACCAGGCATCCTCGCTGGCGAGGCTGCCGGGGCCGTCCAGGGCGGGGCCGAGACGGTCCAGCAGGGTCCGGTAGCGCAACGCGATGTCGCCCAGGTGGGTCCGGGCGCTCGCTACGGCGGCGAGCCGTGGCGGGTCACCCGCGTAGGCGCTGGTCAGCCAGGCGGCGTTCAGCCGGGTGAGGAAGTCTGCGCCGTTGACGGGGGGTGCGGGGGGTGCGGTGATGGCGAGCATCAACACGGCCTGCATGACGTCGGCGTAATAGGCCGCCGGGCCGTCCGGACTGGTGGAGACCATCTGGAACAGTGAGACCGCCAGGTCTCGGGGTGGGAGCGCCCATAGGGACACGCTGGCCTGGTCGGGCCAGACGGCGACCCGGACGGCGCCGACGGAGAAGAGGAGGCGGGTGGTGCGGGTGGCTTTGGCGCGGGAGTCGGGGCCGCCTTTGCAGTCCAGCACTACCAGCAGCGGCCTCGGTGCCCCCCGGGTGCGGGAGGCTTGGAGGGCGGCGGCGTACCAGCCCGCCCAGGTGCGCATCATCAGGTTCGTCTTCCCGCACCCCGACGACCCCAAGACCACCTGATGAACGCCCATCGCTGTGTAGGGGATGGCCAGGACGGGCTGCCAGCGGTGGCCGATGGCGCGGATGGTCGCGCCCATCACCACCCGGCCCCGGTTGTCGGCTAATGGGAAGGTGCCGGGGGCGGCGGTGCGGCCTCGGGCGGCCCGGACCGCGCGTTGCCATTGGCGGGCGTCGAACACGATGGGTGCGGTGGCGGTCTTGCCCGCCAGGCCGGTCTGGATGGCGTAGGTCCGCCACGCCCACAAGGCCCCGGCCAGTGCCAGCCCGGCCG
>DASYYE010000037.1:0-5375 GCA_035946955.1 Streptosporangiaceae bacterium | reverse complement strand
ACGGCTGCCACGGCCATCGCGACATGCGCGGGCGACGGGCGCGATCGCGGCCTCACTCCGGGCTCACCATCCGATAGGAAAAGCCGGGTGCTTCGGCCGGGGCGCGTCTACTTCCATCCATGCCTCGTCCCCTCGGCTAAGCCAGCGTCAGAACCAGCTCCGTGTACCACGCTGGCGGGTTGCTCCCGTCGGCCTGGGTCTATAGGGAGTACGGGGCGATGTCACAAACGGCCTGGCGGCCTGGCCCCCCGTCCAGCCTGCCAGGCAACCGTCACGGGTTCCAGTTGCCCGGGTCGGGCAGTCACCCCGCACTCATAGTGCCAGAACTTATACAAGACCTAAACGGGTTGTCAAAGTCTGTGATTATAATCTTGGCACGTGGGCGAATATCGGGGCACAAGCCCGGGGTTGCGCATCGGCGAGGTCGCACGGCGGGCGGGCGTGACCACCGCAACGCTGCGCGCCTGGGAGGCCCGCTATGGGCTCTTGCCATCGGCCAGAACGGCGGGCGGGCAACGCCTGTACCGGGAGGCGGATGTCGGCCGGGTACAGGCTGTGCGCCGGCTCGTCAACCGGGGCTGGTCGGTCGCGGGTGCTGTCAGCCAGGTTCTGGGTCAGCCCGGCAGGCCAGGGGAGGCGAGCGGCGAGCCGCCCGGTGACGCATCCGGCCAGGCCGGCCGGGGCGCCGCCACAGCATCTGGCGTGCTGCTGCCCGGCAGCGCCCAGCGGTCGGTGGTTGATGCGCTGGCTGGCATCGACGCCTACGCGGTGCTGGCGACTTATGAAACGGTTCGGGACCTGCTGCGGGCCACCGATGCGGGCCAGGTTCGCGACATCCTGGCTGGCTTGGTCCAGCGGCTCGGCGGCGAGGTAGGCGAGGCCGCGCTGCAGGATGACACGGTCATGCCTGTGGATCTTGCCTTCGGTGAAGGGCCGCCGCTGCTTCCCCGCGCGCCGTCCCCCAGCGTGGCCCGGATGCGCCTGGAAGCCGTCCTTCCCTTTGTGATGGAGGACGCCCGGATTGTTGTCCACCGCCTCCAGCTGCCCACGCCGCCGAGTACGCGAAGCCGGGCTGGTGCGAAGATGCTGCGATGACCGACGCTCTTGCCCGCACCCGCTCATCCGGCTTGTTCGCTGCCGCCGGTTAAAGTCGCCGCCCATCCCGCCGCGCGGTAGCTGCCTCGTGTCACAGGCCGGCACGGTCCTTGAACTGATCCAGGCCCGCCGCCGAGACGATGCCCTAGAGCTCGTCCGGTCGGCCGCCCGGGATGCGGGCCTGGCGGCCGCAGTGAAACTGCTTGCCGAGGTCCAGCGGAAGGTGGGCGACTTGTGGCAACACAACGAATTGACCGTTGCCGACGAACACGCCTCCACCGCGATCGTCGATCTCGCCCTGGCCGCCGCCTGTTTCGAAGCTGACCGCCGTCGCCATGCGCCCGAAGGGACCGTGGTTGTTGCCTGCGCCGAGGAGGAATGGCACGTCATGCCCGCGCGAATGTTCGCCGAGCAGGTGAGAGCTGCCGGATGGGACGTCGTATTCCTGGGCGCCTCAACACCCGCTGAGCACCTGCAGCGGTTCGTGGCCGCCGAACGGCCGGCGGCCGTGGCGGTGTCCTGCACCGTGCCGCTATATCTTCATGGCGCCCGCCGGGCGATATCAGCCAGTCATGCCGCCGGCGTTCCGGTACTCGCCGGCGGTGCCGCCTTCGGCACGGCCCCGAACCGGGCCGCCGCCATCGGCGCTGACGCCTGGGCACCAACCCTCGACGGTGCCGTCGCCACCCTCAGCAGATGGGTCAGCGACAGGCCACCCCTTGCCGCGCCCCTTGTGGATGAGGCTCCCGCCCTCGCCGCTGGCGCCGAACGCCCGTTGATAGTCGAGCGGGCGATGAGTTCCCTGGCGGACCGCTTCCCACCACTAGCCGACTACGCCAACTGGCAACTGGCAAGGACCCGGGAAGATCTCGACTACATCCTCCGGTTCGTCGAGGCCTCGCTTCTAACAGGCGACGACAGCATCATCACCGCCTTCGCCAGCTGGCTGAAGTCGGTCCTTGCAGCGAGGGGCCTGCCCGACGGCATCGTCCCTCTGGGCATCGGTGTGCTGCACGAGTGCCTGCCCGAAGGCCTAAACGAGGTTGACCGGCTCCTCACGGTCATGAAGGCCGCCAGCACGGCAGGACAGTAGCCGCGCAGGCTCTCCGCTGCCGCGGATAATGACTGGAAGAAGACCACTGCCTAGATCGCGCAGGAGGAGGGGAGGAGCACTGCCTTATGAACCAGAGCCATCTGCAGTTCTTGGCAAGCCCCGAGTGGGCTCGAATGCTTGAGTCCGAGCTGCTGCCCTGGGTGGAGGCGGCCGGCAACCTGGGGGATGATGTCTTGGAGATCGGTCCGGGGCCGGGACTGACCACGGACCTGCTTCGCCGGCGGGTCACCCGCGTTACCGCCGTAGAGGTGGACCCGAACCTAGGACGAGCGCTCAAGGAGCGCCTAGCCGGCACCAACGTCGACGTCATCGTGGCTGACGCCACACAGGCCGGCCTGCCCGGAGGCCGCTTCTCGACGGCAGCCTGCTTCTCAGTACTCCATCACATGACCACCACTCAGGAGCAAGACCGCCTCTTTGCCGAAATTCACCGGGTCCTTCGGCCCGGCGGCATCTTCGTCGGCCAAGAGTCCCTCGATCTGGAGATGATTCGAGCTGGCCATGCGGATGACACCTTCAACCCCGTCGATCCGGAGAGGCTGGGCGAACGGCTGAGCAATGTAGGCTTCGGACCGACCGAGAGCGATGTCCTGGGCTATCACTACCGATTCGTCAGCCGAAAACCCGATTGACCCGGCCGCGGGCGGCATCGGTGATGAAGGCGACCTTTTGTCGTCTAGGGGATGCCCCTTCCGGCAACAACCGGAATAAACCTTCCGCTACACTGGGCCTGGGTGGCAGGCCTCTGGAGGTGGTGGTTGTGAGCAACGTGGTGGCGGACAAGTACGGGCTGCAGGTCGGGACGCCGGCGCTGTCGTCAGCGGGAGCGATCACGTTCGGGCCAGAAGGGATCTTGTTCGTTGCTGACAACGCCGCAGCGACGATCTTCGCGATCCATGTCGGTGACGACGCCACCTCCGCGGAACCAGTGGAGGTTGCCGCGCTGGACACGCGGGCGGGCTCGCTGCTCGGTGTGGCCCGGGAGGACGTGCGAATCGCAGGGATGGCGGTGCATCCTGGTTCGCAGGCGGTTTACCTGTCGGTGGCCCGGGGGCGCGGCGCTTCGGAGGTCCCGGTCCTGGTCCGGGTGACCAACGGCGAGCTGGCTGTGGCTGAACTCGCGGATGTGCCGTTCGCGCAGGTCAGACTGGATGACGCGCCCGGCGCGGACGACGATCGTCAGGATATTGTGCTCAACCGCTCTGACGCGGACAGTGAGACGCTCGAGATCAGGGGCGTCACGTTGACGTTGACCCGGGTCAAGCTACGGGCTTCCACGATCACCGACCTGGCCTGGGTCGACGGCACCCTGCTAGTGGCCGGGGCCAGCAACGAGGAGTTTTCCTCCACGCTGCGGGCCATCCCGTTCCCGTTCGGTGCAGCGATGCAGAGCAGTTCGCTGGAGATCTTCCATGTCTCGCACGGCAAGTACGAGACCGCCTCGCCGATCCGGACGTTCATCCCGTTCGACGGCAACACCAGTGTGCTGGCGAGCTACACGTGCACGCCGGTGGTGCATTTCCCGCTCACCGACCTGCAGCCAGGGGCGCAGGTGAGGGGGCGCACTGTCGCCGAGCTCGGCGCGATGAATCAGCCCCTGGACATGATCGCCTACCGGCATGACGGCGCGGAATACTTGCTGGTGTGCAACACCAGGCATCCGCTGCTGAAGATCCCCGCCGTGGCGATCGACGGTCAGGAGCCCTTGACGAGTCCGACTGAGCCGGTTGGCGTTCCGCGCGAAGAGCTCGATCATGCCGGGGTGAGACTGATGGCTAATCTTGGCGCCGATCGGGTACTCATGCTGCAGCGCGAGGCGACCGGGGACCTGGCTCTGCACACCTACAGCACGGCATCGCTCTGAGCCCGTCTCACGAGCTGGCCTGGTCGCATGATGGCGACCGGGACTGCCTGGAAGTGACCGGATGGACCGATGCTCAGCTGGCGGAGCTTTCCGGGCTCGGCATCGGGGAACTCGGCCGACGGTTTGCCGTTGTCACTGCTGACTCGCTGGCGCGCAACCCGGCCGCGGCTACGCCGATGGCGGGGATGTTCGTGGTTGATGGCAAGGCGCTGCGGTTTCGCCCGCGCTTTCCGTTTACGGCGGGCATGACCTATGCGTTCCTCACCCGCGCGCCGAAGGGTCATACCTTGCCGACGAGCCGGCCGCTGCTGCTCACGCGGCCCGCGGCGGCTCAACGGGTGAGCACGGTCGTGACGCATATCTACCCGACCGCTGACAGGCTACCGGTCAACACACTCCGGTTCTATGTACACTTTTCGGCCCCGATGAGCGAAGGGCTGGCCTGCGCCGCTGTCGAACTGCTGGATCTCGGGTCCGGCCAGGTGCTGCCCGGAGCCATCCTGCCGATGGAACCTGAGCTGTGGGATCCGCGCCGCGCCAGGCTCACCCTGCTACTCGACCCGGGCCGCATCAAGCGGGGCCTCAGGCCTCACACCGAGGCCGGCTACCCGCTGACACCAGGCCGCAGCGTCGCGCTCGTCGTCCACCGCGCCTTCCTGGACGCCAGCGGAGCACCGCTGGCGGCCGGTGCCGAACGCCGCTACTCAGTCGGCCCTGCGATACGCCAGCGGGTTGAACCGCCTAGCTGGCGCATCGAGGCCGTGCACGCCGGTACCCGGCTCCCGGTCCGCGCGATCTTTGACCGGCCCATCGATCACGCACTTGGACTGCGGTGCCTCACCGTGATCGACGATGCTGGCAAGCCTGTGCCTGGTCACAGCACCCTTGAAGCGGGGGAGAGGTCGTGGAGTTTCACGCCGGCCAGTACCTGGAATGGCTCAGCGTATGCGCTGCTTGTCGCGCCTGAGCTAGAAGACATTGCCGGCAACTCGGTTACTCGCGTCTTCGATCGCGACCTGACGAACCGTGACCACCGTCCTCGACCGGCCGAGCCTATTCAGCTCGGTCTGACCGGCCGCCCAAACGACTGATTGACCACAAGAATCGGCGCTTCCCGTCCGTGCCTCGTGGAACTGGCCATCTCGGCCAGTTCCACGAAGGTCTTCCACGAATGATCTGACTGTCCACGGCGATGTTCGCGCGGAGCGCGGTGGCCGGTCTGTTCGCGGGCATCACGCCGTCGGGCAGGAACCGGCCCTCAAAGATCGACTTCCGCTGGAAGACTCCGCGTGATCACCTATC
>DASYYE010000036.1:0-3516 GCA_035946955.1 Streptosporangiaceae bacterium | reverse complement strand
TACCGTTCGCCTCGCCGTACAAGACGTTCTGGCTCGGCCTCGGCGCGCTCTCCTGTGACCTGCTGCTCGCTCTCATAGCGACCAGCCTGGCCCGCGGCAGGCTGGGGCAGCGGGCCTGGCGCAAGCTGCACTGGCTTGCCTATGCCTGCTGGCCGCTCGCGCTCGCGCATGGCCTGGGCGCCGGCACCGACCGGGCCGCGCTGTGGGTGTTCGGGCTGACCGTCGGCTGTGCCACGGTGGTGGCCGCGGCCGCCACCTGGCGGCTGGTCAGCGTCATGCGGGCAGGTGCCCCCGTGAGAGCCTCCCGGGCGGGTGCCCGGTGACCGCGGCCGGCCTGTCGAGCATCCAGTGGGCCGGGCCGCGCCCCGTGCGGCAGCGGCTACCGCGCCTGCTCGCTGGGGTGCGTTATGACCGGGTCAGTGGCCTGCCCGAACACGAACACCACTTCGGGCCGCTGCCAGTGTTCGGGGGCGGCGGACGCCAGCGCCCTGGGCGGCTCATCGGCATCGTGGACGCCTCGGGCCTGACCGGCCGGGGCGGGGCTGGTTTCCCGACCGGGCGAAAGATGCGCAGCGTCGCGGCCGGGCCGGGCCGGGCAGTAGTGGTCGCCAACGGGGCGGAAGGGGAGCCAGCGGTCTGCAAGGACCGGCTGCTGCTCACCCGCGCGCCGCACCTGGTGCTGGATGGCATCACGCTGGCGGCGCAGGCGGTGGGCGCCCGCGAGGCCTACCTGTGCGTCCACGAGGCCGAGACCGGGCTGCTGGCTGGCCTTGACGAGGCGGTGGCACAGCGCGCCGAGATCGGCCTCGACCCGGTGCCGGTCCAGGTGACCGGGATCCCCGGGCACTACGTGGCCAGCGAGCAGTCCGCGGTGGTCCAGTACCTCAACGGCGGACCGGCCCTGCCGACGTTCTCCCCGCCGCGCCCGCACGAGCGGGGTGTGAAAGGACGTCCCACGCTGGTCAACAACGTGGAGACCCTGGCCCACCTGGCGCTGATCGCCCGGTACGGGAGCCGCTGGTTCCGCGGCGCCGGGCTGCCGAACGCGCCCGGGACCACGCTCGTCACCGTGACTGGCGCAGTCGGGCGGCCAGGGGTGTATGAGATCGAGTTGGGGACGCCGCTCGGTCAGGCCGTGATGAGAGCGGGTGGCCTGACCGAGCGGCTCCAGGCGGTGCTTGCTGGCGGCTATTTTGGCGCGTGGCTGCCGGCCGAGACCGCCTGGTGTGTGCCGATGTGTCACGCGGCACTGAAGGCCGCGGGTGGGGCGATGGGCGCGGGCCTGGTCATCGCCCTGCCCGTGTCCTCCTGCGGGCTGGCCGAGACCGCCCGGGTGGTGCGTTACCTGGCAGAGGAGAACGCGGGCCAGTGCGGGCCGTGCATGTTCGGGTTGCCTGCCCTGGCCGACGCAGTGACGGACCTCGCCTACCAGGGCGGCCGCGGCCGGGCAGTTGGGCGGATCGAAGCGCTCCTGCCGCTGATCGAAGGGCGTGGCGCGTGCCGTCACCCGGACGGCGTGACCCAGCTCATCCGCAGCGCGCTGAGGACGTTCGAGTGGGACGCGGACTGGCACGACCAGCACGGCCCCTGCGCGAACGTCGAACGTGCCCCGTTGCTGCCCGTGCCCGGCGACGACGACGGGTGGGACTGGGCATGACCGGACCTGGGCTAACACACCATGGGCTATGAACTGCGGGTCAACCCCATCGCGTGCGCGGGGCATGGGCTGTGCGCCGAACTGCTGCCAGAACTCATCGAGCTCGACCCGTGGGGCTACCCGATCCTGCTGTCCACGGCGGTCCCGGCGGGCCTGGTCATGCATGCGCGGCGGGCCGTGAACACCTGCCCGACCCTGGCCCTGCTGATGGAGGCTGGCGCCAGCAGGCGCCTGTGAGCGGGTCACTCACCGGTGCCGCCGTTACCGCTCCCGTCGCCATGGCCATTGCCGCGGCCGTGGATGCGGGTGGACGCCGTCGCCACGCCATTGGCGCACGTGACCGTCATGGTGACCACCGTGTGCCAGTCGGTGAATGTCGCCTGCGTAGTGACGGCGGGGCCGCGGACCACCTGGGTGGCCTGAAACGCCTGCTGCGGGCTCCACGTGGCCAGGTACACACCTTCTGGCAGGCACTGCGCCACCACTGTCCCGCCCGCCGAGGCCAGCACGGTCGTGGGTGCAGGCACGGCCGGGGACGGCGCGTGGGCGCCGCGCTGATGGCGGCGCGGCCGAGACAGGCCCGAGCGCACGGGCGTTGGGGAAGCCGAGGCCCGGCCCGCCTCGGCCGCTTGGCCGGCGAGCGCGTGGTTCACAGCTGCCATGGTGAGTTGCTGGCTGGGGGCGGGGGCGATGCCCTGGCCGAGCACAGACACCGCGAACAGGCTGCCCCCCGTCGCCGCGCCCGCCCCAACCAACCAGGCACTGGCGGCGGCGAGAGAACGCACTTGCACGCTTCCCAGCCTCATGGAGGCGACTCTAAGGGCGGGTAAAGACGGCCTCAAGCCGATTCGGGCACTTCGGCCGTATCGTGCTTAGCCCACCAGGAAGTGCCCAGACCCGATAACGTCTGCCTCGTGGCGCAATTGTTGCTGGTCGAGGATGACGCCCCCATTCGCGGCGCGCTCATCCGGGCACTCACCGAGTGCGGCCACGCCGTGGCCAGCGCGCCAGGCGCCATGGACGCACTGCGGCAGGTGCTGAACGCGCCACCAGACCTGGTACTGCTCGACCTCGGCCTGCCCGACCTCGGCGGGTACGAGGTGCTGCGGATGATCCGCTCGGTCAGCTCCGTGCCGGTGGTCGTCATCACGGCCCGCGACGACGAGGCCGAGATCATCCGCGTCCTCGATGCTGGCGCTGACGACTATGTCATCAAGCCGTTCGGCAGCGGCCAGATCGAGGCGAGGATCAGGGCGGTGCTGCGCCGGGCCAGCCAGCCCGACTCGGTGCAGGACGCCACACTGGAAGTCGGCGGGATCCGGCTGGACGCGCAGGGACACGTGGCGAGCCTGAACGGCACGCCACTCGACCTCAGCCGCCGGGAATTCGACCTGCTGCACTACCTCGTGCTCCATGCGGGCCAGGTGGTGACCAAACGGGACCTGCTCACGAACGTGTGGCAGATGCCCTACGGCGGCGCGGACAAGACAGTCGACGTCCACCTGTCGTGGCTGCGCCGCAAGCTCGGGGAGACCGCGCAAGAGCCGTGTTACCTGCACACTGTGCGCGGGGTCGGGGTCAAGCTCGCTCCCCCATGAGGCTGCGGATAATCCTGCTCGTGCTGGCGACCAGCTCCCTGGTGCTGGTCTCCTTCCTGGTCCCGCTCGCCCTGGTGCTGCGCACGCTCGCGGCCGACCGGGCGGTGAGCACGGCCACGGTCGAGGCCCAGTGGGTCGCTCCGCTCGCGGCCACGCTCAAGGCCGGCAACCTGCGGCTGGCGGTGGACCAGGTCAATGTGGAGGACAAGGGCACCCCGGTGACCGTTTTCCTGCCCGGTGGCCAGGAACTGGGTGCGCGGG
>DASYYE010000035.1:0-40610 GCA_035946955.1 Streptosporangiaceae bacterium | reverse complement strand
AGCCACGAGCGCGGTGTCAGTGGGCCAGGTGATGTCCCCGATCCTGGCCCCGGCCAGTGGCGCGTCCTCCGGGATGGTCAGCTCCACCAGGCTCGCGTCGCTCTGGCGGAACGTCATCAGCCGGACGAGGTCACCGACGCTGACCGCCTCCTCGACCAGCGCGGACAGCAGCCGGGGCGTGGACACCGCCACATCGACCCCCCAGGACTCGTTGAACAGCCACTCGTTCTTGGGGTGGTTGATACGGGCGACCACCCTGGGGACGCCGTACTCCGTCTTGGCCAGCAGCGACACGACCAGGTTGGCCTTGTCGTCGCCGGTAGCGGCGATGACCACGTTGGACTGCTGCAGGCCCGCCTCGTCCAGCGAGGTGATCTCGCACGCGTCCGCGAGCAGCCACTCGGCCCGCGGCAGGCTGTCCACCTGGATCGCGCGGGGGTTTTTGTCAATGAGCAGCACTTCGTGGCCGTTGGTCAGGAGTTCGCCCGCGATGGACCGGCCGACCGCGCCGGCCCCGGCGATGGTCACGCGCATCAACGCCCTCCCTTGTCCCGTGTCCGGCCTTTGTCCCGGCCCTGGGCTTGGGTTGCCGGGCCGCCGCGTGTGGCGAGCACTGACTCGATCCGGCCCAGGTCAGTCTGGGCCGCCACCACGTGCAGCACGTCCCCCTCCTGGACGACCGTATGCGGGCCGGGGATCGTGGCCTCGCCCAGCCGGGTGATGAACGAGATGCGGGTCTGCATCGACTCCTCGATCACCTGGACCTTCTCCCCGACCCAGTCGGGGCTGTAGGCCACCTCGGCCAGCACCACCGCCCCGCTCGGATCCCGCCACAGCGGCTCCGCGCCATCCGGCAGCAGGCGCCGCAGCATCTGGTCCGCGGTCCAGCGGACGGTCGCCACGGTGGGGATCCCCAGCCGCTGGTACACCTCGGCGCGGCGCGGGTCGTAGATGCGGGCCACCACCCGTTCCACCCCGAACGACTCCCGGGCGACCCGGGCGGCGATCACGTTGGAGTTGTCACCGCTGCTCACGGCCGCGAACGCGCCCGCTTCCGCGATCCCAGCCTCCATGAGCACGTCCTGGTCGAAACCGATGCCGGTGATCCGCCGCCCCTTGAAGCCCGATCCGAGCCGGCGGAACGCCTCTGGTGCCTGGTCTATGACGGCCACTGAATGGCCTGAGTCTTCGAGAATGTGGGCCAGGGTCGAGCCGACCCGCCCACAGCCCATGATCACGATGTGCACACAACCACCTTCAGCGGGACCAACGGACGCCGCCCACGCTATTCCCCCCGCTCCGCGCGTGCCACGTTAGGCCGGCATACTTGCATCGCGGAGTGGGCTTCGAGCCCGGCAGCGGACGGCACCAGCGCAAGGGGATCCTGGGAAGTGACACAGACGACGGCAGGCGCGGCAGTGGTGGAACTGTCGGTGACCGGTGTGGCCCACGGCGGCTGGTGTGTGGGCCGCGAGCCCGGCGGCCGGGTGGTGTTCGTGCGTCACGCGCTCCCAGGTGAGCAGGTCAGTGCCCGGATCACAGAGGAGACCGCCACCTTCGCCCGTGCGGAAACCGTCGACGTGCTCATGGCGTCCCCGGACCGCGTGACGCCGCCCTGCCCCTACGCGAAGCCTGGCGGGTGCGGCGGCTGCGACTGGCAGCATGCCAGCCTGGCCGCTCAGCGGCGGCTCAAGGCCGACGTGGTGGGTGAACAGTTGCGGCGGATCGCGGGCATCGACCAGCCGGTCACGGTGGAGCCGGTGGCCGGTGACCAGGACGGCCTGGGCTGGCGGACCCGTGTGCGGTTCACGGTGGGCCCGGACGGGGCCGCAGGGCTGCTCGCGCACCGCTCCCATGAGGTCGTCAAGGTGGCCGACTGCCTGATCGCCCACCCGCTGGTTGAGGCCGCTGGCGTGGCCGCCCAGCACTGGGAGTCAGCGGCGTCGGTGGAGGTGGCCGTGTCGCCAGCCGCGGGTCAGCGTGTGGTCACCACCGCTGGGGAGCGTGGCCACAGGAGACGGCACAGCGGGCCGTCCCACCTGCGCCACGTCGCAGCAGGCCGGGACTGGCGGGTGGGGGCAGCCACGTTCTGGCAGGTCCACCCCGGCGCGGCTGACCTGCTCGCCACCGCCGTGGCAGACGCGCTGTGCCCGGTGCCCGGCGACGTGGTGCTCGACCTCTACTGCGGCGCAGGCCTGTTCGCGGGCACGCTGGCGGCTGCGGTCGGGCCGCACGGCACGGTCATCGGCGTGGACACCGACCGCATGGCGGTCCGGGACGCCCGGCACAACCTGCAAGACTTCCCGTGGGCCCGGGTCCATGTGGGTGAGGCAGCGGAAGCGCTCGCCCGCGGTGGCTGGCCGCCCGCCACCCTGGCCGTACTCGACCCGCCCCGCACCGGGGTGACCCGTGCGGTCATCGAGCGCCTGGTTGCGCCCGCTGCCCTGCGCCGGGTGGCGTACGTGTCATGTGACCCGGCCACCCTGGCCCGCGACATCGCCGTGTTCGCGCGGCTCGGCTGGCAGCTGGCAGGCCTGCGCGCCTTCGACATATTTCCCATGACCCACCATGTCGAGTGCCTCGCGGTGCTCACCCGAGCGGGCGCGCCAGGATAATCGGGTGCAACTGCGGATCTTCACCGAACCGCAACAGGGCGCTGACTATGCCACCCTGCTCGCGGTCGCCCGGGCCGCCGACGACCTGGGGTTCGACGCGTTCTTCCGGTCCGACCACTACCTGAAGACCGGCTTCCCCAGGGCCGAACGCCTGCACGCCACCGCTCCCAGCGGCCTGCCAGGGCCGACCGACGCCTGGGTCACGCTGGCCGGGCTGGCGCGTGAGACGACCCGGGTCCGGCTCGGCACTCTGATGACCGCAGCCACGTTCCGCCACCCGGGCCCACTGGCCATCACGGTCGCCCAGGTGGACGAGATGAGCGGCGGCCGGGTCGAACTCGGCATCGGCGCCGGCTGGTATGCGGCCGAGCACGCCGCCTACGGCATCCCGTTGCCCGGCCTGGCCGAGCGTTTCGGCCGTTTCGAGGAGCAGCTGGAGGTCATTACCGGGCTCTGGCAGACGTCGGCGGGCAAGACATTCTCCTACCAGGGCTCCTACTACACGCTGGACGACTCACCCGCGCTCCCCAAACCGGCCCAGCGCCCGCGTCCGCCCATCGTAGTCGGCGGCCGGGGGCACCACCGGACGCCACGGCTGGCGGCGCGGTTCGCCGACGAGTTCAACTACGTGTTCCGCAGCCCGCAGGAGACCGCGGTGGCGTTCACCCGGGCACGGGAAGCCTGCCAGGCAGCCGGGCGCGACCCATCGACACTGGTGTGCTCGGCCGGGCTGATGGTCGCCTGTGGCCGCACGGACGCCGAAGCCGTCCGCCGTGCCGAGGCCATCGGCCACGAACTGGATGAGGCTCGCCGGTTCGGGCTGGCCGGCTCCCCAGCCGAGGCCGTGGACAAGCTGGGGTGTTATGCCGAAATCGGCGTCACCCGCATGTACCTGCAGGTACTGGACCTCACCGACCTGGACCAGCTGGAACTCATCGCGACCGAGGTCATGCCGCAGGTCCGCTGACCCTTGTGTACTTGTGCCCGGCAGGGCCTCGGCAGGGCCATGACCGGCCCCGCCAAGGCCCTCTCCTATCGGGTCAGCAGATGGTTGCGATGACGGTGCCGGTTCCGGGGTGGCCGGGGTCCGGTGCGTACCCTGGGCTGGTCTTCACCACCACCAGGTGGGGTGTGTGTCACCGGAGATGGTGGAGCCGGACTGGGAGATGGAACTGGAGACGATGACCGCCATGTAGGCGGGCAGCGGCCCCGCTGGCGGTGGCGTGCTGTTGCCAGGGTCGGTGGTCCAGTTCTGGCCGCACACCGGCAGCGCTGGCTGGTCTTCGAAACCCTTGAAGCTGGCTGGCGCGGTGCCGCCACTGAGAGTGTTGAGCTTGCCCCACTGGGCTCCCCAGAAGGTGACTGAGCCGCCGGTTGCGGCGTTGCCGTTGCCGATCACGAAACTGCCGCCCCGGGCGACCCCGTAGATCAGCACCTGCGTCCGTGCGTCGGCGGTGCTGCCGCCGTCATCGACGATGTGCACCTTGATGGTGAAGAAGCCGGTGCCGGTGTAGGTGTGTGTGCCCGCGACGGTGTAGGAACCTCCGCTGCCGGTCACGGTGCCCCCGGAGGTGGCCGTGCCGTCTCCCCAGTCGATGGTGGCGGTGAAGTCGGCTGGGCTGGAGGTGGCGGTGTTGGCGTCGGTGAAGGTTGCCACGGGACCGTTGTAGGACTGGCCGCTGATGGGTGCTGGGCTGATGCCCGAGGCGGTCAGGCTCGCATCGCTGATCTTTTGTCATTCACCTTTGCGTTGCCTGGGAAGGCCGGCCGGTGGCGGGCCGTTAAGCGCCGCCCAGCGATTGTCCGCGGCGCAGGGCCTGCGGCGCCCGTAGCGATCAGTTGCCATTCCCACTGTTGCCGCCGCCGTGGTCGTGGCCGGGAGGCTCGAGTGCTCCGGTCACCACGACCGGGGTGCCACGTGGCAGCTGTCCCGAGGGTTCCACGGAGATGACCGTCCCCCCTGGCTGGTTGCCGCTGTGGTGCCACTCCACCTGGACCTGCAGGCCGAGTTGGGTGAGTTGCTGGCGGACGGCGCTGACGGGCTGCCCGTCCAGCAGCGACGGGTTGACGTCGACAAGCTGCGGTGGTGTGGAGTGGACACCGGCGGGGGCATGGTGCCCCTGAGAGGCCGCGCTGGGGGTTCCCCTCAGCAGCCAGCCGGCCAGCCCTGCTGCCAAGGCAACGGCAACCGCTGCCAGCAGCACCGTCCACCTGCGGTGCAGGTGGCTGGGCGGCGGCTTGTCCACGGAGTCGGGCTGGGGGATTGCCATGGTGTCGGAGGGCAGGCCGGTGAGGGTGGGGTGCAGGGAACCAGTGGGCGCCGGGCCATGCCAGCCTGTGGGGCGGTCGGTGCTGCCGGTGGCCAGCTCGTCTCGCAGCCGCGAGGCCCAGCGGGCGACCTCGGCTGCGCTGGCGGGGCGTGCTGTGGGGTCTTTGGCTGTCAGGGTGGTGACCAGCACTGTGACCTGGGCGGGCACGTGCAGCGGGAGTGGTGGCAGTCGGCCGTGCTGGTGCGCGAGTGCCGTCTCCAGAGGAGTGCCGCTGAAGGGTGGTTCCCCGGTCAGGCACTCGTAGCAGACCACCCCGAGGGAGTACAGGTCGCTGGCGGGGGTGGCGGCCCCGCCGGCGACCCGCTCTGGGGCGAGGTAGGCGGGGGTGCCGATCAGGGCTCCGGTGCGGGTCAGCGGCGCGGACCCGGCGGCGTAGGCGATCCCAAAGTCGGTGACCTTCACGTGCCCGCCGGGTGCGAGCAGGAGGTTGGCGGGTTTGATGTCGCGGTGGACCAGGCCGCTGGTGTGGGCGGCGGCCAGCGCGGCGGCGGTCTGGTACACGATGTCCATCGTGGTGGCGGCGTCCAGCGGCCCGCGGGCCAGCACGGTGGCCAGCGAGGGGCCGTCGATGAGTTCCATGACCAGGAACGGCTGGCCGTCCTCGCCCTGGCCGTAGTCGTAGACCTGGGCGATGCCGGGGTGCGACAGCGAGGCGGTGTGGCGGGCCTCGGCCCGGAACCGGGCCAGCGTCTCGGGGTGCTGGGTGTATTCGGGCCGCAGCAGCTTGACCGCCACCACCCGGTCCAGCACCGTGTCACGGCCCCGCCATACCTCACCGACACCACCGGCTGCGATGCGTTCTTCCAGCCGGTAGCGCCCCGCCATGCCCATCGAGGTTGGCTCCATAACGGCCAGACTCTACCGCGCCTGCGACACCGGACCCGGACAGTGCGCGTTGACCTGCGCGACGCCGTCCAGTCCAGGGCGACCCGCTTGCGGTGCATGACCGACGCGTTCCTGCACTCCTGGAACCTGGCTAAGGCAACCGGGCAGGACACCAAATACTCCAGCTACACCTCCCGGGACGGCCGGCCCCAGGGGTCGTAGTCGACTTCCAGGGGTTCCTGGGGCGGGCGCTGCTCCTGCGGCACGTGCTGGAGGTTGAGCCGGATCCGCGTCCAGGTCGAACTGCGGCCGCGCATGGAGTCGACCAGGACGTCGGGCGGCTCGAGGTATGGCACGACGTCGGGGTGGCGCTCCTTCCACGTCTCCAGCGCGGCGAGGGCTTCTTCTTTGGTGGCCGCGCGGGCGATCTCGATCAGCGGCATGACTGACTTGCGCCGGCCGGTGGGACTGGGGACGGGACTGTCCGGCGGCTCATCGGTGCGGCTCTGGGCCTTGCTCCCAGACCTGGCCGGGGTGCGGCGTTTTGACGGCTGGACACGGGCGTCCTCACCGGCCTGCTTCTCGTAGTGCGGCGGCCAGGGGGCATCAGGCAGGCCGGCCGCCTCGTGCTCGGCGGCCAGCGCGAGCAGCGGCTCCAGGGAGCCTGCCGCGTCGTCGATGCCCGCCCAGGGGTCGCCCTGGGCCGCGAAACGCTGCGGCACGGTGTCGAGGGTGAAGGCCTCTGGCTGGCAGCCCGGTACCTCATCCCAGGTCAGTGGCGTGGACACGCGGGCGTCTGGGGTCGGCCTGACCGAGTAGGCCGAGGCCACGGTCCGGTCCTTGGCGTTCTGGTTGTAGTCCACGAAGACGCCGTGCCGCTCCTCCTTCCACCAGCGGGCGGTGGCCTCCATGGGGGCCCGCCGCTCGACCTCACGGGCCAGCGCGACCGCGGCGCGGCGGACATCGGTGAAACCCCACCGGGGCTCGATGCGGGCATAGATGTGGAACCCGCGTGACCCCGAGGTCTTGGGCCAGCCGGTGAGCCCGAAGTCGGTCAGCACTTCCTGGGCGACCATTGCCACCGCCACGATCTGCGACCACGCCACGCCGGGCACTGGGTCCAGGTCCACCCGGAGTTCGTCGGGGTGGTCGAGGTCGTCGGCCCGGATCGGGTGCGGGTTGAGGTCGATGCAGCCCAGGTTGATGACCCAGGCGAGCTGGGCGGCGTCGCTGACCACGACTTCCTCTGCGGAGCGCCCAGACGGGAACCGCAGCGTGACGGTTTCGATCCACTCCGGGCGTTTGTCTGGTGCGCGCTTCTGGAAGAAGGCCTCACCTTCGGCGCCGTGCACGAACCGCTTGAGGGCCATGGGGCGGCCGCCCACACCGCGCAGGGCACCGTCGGCCACGCTCAGGTAGTACTGGACGAGGTCGAGCTTGGTGTGCCCGGTGTGTGGGAAGAACACTTTGCCTGGGTTGCTGACGGGCACGGTAGTGCCCCCGATGTCCAGAGCGACCTTCTCATCCGGCATGTCGCCACCATAACGGCAGGCCACGACCCTGGGCGTGGGGCACGCCCGGCAATGTGCCGCCCTGCGGGCTGGCCGCTAGTGCGACGGGGAGCCGGTGGCTGGGCCGGTGCGGCCTTGGTGGACCTGGCCACCGCCATGGTGGAGGGGGCTGGTGAGGCCCTGACGCTGGCCGCCACTGCTGGGCTGCTGGCCCCTGCCCCGCTGGGCGGTACTCGTGCGGCTGGGACTGGCAGGCACCTTGGTGAGTGCGGCTTCGGCACGGTAGCCACCGGAGTTGTCGTTGTAATAGCCCACGGTGACGCAGTGGCCGACGTCGGGGCATGCCACGGAGAAGAGCGAGGAGCCTGCCCGGCTGCCGGTGCCCGCGTCCGATGGCGGCAACAGGAAGGACTCGGTCCAGCGCCCGTGCGCCTGCACGGCATACATTGCCACCGAGTGGCCTGCACTGTTGGTGCCAACACCAACCGCCACGCAGGCGTGCGGCCCGGTGCAGGAAACGCCAGAGAGGTCCGTGGTGGGCGTGGTGCCCGCTCCGGCGGGCACGGTGGTGATCCCGGTGGCTGGCCCGAAGCGGCCACCAACCTCGGTCACGCTCATTGCCCGGTTGTCAGTGGCTGCGTTGTCGGCGGCCGCCGATGTGAGTGCATACTCACCCACGGCCACGCAGGGCGCGCCGGAGGAGCAGGAGACCGAACGCAGCGCGGCGAACCCGTTATGCGCGCCATTGGCCGGGGCGGCGACCCTGACCGCGCGTCGCCATGTGTAGCGGTCCTCGACCAGGCCCATGGGCTGCACCTGGTTACCCCTGGTGATGTAGGTGCCGACCGCGACACACGCCCCCCTGGTGGTGCACGCGAGCCCGGTGAGCGACACGTGGGGGTTCGCGGCCGCTCCCAACGGCGCCATCAGCTCGGTGGCGCTGCCCCAGTTCCGTCCTTTGGGCTTGGTGATCGCCATCGCCTGGACGTGGCCACTCCGGTCGACATAGCGGCCAACAGCCTGGCACCACCCGTCGTGCGTGCACGCCACAGCGCTCAGCGAAGCGTTCTCGTTGATGGCCGAGTTTGCCGGCAGTTCCGGCAGGAACGTCCCGGACCAGTGCCCGAGGAACTCCGTGTCGAGGAAGGCCTGGAGGTCACCGCTGGAGTCGTGGACGAAGTCCCCCACGGCTGTGCAGGTCTGCACCCACTCGGCGCAGGCGAGGCCGTTGACCTCGCCATAGGGTTGCTTTGGTGCGTTCTTCGGCAGTTGGAGGCGTTGCGGGGCCGACCAGTGCGCACGTGAGAACACTTCCACCATGGGCTCCACCAGACCGCTCTTGGTCTGGTAGCTCCCGCCGGCAACGCATACCCCCACCTTCATGCAGGCTGTCGCGTTCAGGGCAGTATGCTGCGGCGTACTCCTGTTGGCGGGAGCTTGCAGGCCGGGTGCCGAGCCGAAGCCGGGGCTGGCCGGTGCGGGCCTGGCTGGCGGGTTGGGTGCGTCAGGGTGTGGGACCGTAATGGCTAGCAGGGATGCCAAGACACTGGCGGAGAGCTTGGCCGCTCGCTGCCAGGGTGGAGCCGTTCGATGGCTGGGCATGTGTCCTTGCCAACAGTCGACTGCTTACCAAAAGAGAGTAAACGCAAGACTGGGTTGGTCGTCCACTGACCCCGATCTGAGCGTGCCCAACCTGACAATACGGCGAACCGTTCACTTGGTTACATGCCGGATATGTCAGGCCGAAAGCCACAAATTGTGTTGCGGGCCGGTCATGGCAGTGCAATCGTGACCCAAGTGGAGTACCCCGCGCCGATGAGCGCCCTGACCAGGCATACCTGTGTGGTGCTCTGCCTAGTGGGCTCCCTGCTGCTCATGGCTGGGCTCACACTCGCCATGGCCACCGCACTCCTGGGCATCCCTGCGGGCTGGCCGAAACTGGCCACCGCTGCCGGAGGGCTCATCCTGGGTGGCCTGTGCTGTGGCGCTCTCATCACCGTGCTCATCGCGGCTGCGCGTCGCGGGCGCTCACCCACGGTGGGTTCCCGGCCAGGCATGCGAAAGCCGGCCCGGGGTGCCGCGAGACGTGCGGACCCTGCCACGAAACCCGTTGACCCCTACTCTGGGCCGGGCAGGGCTGGGCCGCCGTGGGAGCAGGACGACCCCTTCGCCCTGCCAGGAGTGCGCTGGAAAAGCTGAGCCTTATGCTCTGCCTGGCCCGCCCCGGCGGACCGCTCCCAGCCCCCTGGGGCCATCAGCGGCGGCCGAGGCTTCCCGGCTGAGCCCCAGGGACACCGTCCTGCCCTGACCTGCGCCGGGCGCGCCCGCCCGCCCCCGGACTGGTGTGCCTACCCCCGCACATGCCTACCCTTGATGTGTGTCGCAGCGCGAAGTTGACCTGGAGCAGGCCTACGTGACCATGCTCTATGAGCAGCTCGATGGGCTGCGGGAACGGGTGTCCGGGCGGCTGGGGGAGGCGCTGCGGGCCACCGGAGGCACGCCGCAGGCCAGGACCGAGCGTGATGTCACCGTGGCCATGTGCACGACACGGCTGGCGCAGTTCGACGCCGCCGAGAACGGGCTGTGCTTCGGCCGGATCGACACCGAAGAGGGTACGAAGCGCTACATCGGCCGGATGGGCCTGCGTGACGAGGACGCCGACTACGAGCCGCTCCTGCTGGACTGGCGTGCCCCGGCCGCGCGGCCGTTCTACCTGGCGACCCCGGTCTCGCCAGACGGCATCCGCCGGCGCAGGCATATCAAGACAGTGGGCAGGGAGGTAAGGCGGCTCGACGACGAGGTGCTCGACCTGGCTGCCGCCAGCGCGGCCGCACAGTCCGGCCGGGCCGATGGCCTGACCGGTGAGGCCGTGCTGCTGGCCGCACTGAACGCCACGCGCACCGGCCAGATGTCCGACATCGTCGAGACGATCCAGGTGGAGCAGGACTGGATCATCCGCTCGCCCCACAAGGGGGTGCTGGTCGTCCAGGGCGGCCCGGGCACCGGCAAGACGGCCGTGGCCCTGCACCGCGCCGCGTACCTCCTTTACACCCAGCGCGAACAGCTCGCCCGCCGCGTGGTCCTCGTGGTCGGGCCCAATGACACGTTCCTGCGCTATGTCAGCCAGGTGCTGCCGTCACTCGGCGAGACCTCGGTCCTGCTGTCCACGATCGCTGGCCTGTACCCGGGGGTCACCGCCAGCCGCGAGGAACCCGCCGCGGTGGCCCGGCTCAAGGGCTCGCTGGCCATGGCCGACGTTGTCGCGGCCGCGATCTGTGACCGGCAGGCCAACCCTCCCGTGCTGGAAGTGGAGTTCGAGCGGGAGACACTGCGGCTGGACCGGCGCACCTGTGCCCGCGTGCGGGACCGGGCACGGCGCACCCGCCTGCCTCACAACCAGCTCCGCTCGGTGGTTCAGCGGCTCCTGCTGGAGGCGCTTGCCAGGCAGGTGGCTGGCAAGATCGGGTTCAACGTGCTGGGAGGGGGCAACCTGCTCAGCGACGCCGACGTGGCCGATATCGGCCGGGAGTTGCGGGATGACCCCCACGTCCGGGTGGCTCTGGAGGCCTTCTGGCCGGCCCTGACCCCGCAGCGCCTGCTCACCGACCTGTTCTCGTCACCTGCGCGGCTGGCCTCGGCCGCGCCCGGCCTGAGCCAGCACGAGCGGGAGACGCTGCTGCGGCCACCCGGCGGTGGCTGGTCGCCCGCGGACGTGCCGCTGCTGGACGAGGCCGCGGAACTGCTCGGCGAGGATGACCGTTCCACCCGGGCACGCAGCCGCCGGGAACGCCGCAGGCGGGTCGCATACGCGCGCGAAGTGCTGGACCTGGCCTACGGCTCCCGCTCGGTCGACCTCCGCGATCTCGACGGGGGTGCCGTAGTAGATGGTGAGGAAGCCGAGATCCTCTCGGCCTACGACCTCATCGACGCCGAGCGCCTGGCCGACCGCTACGAGGCCGACGACGACCGCACCGCGGTCCAGCGCGCGGCCTCGGACCGTACCTGGGTGTTCGGGCACATCGTGGTGGACGAGGCCCAGGAGCTCTCGCCCATGGCGTGGCGTGTGCTGATGCGACGCTGCCCGGCCAGGTCCATGACCATCGTGGGCGACCTGGCCCAGGCCAGCGACCTGGGCGGCGCGAGGTCATGGCAGGAGGTGCTCGGCCCGCACGTGGCCGACCGGTGGCGCCAGGAACGCCTCACCATCAACTACCGAACCCCCGCCGAGATCGCAGAGGTCGCCGCCGACGTGCTCGAGGCCATCGACCCGGACCTGCACCAGCCGCGCCCGGTCCGCTCGACCGGGGTGCACCCGTGGCGGTGCGAGGCCCCGCCCGGAGACCTGCCCTCAGTCCTCGCGGACGTCGCGAGCCAGGAGTCAACGCGGACCGGAGGGGGCCGGATGGCGGTGATAGTCCCCGACAGCCGCTTGGAGGAGCTGACACTGGCGGTCGCCAAAACCGTGCCAGACGTGGTCCTCGGAGAGCATCCGGCGCTGGAGCGCCCAGTGGTCGTGCTGAGCGTGCGGCAGGCACGCGGGCTGGAGTTCGACAGCGTGCTCATCGCAGACCCGCAGCAGATCCTGGCCGACTCTACCCACGGCCTGAACGACCTCTACGTGGCGCTCACCCGCCCCACCCAGCGCCTTGGTGTGGTCTACGAAGGCGAACTGCCGCCGATACTGGCCCGCCTGCGCCCCTGCTCGGCCGCTGACATCGGCCTCGCCGCCGGAACTGCCTGAGCGCCCGGCTAGGGCAGCGCCGTTCAGGTGGTCCTCGTGACTGATTCCCGCAGGCTCATATATGTCTCTGGCGCGCCGGGGTCGGGCAAGACGAGCCTGGCAGTCCCGCTGGCGGCTGAACTCGGCTATGCGCTCCTCACCAAGGACCGGATCAAAGAGACCCTGCACGACGCCCTCGGCGCACCCGAACCAGACCTGGCGTGGTCACGCCGGCTCGGCGGCGCCGCGATGGAACTGCTGTGGGCGCTGGCAGCCGACGCCCCCGCCGTGGTGATCGAGGCGAACTTCCGGCCCTACAGCGAATACGAACGCGCGAAGCTCTCCGGCCTTGCCACCCATCCAGTCGAAGTGCACTGCACCTGCCCACCCGAACTCGCCATGCAGCGCTACAACGCCCGCGCCACGCATCCGGTGCACGTCGTGACCACGCTGCCGCTTGAGGCGATGGCCGAGTACGACCGCCCAGTCGGAATCGGCACCCTCATCACCGTGGACACCACCGTCCCGGTCGACGTAAGCGCCCTGGCCGCAGCGGTCCGTGACTGCCACGACCAAATCAGCCACGCTTGTGCCGACTATTCGGTGTGGTCTACCAGGACGACCTGCCGCCAATCTGACCCGCCTGCGCCCCTGCTCGGCCTCTGACATCGGCCTCGCTGCCGAAACTGCCTACAGACCCGCTCAGGTAGCGAAGACATTGTGCCGGTGCCAGTCCAGGTATTTGGTTGCGGGCGCCTTAGCACCGGGTGGCAGAAGCAGCCTGTCGCGCAGCGGTGGTCGGCCGTAGTACTGCCTGGCGAGGGGGTCGTCCTGGACGGCATGGGTCAGCTTGCTGGCCAGGTGGATTCGCAACCCGCCGTTGACAGCGAGCAGTCCGGTGTCGAACGCGACATCGTGGGCGGGGCAGGCAGCGAGACCGTTGCGGGGGTCAAGCCGCTCGGCGGGCGTGCTGTCCTTCCATGTCTTCTCTCACCGAGTAGCTAAGAATCTGCAAGGCACCTTCCGGTATACGTACGCTGAGCGCGATGTCCGCTGGTACGAACGCAGACGCTCGCTCGTTGGCAGTGTGGGTCCTCTGTTTAACCGACCAGCTTTCCTCCGTATGGAACTGAACCTCGGCCGGTCATCGACCCCCCTGTATGGCTGAGATGCCCGTCCATACGGTCGCTAGGCGAGGACGCGGGCCCGACGCTGGAGATGAATGTGGCCTGGCGGACAAAAGGGTGGCCCGAAGCAAAACCCACAACCCTGTCCACCAAGATCGATGTGCGCTCACGGACAAAAGATTGTCCGCCAGGCCACATCGATCAAGGTCACGGTGATCATTTGGGCCTTTGGCAAGGAGGATTACGTAAAGGACCGCGTGGGCTAGTGAGTCCGGTAGGTCTCAGCCTATTGGGCCATATAGTTGACTCGTGACTGGCAACCACCCAGAAGGCGCGGCAGGTGGGCGCGCGATAGGGGAGCGCTTGGCGGCGGCCGGGGTCAGTGGCAGTACCGATCCATGGGATGCGTGGTTGCAGTTGCGTGCGGCCGAAGGCAACCGTGCCACAGTCATCGATCTGTACGAGCTGGTCGCCGCTCCCCAGGGCCTTGCCGCTCATGAGCTCCCGGAAGCCGCGCGGTTCAGCCTTGCCCGGCGGGCGGTGGCGCACGCGTGGCCAGGCTTCGCCGTCACTGAGGGTTCGGAACGACCTCGGGTTCCGCTGGTCCTGATCGAGTATGACCCGGCCTGGCCGCAGACCTACGAACGCTGGCGGCAGCGGCTGGCTGCGGCGCTGGGTTCTGCCATGCTCGCCATCGAGCATGTGGGGTCCACGTCGGTGCCAGGCCTGGCGGCCAAGCCGATTGTGGACATCCAGGTGAGCGTGGCAGATCTGGGCGACGAGCCGCACTACGTCCCCCCACTGCAGGCGACTGGCCTGGTCCTGCGCAGCCGGGACGAGTTGCACCGGTACTTCCGCCCGCCAGCTGACCAGTCACGCGAAGTCCACGTGCACGTTTGTGCGGCTGGCGGCCAGTGGGAGCGCGACCACCTGCTGTTCCGCGACTACCTGCGGGCTCACCCGGCGGCGTGCCATCGCTACGCCGAAGCCAAGCAGGCCAACGTCCGACGCTGGAGCGACGACGGCTGGGCCTATACAGACGCCAAGACCGGAGTCATTCTCGACATTCTGGAACAGGCCGAGGACTGGGCGGCTGCCATCGGTTGGCTCAGCCCTCCTGCTCCCACTTCTCCTTGAACCTCTCCACCAACCGCATGGCCTCTTCCTCGCTGATCTCCACGAGATCGGTGCCCATCTCCTCGCCCCGTTCCCAGTCGTAGATCGCGGAGCTCCGTTTCCAGAGCAGGTCGCGGCTCAAAGTCTCGTCAAGTCGACCTTCTGGAGTGAACGTACGCCGTGCGAGGCCAGAGGGCTCCTGGGCTGTCTCGCCATCACCAACGATTGCGAAGTACTCGATTAGCTGAGGCATCTTACAGCTATCGCTCCTTTTTATAGGCAGGAATCTGCAGGGCACCTTCTGGTATACGTACGCTAAGCGCAAAATTCCGCTGGTACGCACGCAGATGCTCGACTTCATCCACGGGAGTCCGGGGGTCTTCAATGCGCTCGTAAGCGGTGTGGGTCGTCTGTTTAGCCCGCCAGCTTTCCTCTGTATGGAACTGAACCTCGAATAGCAGGCCCGAGGTTGGCTCGCGCCAGCGACTGTTGACTCCTTTGTACTCGTCTTCATCCCAACTTGGCCGGGTTTGTATGCGTTCGTAACCGGCTTCAGCGAGTTGGTCGTGGCCCTTGTCAACGGCATTCGTGTAGTGATCGAAGTCAAGTATCAACGTGTACCTGACTCCATCGTGGATGCTGCGTGCGAGTTTCCTCGGATCCGCGTTTGGCCGGGCCTCGATCAGCTTTGCGAGCTTTTCCTTGAAGCGATCAGGGGACTTGAGGGCGAATTCCTCGGTCCTATCCAATAGGTGACCGTGCTCTAGCCTGGCCTCAACGCGGCGCATCGCGGGTGTGAGGCCACGGTCCGTGTAGGCGCCGGTTTCGTCGCGCCCTTCGATTGTGCGGAACTCGTCCAGCGTCTCGTTAGCGCAATGGCACTGATCGGGAGTGAGACGCCTGCCCTTCCACTCCCACGAGCCATCAGGGTGAGTGATGGGCTTATCAGACTGGGCGTCGGAGGGTTCATCCGGGTGCGGGTGTTCCAGCGGAGGCAGGTCGGGAGGTGGCGGCTTGCGGGGGCCGTCGTGGTAGCGGGGGGAGGAGGGGTGGTTAGGGGGCAGGCGCTCTAAGCGTTCGCGGAATGTCTGGGTGACGCTCGGCTCCCGAACCGCGTCGGGTTCTCGCCGAGTGTCGGGCGTTGGGTGGTCGGGGAAGGTCACCTCCTCGGCCACACTGTCCCGCTCTCTCATCCCGCTTTCTCCCAGGGGGTCCGTGACCGCGCCATCGTAATGGCAACACCTGTCTGAGTGCCCGCGAGACTGACCGTGCGCTGGCGGCTGTCTGGTCGCCGAATGTTCTCCGCTCCGCGGGGGGAGGGGTGGGCTGGCGGGGCAGTCCAGTTCGAACCATGCGGCGCGACCTGACTCGTCTCCAGTGATGCCGAAGGCGCGAGCCAACCCTACGACGATGAGTAAGCCGTTGCCGTGCTCGCCTTCAGTGGTGGTGCTGGGTGCCCATCGGCCGCCTTCGTCGTGGACTTCCACGCGTATGTCGCTGGTGCGGTGGATGAGCCTCACCTGGAACGTTCCGCCCGCCTGACCTGATCGGCTGTGGACCACGGCGTTCGTGATGAGTTCGCAGGCCATCAACACGGTGTCCGCGACGGCGGGGCAACCCGCGAGCACCCCGGCGACGAAGTGCCGGGCGGATCGCGCCTGGTCTGGCCGGCCGGGGAATCTGGCGTCCACGCTCAGCCCGCGCCGCGCGCAGGGGGCCTGGACAGGCGACGCGGCTGGGAGTTCGTTCACTGCCAAGGGCATCGCCAACCTGCTTCCGTGCTCAGTAGCCAACTTAACCGAGGAGTAGTATGCTCAGAAGTGCTATACATAGCTCTATCACATGAGTATCAGAAGCGCTAACTGTGCTGACCGAGTCGAGGGAGGAACTGTGGTGGCGAGCAGCGGACCCACTGTCCGCAGGCGACAGCTCATGGCCGAGTTGAAGCGGCTGCGAGAGACGTCTGGTCTGAGCCAGGATGCCGCCGCTGAACGGCTGGACTGGCATGCCACCAAGCTCATGCGGATCGAGACCGGCCGCACGTCACCGCACCCCAACGATGTCCGGCTCATGCTGGAGACCTACGGCATCACCGACAGGGACCAGGTGGCCGCACTGGCCAAGCTGGCCCGAGACGCCCGCCAGCGCGGGTGGTGGTACTCCTACCGCGAAGTCCTGCTCAACCGCTACGACTTCTTCATTGGCCTGGAGTCCGAGGCGGCCTCCATCCGCGATTTCGAGTTGGCCATGGTCCCTGGGTTGCTCCAAACGGAGGGCTACGCGCGGGCGGTGATCGGTGGCACATCGCGCGAGTTCGGTCCGGAAGAGGTAGAGCGACTCGTTGAGGTGCGGATGACGCGTCAGCGGACACTGGAGAAAGACGACCGGCCACAACTGTGGGCGATCCTGGATGAGTCAGTGATCCGCCGGGCGGTCGGTGGGCCTGTGGTCATGCGCGAGCAACTTGAGCACCTGATCAAGGTGAGCGAGGACGCGCGGTCTACGGTGCAGGTCGTGCCGTATCGTGCCGGTCCCCACGCTGGACTGGCTGGTCCATTCATCATCCTTGGCTTCGATCAGCTCACTGAACCCGACATCGCGTACCTGGAAACGGTGGGCGGCAACCTGTACGTGGACAAGCCAGAAGACACGCGGCTATACGCGACCGCGTTCGACCACATGCGTGCTGCGGCGATCAGTCCTGCTGACACGCGGGCGCTGCTGCGTGCAGCGGCCGATGAGATGAGATGACCGCAGAAAGGGGAAACGGTGGCGAATTCTGAGCTCTCCTGGGCAGCGTGGCGTAAAAGCAGTTACAGCGGAGCGACCGGCTCCTGCGTCGAGGTCGCACGCCAGACGTGGGCCGCGGCTGTTGCCGTTCGTGACTCCAAGGACCCTACGGGACCGGTGCTGGCGTTCGGACCGGAACAGTGGGCGGACTTCATGGCGCGAGTCAAAGGCGGGACCCTCGGCTGAGGGGCACGTGCCTTACGGGTAGTTGATGGGGCTGCCCAGGCCGGTGAGCAGGTCGAAACCGGGACCGGCGGTGCAGGCGGTGCCGCAGCCTCCTGGGCTGCTGCCACTGGTGATGTCGCGGAGGCTGGTCTTGTACCCGCCGGCGTAGATGGCCTTGTCACCCTGCAACGCGGTCCTGCCCGCGGCGGCGCCAGCCGCGAGTATGCCGGCCCACGCCGGTGCACCCAGGCTGGTGCCGCCATCGACTGTCCAGCCCACCTGGCCGTTGAACTTGACGCTGTCGTAGACGGAGACACCGGTGCTGGGGTCGGCGTCGAAGGACACGTCGGGCTCGCCCCGCTTGCCTTTGGTCAGCGCCGTGATGCTGGCCGCGCCGTAGACCGGCCCGGTGTAGCTGGTCTGGTAGCCGGGGATTGGCTCGTAGGCGGACACGCCGCTGCTGCCAGCGCCCGACAGACAGCGTCAACATCCATCAAAACGAACAGAAGCAACCAGAATCTCCTGGACGGCACCCGGGCAAGCCGCGTCGCCCCCAGCGACTGGTGCTGATAACAGCAAGAGGCATGGGGTGGGCCGACTGCTCCACGCCGGAAACGCCGCGGGGCCCGGGAGGCGATGCCCACCCGGCCCCGCGGGCCAGTCTCAGATGGCTGAGATTGTTCAGGGGTAGTTGATCGGGCTGCCCAGGCCGGTCACGAGGTCGTAGCCCTTGCCGGCGCGGCAGTCGGTGCCGCAGAGGCCGTTCTTGCCGCTGGTGATGTCGCGCAGGTTCGTCTTGAACCCACCCGCGAAGATGGCCTTGTTGCCCTGGAGCGCGGTCATGTGCGCTGCGGCGCCAGCCGCCAGGATGCCTGCCCAGTTGGGCGCGCTGACGCTGGTGCCACCAACGGTTATCCAGCCCTTCTGGCCAAACGCCCCGGTGCTGTCGAAGATCGCGACCCCGGTGCCCGGGTCGGCTTCGAAGGACACGTCAGGGACGCCCCGCTTGCCGTGGGTCAGTGCCTTGATCGTCGAGGCGCCGGACACCAGGCCGGTGTAGGCGGACTCGAACCCCGGCAGCGACTCGTGCGTGGCGCCGCCGCCGCCCGAGCCCGACCAGGCGACCTCGCTGGTGAAGCCAGTGCACGAGGTGCCCACACAGCCCTTCAGTGTGGTGCCGCCGGTCGCGATCACGTTGGGGGAGACAGAGGGGTAGATCGTGCCGTGCCCGCTGTCCCCGGTCGAGGCGGTGTAGAGGGTGCCGGGGTGGGTGAAGTCAGCGTCAAAGGTGGTCTCGTTGGCGAGTTCCGAGCCGCCCCAGCTCATGGAGACCTCGGTGGCCTTGATCGTGGTGTTGGCGTACTTGACGGCGCCGAACAGGTTCTGGGTGGTCGGGGACTTGGCCTGGACCAGGATGATCTTGGCGCCTGGTGCCTCGGCGTGGGCCCACTCGATGTCCAGTGACTCCTCGCCGACCCAGCCCGCGCTGACCGCGGGCACACCCTGCGGGTTGGCCTCCTCGAAGCACGCCCCCGGCTGGGACAGGCTCTTGCAGGTGGTCAGCGCCGGCATGCCGTATTGCTTGTTGAAGGTGTTGAGGTCGGACAGGCCGTGCGGGTCACGGAAGGCGTCCACGATGGCGATGACCTGGCCCGCGCCGCTCTTCGGGGTGGTCGAGAGGTGGTAGACCTTCTTGATCTGGCTCGGCCCGAGGCCGGTCGGGGTGGTGGATTTGGCGATCAGCGGGGTGTTGCCCCGCCAGCCCATGACCTTGATCCACAGTGGCAGCCGCATTGTCGTGGTACCCGCCGGGCCATAGTTCGGGCCGTAGTTCCACATGTTGATCGCGGCCGGACGGGACTGGGTGGGTGCCGGGGCGGCTAGGGCAGCCCCGCCAGCGATGGCGCCCGCCACCATGGCAAGTGACGTTGCGGCAGTCACCAGCCCCATTCGTTTTGTCCAGTTCATGCGCCCTCTTTCTGACAGCTTGCGGCTGGCCGCGTACGGCCGCGCCGAGGGGGGCCTGGCCATGCAGCCCGTGGGCTGTACAGGCAGCCATGGCCAGTGGGAGAAGCGCCCGCCGTAGTCCCCGTGAGTCCCCGTTTGACCGGGCGCAACGCCAGCGACTATCGCATATGCGGTCCTAGAAGGCCGCAGACCTGACCATTTAGTCGCCAGTTGATGACTTGTGCGGGCCAGTCAGATTACCGCGGGAGCTGATAACAGCAAGAAGCGTCGGGTCGCAATGGTGCGCGACCCCCTGGATGGGTGGGCACTGTGCCGGGGTGTGGGTGGTATCGTCACAAGTAGCTTGATATCGAGATACTTGGCCGTGGTCCTGGCTCCGCCGCTTTTGCCTGGGGCGGTTGCGCTTGGCAGGTCCGGCTTAGGGCAGCATGCCGTAAGAGCTAGGCACGTCAGAGGAGGCGAGCAAGCGATGAGCACCGACAGCTTCGGGAGCCGGGCCACGCTCAGTGTCGACGGGACCGGGCACGACATCCGGCGGCTGGACGCTGTCCCGGGTGCCAGCGACCTCCCCTTCAGCCTGAAGGTCCTGCTCGAGAACCTGCTGCGCCACGAGGACGGCCGCGACGTCACCGCCAGCCACATCACCGCGCTGGCCGGATGGGAGCCCTCGGCCGAGCCGTCCACCGAGATCCAGTTCACCCCCGCGCGGGTGATCCTGCAGGACCTCACCGGGGTGCCCGCGGTCGTCGACCTCGCCGCGATGCGCCAGGCCATGCGCGACCTCGGCGGCGACCCCGCCAAGATCAACCCGCAGGTCCCCGCCGAGCTCGTCATCGACCACTCCGTGGTCGCCGACGTGTTCGGCCGCCCCGATGCGTTCGACCGCAACGTCGACCTGGAGTTCCAGCGCAACCAGGAGCGGTTCGCGTTCCTGCGCTGGGGTCAGCAGGCGTTCAGCCACTTCCGGGTGGTGCCACCGGGCACCGGCATCGTGCACCAGGTCAACATCGAGCACCTGGCCCGGGTGGTCATGACCCGCGACGGTGCCGCCTACCCCGACACGTGCCTGGGCACCGACTCCCACACGACCATGCAGAACGGCCTGGGGGTGCTCGGCTGGGGCGTCGGCGGCATCGAGGCGGAGGCGGCCATGCTCGGCCAGCCGGTCAGCATGCTGATCCCCAAGGTCGTCGGCTTCCGGCTCGCCGGGGAGCTGGCCGAGGGGTGCACCGCCACCGACCTGGTGCTCACGATCACCGAGATGCTGCGCCGCCACGGCGTCGTAGGGAAGTTCGTCGAGTTCTGCGGCGACGGTGTCGCCGCGGTCCCGGTCGCCAACCGGGCGACGATCGGCAACATGAGCCCAGAGTTCGGCTCCACCTGCGCGGTCTTCCCGATAGACGGTGAGACCCTGAGCTACCTGCGGCTGACCGGCCGTCCGCAAGCCCAGGTCAGCCTGGTCGAGGCCTACGCCAAGGAGCAGGGCCTCTGGCACGACCTCGGCCAGCACGCCCGCTACTCCGAGGAGCTCACCCTCGACCTGGCCACCGTGGTCCCCTCGCTGGCCGGGCCCAAGCGGCCGCAGGACCGCATCGCGCTCGCCGACGCCAAGACCGGGTTCCGGGAGGCGCTGCGCGCCTACGTCCACGTCCCCGACCTCGACAACGGGGTCGCCGGGACGTTCCCGGCCTCAGACCCACTGTCGTCCGGCGGCTACGACGGCCGCCCGTCCGCGCCCGTGCCGGTCACCCTGGATGACGGCACCCCCACCCTGGTCGACCACGGGTCGGTGGTGATCGCGGCGATCACCTCGTGCACGAACACCTCGAACCCCTCGGTCATGGTCGCGGCCGCGCTGCTGGCCAAGAAGGCGGTCGAGGCCGGGCTGAGCCGCCAGCCATGGGTGAAGACCACACTGGCGCCAGGCTCCAAGGTGGTCATGGACTACTACGAGCGCGCTGGGCTGCTGCCCTACCTGGAGAAGCTTGGCTTCAACCTGGTCGGCTACGGCTGCACCACCTGCATCGGCAACTCCGGCCCGCTGCCCGAGGCGGTCAGCGAGGCGGTCAACGCCCATGACCTGGCAGTGGCCTCGGTGCTGTCGGGAAACCGGAACTTCGAGGGCCGGATCAACCCCGACGTGAAGATGAACTACCTCGCGTCGCCGCCGCTGGTCGTCGCCTACGCACTGGCCGGCACCATGGACATCGACATGGTGAACGAACCGCTCGGGGCGGCCCCCGACGGCGTCCCGGTGTACCTGCGCGACCTCTGGCCCACCCAGGCCGAGATCGAGGAAGTGGTCGAGCAGGCCGTGGCGGCGGAGATGTTCACCCGCGACTACGCCGACGTGTTCGAGGGCGACGAGCGCTGGCGTGGCCTGCCGGTGCCCTCCGGTGACACCTTCGCCTGGGACAGCGCTTCTACCTATGTGCGCCATCCGCCTTACTTCGGCGGGATGCCAGCCCAGCCCGCCCCGGTCCACGACATCGGTGGCGCGCGGGTGCTCGCCATGCTCGGTGACTCGGTGACCACCGACCACATCTCACCCGCCGGGGCGATCAAGACCGAGAGCCCGGCCGGGGAGTACCTGCTGTCCCACGGTGTGGCCCGCCGCGACTTCAACTCCTACGGGTCGCGCCGCGGCAACCACGAGGTGATGATCCGCGGCACGTTCGCCAACATCCGGCTGCGCAACATACTCGCACCGGGCACCGAGGGCGGGGTCACGGTCAAGCTGCCCGAGGGCGAGCAGCTGAGCATCTACGAGGCGGCCCAGCGCTACCAGGCGGAGGGCACCCCGCTCATCGTGCTCGGCGGCAAGGAGTACGGGTCGGGGTCGTCGCGGGACTGGGCGGCCAAGGGCGCGCTGCTGCTCGGCGTGCGGGCCGTGCTCGTGGAGTCGTTCGAGCGGATCCACCGCTCCAACCTGATCGGCATGGGTGTCCTGCCGCTGCAGTACCGCCCCGGGGAGTCAGCGGCTTCGCTGGGGCTGACCGGCCATGAGGTCTATGAGGTGAAGGGAATCGAGGAGATCAACTCCGGCAAGGCCCCGCGTGAGGTGACGGTGTCCGCGGACGGGCGCGAGTTCCGCGCCGTGGTGCGCATCGACACGCCGGGTGAGACGGAGTACTACCGCCACGGCGGCATCATGCAATACGTGCTGCGGTCGCTGTTGGCGAGAGGGTGAACGCCGAGGGTAAGCCTGGTGGCCCGGGTATTGACGACCAGGGCTGCTAACAGGTGTGATGAGATCCCGCATCGCTGCGGGAGGGGGGTTGGCGTGGAGGAATGTACAGTCAGTTAATCGAAGTGGGGGACGGCCGGGCCATTGGCCACGCGTCCCACCGAAGACTCCGGCCGGGCTGCGGCCCGGCTCCGGAGCCAGTCCGTAGCGAGTCCGCCTGCCTGGGCAGGCGCGTCCGGCACGCGGTCCGGGTCCGCGCCGTCAGGCATGCCCACGAGGGCATGCCTGGGTGCACCCTGCACGGCCGGTGCCGGCCGGGCCGGGGCCCAGTCCGCTGGTGCACGTGCCAGCGGGCTCCGGCAGTGCGCGGGGCGCAGGGCGAGTCAGCCCCGCGCGCCCCAGCACCTGCCATGGTGCCGCTGGTCCTCGCGTGCTCCAGTGCCGAGCAGCCGGGCGCCGGCCCGGCGAGCGTTCTCACCGGTGACGCCCAGCCACCGCGCCGCGCGGCTGGCCAGGGACGCCACTGGAGTCCGGAGCCTGACTTATTACCCTGCGCTCCCGTGACAGCACGGCCGTGTCGCGGGAGCGGTGGATGCGACGGCCGGCACCACGCACAGTGCCCACGCAATACGCACAGTGCCCACGTAGTGCCGCGTGTGAGCGGTCACGCGTGGTTTGGCTCGCGGTGCCGCCATTGGGCATGTGCGGACAGCACCAGCCAAGGGCCCAGGTAGGCAAAACCCCACCTGTGACGTAGGCGCCGGCCGCTGGCTGCGGTGCTGCGTGGTGCGTCATGCTGACCGAGGCGGTCCGGTCCAGGGCCGCTGAGGGGGTATGGCATGAGCATCCGGGTACTCATCGCGGGATACTGCGTGGCCTGTCTGGTGGTGGCCTGGCTCAGGGCGGGCAGGCCCGGGGTGGGCAGGCCCTGGCCCGGTGTTGGCTGGTGCGCCGCGCTGCTCGCGGTGGCGGCGAGCGGAGCTGGCCTGGCCGGGGACGCCCACTGGCGGTTCGCCTTGCTCATGCTGCTGGCCGCGGGTGCCGTGGCCGTGGTGGCACCGGGAATGGCCCCTGGGTTCCTGGCGGCCTCGCTCGTGGCGCTGGGGCTCTACGGCTTCTGGGTGGACCGGGCTATGCAGAGCTGGTTCCCCCTCAGGTGGTGGCCGCTGTACGGTGTCCTGCCCCTGGGGAACGCAGCCTGGTGGGACAGCCTGGTGCTGCCGGAGGCGTGTGCGTTCCTCGCCGCCGGGCTGTGGCTCGGTGTGCGTACGGCCAGCCGCCGTTCCCGGTTCGCCGCGAGGCTGGCCGCCGGGCCGGCGCCCTGGGCGCTCCTGCTGCTCCCGCTGTTGGGCATGACCGCGGCACTGTGGAGCCCACCACACATGCTCACCCCCCACGTGTGGAGTGACTGCGCGATATTGGCTGTTGCCGTGCTGACGCTGGTGGTGACGGCGGCGGACTGGGCCGCGGACCTCATGGTGGTGGGCATGGGGCTGTTCGGGCTCTACGGCATCGCTCTCGGGGTCTTCTGGCAGCACCTCGCCGTGCCCGATGGCAGCCAGCAGGTTCCCTACGGTGCCGTGATGGTGCAGAGCCAGCTGTCGGCCGCCTGCGCGGCTGTCGAGGGCCTGCTGTTCCTGGGCTTCGCCGCCTGGCTGGCGCCCCGCACCATCATGGCGCACTCTCAGGCGCTGCTGGGGCCCGCGGACTACCGTGACCTGGTCAGCCGGGTGCGGCGGCTGACGGAGTCCCGGGCGGTGGCGGTGGACAGCGCCGCCGCGGAGTTGCGCCGCATCGAACGCGACCTGCACGACGGGGCCCAGGCCCGCCTGGTGGCGCTCGGCATGAGCCTGCGGGCGGCCGAGCGGCTCATCCCCACCAGCCCGGACAGCGCCGTGGCGCTGGTGGCCGAGGCGCGGGAGACCTCCGCCCGTGCCCTTGCCGACCTCCGCGACCTGGTCCGCGGCATCTACCCGCCCGTCCTCGCGGACCGGGGGCTGGACGCGGCCGTGCGGGCGCTCGCACTCGACGCGCCACTGCCCACGTTGGTGGACATCGACCTGCCGGGCCGGCTGGAGCTGCCGGTGGAGTCGGCCTGCTACTTCGCGGTCGCTGAGGCGCTGGCGAACGCGGCACGGCACTCAAGCGCCCGGCGGGTGCGCGTGGACGTCCGTTTCGCCAGCGACCGGAGTGCGGGCCAGGGCACACTGCGCGTCGGCATCACCGACGATGGTGTGGGCGGTGCTGACCCCGCGAACGGCACGGGCCTGGCCGGGGTCGAGAGGCGGCTCGCCGCCTTCGACGGTGTCCTCGCCGTCAGCAGCCCGCCCGGTGGGCCGACCGTGGTCGCTATGGAGGTGCCGTGCGCGTTGTCCTCGCCGAGGACCTCTTCCTCCTGAGAGACGGTCTCGCCAGGCTGCTGTCCGCGCACGGCTTCGACGTCGCCGCCGCCGTCGACAGCGCGCCAGGCCTGCTCCAGGCACTGCTGGACCACCGGCCGGATGTCGCGCTCGTCGACGTCCGGCTGCCGCCGTCGTTCACCGACGATGGACTGCGTGCCGCACTCGAGGCAAGGCGCCGGGTGCCGGGCCTGCCGGTGCTCGTGCTGTCCCAGTACGTCGAACCCTTGTACGCCCGGGAGTTGCTGGCTGACCAGGCGGGCGGCGTCGGCTACCTGCTGAAAGACAGGGTGTTCAGCGATGACCAGTTCACCGACGCGCTGCGCCTGGTCGCGGGCGGCGGCACGGTCATGGACCCCGAAGTGGTGGGCAAGCTGCTGGGACGGCACTCCCAGGACGAGCCGGTCGCACGGCTGAGCCCACGGGAACGCGAGGTCCTCGCGCTGATGGCGGAGGGCCGGTCCAACATGGCGATCGCCCAGCGCCTGTTCATCACCGAGAAAGCGGTCGGCAAGCACAGCACCAGCATCTTCGACAAGCTAGGCCTCGCCGTCTCCGCCGACGACAACCGGCGCGTCCTGGCGGTTCTCGCCTACCTCGACTCGTGACCACGGCGACTCGTGACCACGGCGCTGCCCACTGCCCATGGGGTGATAACAGCAACAGGCGGCTGGGCGGCCCTGCCGGTGTGAGCCATCTCGCATGGTTTGACCTGGGGTGCCGCGGTTAGCCTGAGGCCAGCATGCCTCCCATCATGGTGATCGCCGCCGCAGGGCTGGCCGTCGCCGTCGGCGGGCTCCTGCAGAGCGGCCTCGGGCTCGGCCTGGGCCTGGTCGGCGCACCCATGGTGACCCTGCTGGCACCCAGCCTCATGCCTGGGGCCATGCTGATCGCCGGGGCGTCCCTGCCCCTGCTCATGCTGGTGCGCGAGGCGCGGCACACCGACTGGCACGGGGTCTCCTGGGCACTGGCCGGCCGGGTGGCCGGGACCGTCGGAGGGGTCTGGCTGGTCGCGGTCATCTCGGTCCGCGCCCTGGGGCTGGTGGTCGGGACGGTCGTGCTGGCCGTGGTGGTGGCCTCCTGGCTCAATGCCGCCGTGCCGAAGAACCGCTGGACCCTGCTCACCGCCGGGGTGGTCTCCGGCACCACCGCCACGGCCACCTCCATCGGCGGCCCACCCATCGCACTGATCTACCAGCGCGAGAGCGGGCCGCAGGTCCGGGCGACATTGTCAGCGTTCTTCTGTGTGGGAAACGTGCTCGCGCTGACCGGGCTCGCCGCCACCGGCCACCTGCCTGCCCGCGACATCGACGCCGGGCTGCTGTTCATCGGCTGCGCCCTGGCCGGGTTCGCGGCAGCCACCCGCCTGCGCGGGTTCCTGGACGACGGCCGCACGCGCGCCGCCGTGCTCGTGGTGGCCGCCGCTTCCGCCGTGGTGCTCATCATCCATGGCGCATAAGGGTTTGCCCCAGTCAGCGGGGCACAGCTAGCGTCGAAGTGAGTTTGAGCCGCCGGACCGGCCGCCGCCGTCGGCAAGCCTAGATTGGACCTCCGCGATGCCCTGGCCTGGCCTGCTCCGGCGGTTCCCGGTGCTGGGCGTGCGGGACTTCCGGCTGCTGCTGGCCGACCGGCTGCTCGCCCCAGCCTCGTTCGCGTTCTCGATGGTCGGTGTGTCGTTCGCGGTGCTGGACACGACCGGGTCCAGCACCGACCTGTCCTACGTACTGGCCGCCCAGCTCTTCCCGATGCTGGTGTTCGCACTGGTCGGCGGGGTCGTCGCCGACCGGGTGCCACCCCAGCGGGTGATCGTGGCGGCCAACGTGCTCGTCGCGGCCGGGGAGGGGGGCTTCGGCATCCTGGTCCTGGCTGGCCGGGCGCACCTGTGGGAGATGGTGTGCCTGGAGGTGCTTACCGGCGCTGGCATTTCCATCTTCTACCCGGCGTCCCAGTCACTGCTGCCACGGCTGGTCCCCGAGCACCTGGTGCACGAGGCGAGCGCGCTGAGCCGGCTGGTGATGAACGCGGCCCTGATGGGCGGCGCCGCGGTGGCCGGGCTGTTCGTGGCCGCCGCCGGGCCCGGGTGGGCGCTGGTGACCTGCTCGGTCGGCACCTCGGGCACCGTCCCGCTGCTGCTGGCGATCCGCGCGGCCGGCCCGGCCCGCTCCGAGCGGTCCAGTGTCCTGCGTGACCTGCGGGACGGCTGGTCAGAGTTTGCCTCCCGCACGTGGCTGTGGGGCGTGGTCGCGCAGTACCTGGTGGTGGTGGGGGCCTGGTACGCGGGGTTCCAGGTGCTCGGCCCGGTGGTCGCGCGCCGCTCGCTCGGCGGCCCGGCGGCGTGGGGGGCGATCACCGCTGCCGAGTCCGTCGGCCTCATCCTCGGTGGGCTCGTCGCACTGCACTTCCATCCCAAGCGCCCGATCCGCCTGGTGGCGCTGGCCGGGTTCGCCTTCGCGCTGCCGCCGCTGGCGCTGGCGATGGGCTGGCCGCTGCCACTGGTCTGTGTGGCCGCCTTGGGCGAGGGCAGCATGCTGGAGATCTCGATGGTCTACTGGACCGTGGCGCTGGCACGGCACATCCCACCGGACCGGCTGGCCAAGGTGTTCTCCTATGACCTGATTGGGTCCATGATGGGTGGCCCCGTCGGCGCGCTCGCCGCCGGCCCGGCCGCGGCTGCTTTGGGTGTGCCCGCAACCCAGTACGGCGCGGCCGTGCTGGTGGTCGTCGCGACCCTGCTGGCCCTGGTCCCGCGTGACGTGCGCCAGCTTCGCGGCACCCAGCCACTGACGCCCGCCGAAGCCGCCGCCGCGGCCGTGGCCGGCCCATCACTGCCCTGAGGCCGCACCAGGCCAATCACCCCCGCGGCCCGAGGTTGAGACGCGGCCCTCCTACCAGCCGAAGTAGCCCAGCCCGGCGGCGGCACTCGCGGCAGGGAAGTGCAGGTCCACCCGTGTGAACCGGCCGTCGCTGACCTGTCCCTGGACGCCGCAGGCGGCCAGCGCATAGCTGCCCGTGGGGTTGGCCCACAGCGCACCGCACCAGGTGCCGACCCCGGACCCGCCCACCGTCGGCGTCACCATTCGCAGCGCGCGTCCGGAGTGCGCGTCGAACTCCACCACCGCGGCCCGGCGGGCACCACTCACGTGCGATGTCATGGTGACGAACACGACCGTGCCGCCCGAGCTGACCAGCGGGTCGCTGAGCCCTCGCAAGGCCCCGACGCGGACGGTGGCTGGGATGAGCAGGCGCGATACCCCGAGCAGGTCGCCGCGGGGCCCGGCCAGCGCGAGCATCCGCAGGCCGGACTGGCTCGCGGCGGCCCGGCCCGGCGTGCTGGCCGTCCAGACGAAGGCGAGCTGGTTGCGCGCCGTCCAGGTAACAGCCGGCGAGGAGCCAGGGTCCGACCAGGACAGGCCTGTCACCGACCCCGGACCGGGCGAGCGCCAGGTCCGCATCGACCCACTGACCAGATCCACGACCGTGACCTCAGCGTTACCCCCCGGCTGTGGCAGGGCGAGCGCGAGTTCGCTGCCGTCGTCTGACACCGCGAACGGCGTGTGTGGCGTTGCCACGGGCGGGACAGGCAGCGGCTGCAGCACCGGTCCGTTCTGCCGGTAACCCGCTGGCTGGGGGAGGCCGCCCCGTCCCAGGACGAGCTGATAGAAGCGGCTATGGGTCTGCCCGGCCGCCAGCACGAACATCGCGTCATCCCCGGCGCCCGCCACCCCGGTGAACCCGCCGGGAACCCCGGATGGAGGCTGGACTGTGGCGACCGCCTTGCCGGTCCGCCAGTCGTAGACGACCGCAGGCGAAGGCGACCTGGACGTGTCGACCACCACGAAGTAGGGAGCCGCCGCAGGCGTCGCGCCCGCACTGGGCGGCGTCGTTGACCCAACCGCCGGTGACTGCGCGGGCACCGAACGCGGGTAGTTTTGGGTCACTGGGACACCGCTGGGATAGACGGGGGAGACATCCACGGTCGACCCATGACAGAGGTTCACGGTGGCGCGGCCTGCAGGGCGGAGAGAGGCAGCGCCACCGCCCTGGGGTAGCCCAACCTCCCAGAGCGGACCAGCGCAGTCCGATTCGGTGATGCCGGAGTCCACGGTCACCGTGGCAACCGCGCTGCCTCCAGGGGCGAGCCTGACCCGCGTTGGCTCTATGACCCGTGACGCCGTGCCGTTCTTCACCCACCGGATGCTGACCGTCCCATCGATGATGGGCACCGTCCGCAGCGCCCGCGGCTGGGCGACGGTCAGTCTCGGCCAGCCCGCCAGCGAGCAGGCGGTCCGCCCAGCGTTGCTGAACGTGAGCAGGTACGGGATGGGTGGCGGCTCCATGTAGGTGCCGGAGTATTGGCCCGGCGCAAGCGACCAGCCAATACGGATGTTATTCAAGGTGCAGGCAGGCGCTGCCGCCGTGGTGTAGTGCCGCGGGTTCACCGCCGGCCGGCCGCCCGCCGCGTGGATTACCACAGCCGAACCGGCCGCCGCCACCACCACGGCGGCCCACGCGGCGGCGGTACTGGCCCGCCTGCGGCGCAGCCGGCGCCTGATCACCTCGATACCCGGCACCGGCGCCTGCTGTTCCGGGCGCAGCCAGGAGCTGAGCTCCTCGCGGAGCTGCTCATCGTCCATCTGGCGCCTCCTCCGAGTCGGCCGCGAGTTCACGTTCCAGGCGTCGGCGCCCCGCCACGAGACGCGCCTTGACCGTTCCGGCCGGCACACCGCATTCCGTGGCGATGCGTTCGGTCGGCATGTCTGCGAAGTAGTGCAGGACGAGGGCCTCCCGCTCGCGCAGGGGCAGCCGCAGCAGCGCCCGCCCCACGGCGCTGAACGCCACGGACTCGTCCGGCCCCGGCTGCGGCACCGGCCGGACGCCCTGCAGCCTCACCGAGAGCCGGAGCCTGCGGCGGACCCGCCGGCCCGAGTCCAGCGCGAGCCGCAGCGCCACCCGCCGGACCCACGCCTCCGGCAGTTCGTAGGTGCACAGCCTGGGCCAGCGGGCGAGGGCGCGGGCGAACGCCTCCTGGGCGGCGTCCTCCGCCTCGTGCCGGTCACCCAGGACACCCAGCAGCAGGGCCCGGATCCGGCCGTAACTGGCCTGGTAGAAGTCCTCGAAGTCGTTATTCTGCCGCAACGCGTGCTCCCTGGGCACAGCCACGAAGTGCCGTGTGCCGCGCGGTCCTGGCCGGTGCCGGCGCTAGCGAATCAGCCACGGGAAAGACACGTCCGGCGAGGCGGCTGAGTTGACGTTTCCGGTAACGGTTCCGCAACGGCCCTTCCCGCACCGAGGGGGCCGCTGCCGTCCCAGGGCAGGCCGGGCTGCGTGACCCGGCCACACCTGTGTCAGCGGCCAGCCTGCCGCTTTCCCGGGGCGCGTGTGTTCTCACCGGCCAGTTCCAGCGCGACAACGCTCAGGCCCTCATCGCCGCCGATCGCCAGCGACGGCCCGCTGGCGGCAAGGCACGACACGGTGGACCTCCTGCGCAGGGTCTTCACGCACACACCTGCCGCCACGTCCCAGAGCCGGACGGTGGTGTCACCCCCGGAGGCCAGCACAGCCGCGCCTCCCGGGCCCGCCGCGAACGTCACCGAGCTGACCCAGCCGGTGTGGCCGGCCAGCGGCGGGCCCGCGGGCCGCCCGGTGAGCGGGTGCCACACCCGGACGATGCCGTCCTCGCCGCCGCAGGCCAGCAGCGGCCGGCCGTTGCCGCTGGTACCGAACGCGACCGAGTGCACAGGGACGGAGCGTCCCGCGGTCCGGTCGGCGAGTGGCTGGCCGGCTGGTTCACCAGTGAGGGGATCCCACAGCCGGACTGTCCCGTCCTCGCCCGCGGAGGCCAGCAGGAGACGGCCTCCGCCCGCCTCCCCGTCTCCCTTCACGGTGCCGAACGCCACCGCGCCCACCCAGCCGGTGTGCCCGGCGAGTGGCTGGCCCGTGGGTTCACCGGTGAGCGGGTCCCACAGCCGGACTGTCCCGTCCTCGCCCGCGGAGGCCAGCAGGAGCCGCCCTCCGTCCGCCTCCCCGTCTCCCTTCACGGTGCCGAACGCCACCGCGTCGACCGACCCGTCGTGCCCGGGCAGCGGTCCGCCCAGCGGCACGCCGGCCATCGCGTCCCACACCTGCAGCGTCCGGTCCCGGCCGGAGGAGGCCAGCAGGAGCCGCCCGCCGCCGCTGCCGAGAGCCACGGCGCGGACCATGTCCTTGTGCCCGGCCAGCGGGGTGGTGGCGAGCGAGCCGGACCTGAGGTCCCAGACCCGCACGGCGTAGTCGGCGCTGGCGGTCGCCACCAGTGTCTCGCCGGCCACGGTGGCGCATGCCAGTGCGGTGACCGCCCCCATCCGCCCGCGCGCAGGGTCCAGTGGCTCGGTGACCATGAGCGGGTCCCATACGCGGAGTTGCTTCTGCCAGGCGGTCGAGGCCAGCAGCAGCCGCCCGTCGCCGCAGGTGCCGAACGTCACCCCCACGATCAGCCCCTGGTGCCCGGACAAGGGCCCGCTCGCGGGCTGGCCGGTGAGCGGGTCCCACAGCCGCACCGTATGGTCGTCGCAGCCAGCGGCCAGCAGCAGACGGCCCTGCGGTGTGGTGCCGAACGCGAGCGTGATCACCCCCTGCGCGTGGGCGTGCAGTGGCTCACCCACCTGCGTGCCGGCCAGTGGGTCCCACAGCCGCACGGTCCCGTCCCAGCTACTGGAGGCCAGCAGCAGGCGCCCCCCACCGGCCTCCCCGTCTCCCTTCACGGTGGCGAACACCGCCATGCTGACGCAGTCCGTGTGGCCGGTGAGCACCCGCAACGTTGCGCCGGTCAGCGGGTCCCACAGCCGGATGGTGTGGTCATGGCTCGCGGAGGCGAGCAGCAGCCGGCCGTCCGGCGCGGTGGCGAACGTCGCCGAGTACACCGGGCCGGTGTGGCCGGTGAGCACCCGCAGCGGTGTGCCGCTCAGCGGGTCCCACAGCCGGACGGTGCCGTCCAGGCCGGCGGAGGCCAGCAGCAGCCGCCCCCCACCCGCATCCCCGTCCCCCTGCGCCGTGGCGAACGTCAGCCTGTCCACGATCGCGGTGTGCCCGGTGAGTGGTCCACCGATGGCCTCGCCCGTCAGCGGGTGCCAGAGCCGGACCGTGTGGTCAGCCCCGGCGGAGGCCAGCAGCAGCCGGCCGTCGGGCGTGGTGGCGAAGTCCACCCCGTAGACCTCGTCGGTGTGGCCGGCCATCGGCTCCCCGACGGGTGCGCCGGTGAGTGGGTCCCAGAGCTTCACGGTGTGGTCGTCGCAGGCGACGGCCAGCAGCAACCGGCCATCCGGCAGGGTGGTCATCGCCGTACCGGTCCCCCCGCAGAAGGGGATGACGCGCACGCTGTCTTCGCGGCGCAGCGCCGCGAACAGGGGCCGGTAGGTCTGGCGCTGCCGCGCGTGGCCCGCGGTACCGGGGACAGCCAGCACGAAGGCCGCTTCCGCCAGGCAGGCGGCATTGTCTTCGGGGTCGTCGCCGAGCATCGGCAGGGCCCATTGGTAGACCCGCCCGAGGTCACGCAGTGAGGAGCCGGGGAAGCACATCAGCGGCCCCAGGGTGGCCGGGTCCGCGGCGGCGAGGAACCCGCAGTCTGTGACGAGGGAGGCGAGAACGTCCTGCCCAGCGGCTGCCGCGTGTTGCGCCAGGCAGGTCCGCACGTAAGGGTCGGCGGCCGCCCAGTCGCGCCCGCCCGCGCCGGAAGGCACTGTCGCCAGGAGCGCACCGGTTACCGCCCGCTCAGCGGCCCGGGCCCGGTCGGCTGCGCACTGCTGGCTGGTCCCGGTACCCGCCTGCGCGCCCGCACGTGGCCCCGCCCCGCTGGTGCAGGGGCTGTGCCCGCCACGCAGGTACGCCGCGACGGCGTCCTCGCGCAGCCGGTACCCCAGTTGCCCGCCAGGCCCCGGCGCTCCGGTCACCCAGTGCCCGGCCTTGCGCAGCAGCCAGCGGACATCGGAGTCAGTGACCGCGCCCACCGGCACCGGACCCACCGCCGCCAAGGCCCGGGCGGCCGGCACCCAGATGCCCTGTCGTGGCAGGCCGGGCCCCCTGCCCCACGCCAGCGCGGTCAGCAGCACCCGTGCCACCGCGGACCGGTCCCCGAGCCGGGCGAGGTCTGCTTCCAGCAGCTCCGGGGTGGCAGCAGCGGGCTGGGCACGTCTTGCCGTCATCCCGGCGAACCTACGACCCACCCAGGCCCTCACCAAACGAGCGCCACCTGACCCTGGTGTCAAGTGGCTGTGACCAAGGATAGCCAAGTGGTTACCGTCTGGTTCGCCCTGAGTAGCTGCGCGACGCTGACGCGCCCGTCACCTGCGGCAAAGTCGGCACTGTCTGATCTGCGGGTCAGCGAAATACACTCACTGAGTGTCCGTTGGCTCAGGTGGGGCAGGTGACCGGGGGGCCAACCGTCTGCGCGCTACGCCCAAACACTCCCAAGACTCCAGGAGCGTGCCGTGTCGTTGCTCGAGACCATCGCGGGTCCCAGAGACCTGAAGAAGCTTGGCATTGACCAGCTCCCGGCCCTGGCCGCGGAGATCCGCGATGTGCTGATCGAGACCGTCTCCCGCACCAGCGGCCACCTGGGGCCGAACCTGGGGGTCGTGGAACTCACCATCGCGCTGCACCGGGTGTTCGACTCACCCGTGGACAAGGTCATCTTCGACACCGGCCACCAGGCGTACGTGCACAAGCTCCTGACCGGCCGCTACCCGGAGTTCGGCACGCTGCGCCAGCCTGGCGGGCTCTCCGGGTACCCCAGCCGGGCCGAGTCCGAGCACGACCTGGTGGAGAACTCCCACGCGTCCACCAGCCTGTCCTACGCCGACGGCATGGCCAAGGCCTACAAGCTGCGCGGGGAGACGAACCGCACGGTGGTCGCGGTCATCGGCGACGGCGCCCTCACCGGGGGGATGGCGTGGGAGGCGCTGAACAACATCGCAGTCGCCAGGGACAGCCGGATCGTCATCGTGGTCAATGACAACGGCCGCTCCTACCAGCCGACCATCGGCGGCCTGGCGAGCCACCTCGCCTCCGTGCGGGTGACGCAGCGCTACGAGCACGTGCTGGAGTACATCAAGACCTCGCTGTCGCGGACCCCGCTGGTCGGCCCGCCGCTGTACGACACGCTGCACGGGATCAAGAAGGGCATCAAGGACGTGCTCCAGCCCCAGGTGCTCTTCGAAGACCTGGGCATCAAGTACCTGGGCCCGGTGAACGGGCACGACGAACAGCTCGTCGAGCACGCACTGCGGCGCGCCCGCGACTTCGGCGGGCCGGTGATCGTGCATGTGATCACCCGCAAGGGCTTCGGCTACGACATCGCCGAGCAGAACGAAGAGGACTGCCTGCATCAGGTCCCGGCCGCGTTCTCGCCCACGCCTGCCGCCGCCTCACCCAAGCGGACCTGGGGGGACGTGTTCGGTGACGAACTCGTCGCGATCGGCGGACGCCGGCCGGACATCGTGGCGATCACCGCCGCCATGCTCTACCCGACGTGCCTGGCGCCGTTCGCCGCCGCCTACCCGAACCGGGTGTTCGACGTCGGCATCGCCGAGCAGCACGCCATGACCAGCGCCGCCGGGTTCGCCATGGGCGGCATGCACCCGGTCGTCGCGGTGTACGCGACCTTCCTCAACCGGGCGTTCGACCAGTTGCTCATGGACGTGGCCCTGCACCGGCTGCCGGTGACGGTCGTGCTGGACCGCGCGGGGGTGACCGGGCCGGACGGCGCCAGCCACAACGGCATGTGGGATGGCTCGATCCTGCAGGTCGTGCCGGGCCTGCGGGTCGCTGCCCCGCGCGACGCCACCCGGGTGGCGGAACTGCTCAACGAGGCGGTCGCGGTCAGCGACGGCCCCACGGTGCGGCGCTGGCCCAAAGGGACGGTCGGGAACGAGACCGAAGCGCTCGCCAAGCTGGGCGGGATGGACGTGCTCTACCAGCCTGCCCCGGGCGTTGCCCAGGATGTGCTGCTGCTCGGCGCGGGCCCGATGGCTGGTGTGTGCGTGAGCACCGCGGGCCGCCTGGCCGACCAGGGCATCGGTGTCACCGTGGTCGACCCCAGGTGGGTCAAGCCGCTGGACGGCGCGCTGCCCACCACGGCAGCTGGCCACCGCCTGGTCGTCACCGTCGAGGACAACGGCCGCGCCGGCGGGTTCGGCGACGCGGTGTGCCGGGCGCTGCGCGACGCCGGTGTGACCACGCCGGCGTCCACCTACGGCCTGCCCCAGGAATTCCTGACCCACGGCAAACGGGAAGAAATCCTGGAGGACGCGGGCCTCGCTCCGCAGCACCTCGCCCGCGAGATCACCGAGGCGGTGGCCAGGCTCACGCCGGACCTGGCGGAACAGCGGTAAGTTCTGGAGCCATGACAAGCGGGAACGCCCTGCGCGTCGCTGTCGTCGGTTCCGGCCCTGCTGGCCTGTACACCGCCGAGGCGCTCATCAAGCAGTCAGCCGCGCTCGACCCACCCCTCAGCGTCGCTGTGGACGTGATCGACCGGCTGCCCACTCCCTACGGCCTGGTGCGCTACGGGGTCGCCCCCGACCATCCGTCGATCAAGTCCATCGCCGAGTACCTGCGCACCGTGCTGGAACACGACGACGTCCGGTTCCTCGGCGGAGTGCGGCTCGGCACCGACGTCACCCGCGAAGACCTGCTGGGCTGTTACGACGCGGTCGTGTACGCCACCGGTGCCATGCGCGACCGGCACATGGGCATCCCCGGTGAGGACATACCCGGCAGTTACGCCGCCACCGACTTCGTCAACTGGTACTGCGGCCACCCCGACTCCGAGGCCGGCGCGTTCACCCTGGACGCCGAGTCGGTGGCGGTGGTCGGTGTCGGGAACGTGGCGGTGGACGTCGCGCGGGTGATCATCCGCGACCCCGGCGAGCTGGCCCCCACCGACGTGCCGCAGCACGTGCTCGACGCCCTGGTCGCGAGCAAGGTCCGCGAGGTCCACGTGGTGGGCCGCCGCGGCCCGGCCCAGGCCAAGTTCACCACCAAGGAACTGCGTGAGCTCGGCGAACTGGCGTCGGTGGATGTGGTGGTCCCGGACGCCGAGGCCGACCCGGACGCCTTCGACGCTACCGCCAGCGGCGGGCAGCTCGCCGGGTCCGACCGCCGGGTCAAGGGCAACCTCGCCGTGATCCGCGACTGGGCCAGCCGCGCCCCCGCCGGCCATGCGCGCCGGCTCACGCTGCGTTTCTGGCTGCGCCCGGCCGAGGTCATCGGCGATGGGCGGGTCAGTGGCCTGCGGGTGGAACGCACCCGGCTCGACGAGACGGGCAGGCTCACCGGCACAGGGGAGTTCGAGACCATCGGCGCCCAGATGGTGCTGCGCAGCGTCGGCTACCAGAGCGTCCCGCTGCCCGGCGTCGTGTTCGACGAGCGCACCCACACCGTGCCCAATGCCGAGGGCCGCGTGCTCGGCCTGGACGGCGCCCCGATGCCACGCGAGTACGTGTCCGGCTGGCTCAAGCGCGGCCCCACCGGCGTGATCGGCACCAACAAGTCCGACGCCGCCCAGACGGTCCGTGCCCTGCTCGCCGACCTGGCTGGGCTGGCTGAGCCGACCGGAGGGCGCGGGCTCGACGAGTGCCTGGCCGGCAAAGCCATCCTGCCCGTCAGCTACGCCGACTGGCTGAAGGTCGAGCGGGCAGAGGCGGACCTGGCCGCCAGCCTGGGCCGCGGCGCCCGGGTGAAACTCCCGAGCCGCGACGCCATCGACGCCATCTGCCGCCCGCACCCCGCCGGGTTCTCCTGATCCTTCCCGGGATTGCGGTCATATGACGGTGATGGGAGACACTGGCGTGGACGATGCCGTTGACGTGGCGGCGCAGGCCCAGCGGATCGCGGCCGTCCTGCGCGCGCAGGCAGCCACCGCGAGGTCGGCGGTCCAGGCCGCGCAGGCGGTGAGCTACACGGCGGGGGTCTTGCGCGGTGAACGCGACGAGGTCACGGCCACCGCCACCGGGACAGGCCGCCTGACCAGCGTGCACCTGGGGCCGACCGCCACGCGGGCGGGACCGGAGCAGCTCGCGGTGACCTTGGTGCACGTGCTCAACCAGGCACTCGCTGGCGCGGGGCGACGCGCCGCCGAAGCCCTTCGCCATGGGCTCGACCCGGCTTGGCGCGATGCTCTCGCCAGCGCCACCCCGGCCGACCCTGACCTGGTGGAGCGGCTGGCCGCCGAGCAGGGGACAGGGCGCTCGCCCGACGGGGAAGTGACCGCGGGGGCGGCCGGCTCCGGTGTGATCACGGCCGTCCGCTTCAGCGCCACGGCACTGCGCGGCGGCGACAGCACAGGGCTCGCTGAGCGGGTCGCCGTGGCGGCCAACGCGGCGCTGGACGCGGCCCGGCGCCCGCAGCGGGAACTGGCGGCCACGCTGGGCCGCGACGAAGCCTACGGCGAGGAACGCCTGCAGGCGAGCGTCGACCGTTTCGGCGCCTGGATGGGCACCCTGCTCGCCGAACTGGACCAGGCCGAGCGCCGGATCACCGGGCTGGAGTCCAGCGCAGGGCCGGACGGCCGCCCAGGCAGGGGTCAGTAGCCGGCGGACTGTCTCCGCCACTGCTCAACCGCGTCCACCACCCGCCGCGCGACACCGGCCCGCCAGGTGCCGTATTTGAGTGCCACCATCGAGCCGTCGGTGAAGTCCATCACAACCCGGCCCCGCACCAGCGGCTTCGGCACCAGCCGCACATCGGCCACGGCCTCACGGGGAAGCTCCAGCGCAGCCTGGTAACCGGCACCCTCGCCACCGGTGCGAAGGCCCGCGAGCACCAGACGCTGATCGCTGACAAAGAGGTAGTGGGGGTATCTGGGCCTGCCGCGGTCCACCCAGGTGGCCTTGAGTACGCGCTCCGCCCACGACCCGGTGCGCCCCCGGGCCGACTCGATGCCCAGCATGGCGTTCAGCGAGGGACTGCCGCCGCCCGCGGCAACCGCGGCAGCGGCACCGACGGCGAGTTCAGCCGCCTTCTGGCCGCGCGGGCGTTGCTCCGGTGGGGACTCGATGTTGCGCCTGCCTGGAGCGACCTCCATATCGACCAGCCCCAGCAGGTGCTCACCATCGGCAAGGAACCGCCGGAGCCCCCCGCCAAGGTCGTGCTTGACGTCGGGCCGGGTCGACAGCGTGCAGACGGGGTTGCCGCCCTGCCACGGTGGCGGCACGTACCGCGGCCGGCCGGCGCCCTCAGCCATGGGCCTGCTGCACGTCCTTCACTGCCTGGACGCCGTGTGCCACTGTGCCGGCGCCCGCTCCCACCGGCCCTGGGAACGGGCCGCCGTCGACGGCGTAGGAGACCCCGTCCCGGGTGACGGTGGTGACGGCCGCGCGTTTCATGATGGCAGCGACCTTGGCCCAGCCCTTGGCTTCGGTGAGAGCTGTCTGGAGGTCGGTGAGGAACGTCGTTATCTTCTTGCACAGGTTCGCGAGTTCAGCCAGCAGCTCGGCGATCTTGGCAAGGACGGCAGCCAGCTTCTCCGCGATACCGCCGATCTCCGCGACCGTGTCCGCGAACTTGGCCACGGCAATGGCCGCCCCCGCCGCCTCCGCGGCGCCGAAGGTGAAGAACGACAGCACGGTGGACACGATCAGGTCCTGCAGCACCCAGGACACGAAGCCCTCGACGATCCCCACGATGATGTCAGCGCTTTGCGTGCACGCCCTGGCCGCGGCGTCCAGCAGCGGCTGGGTCTGTGCCGCGGCCTGGCCCAGGCTGGAGATCCGCTGCTCGACCTGAGCCATCTGGGCGGAGAACGCGTCGTATGCCGCGCCCTCCCAGGCGTGGCCGAGGATCACCGCCCGGTCCCGCTGCTGCCCGGTGCCGATCGCGTCGATCTGCTTGCCGAGCGCCGCGTACCCCTGCCCGGCCTGCACGAGTTCCATGGGCTGGCCCGCGATACCCCGGACGACGTCATCGACCCCACGGAACGGGACCTCCAGCACCGACTGGACGAACCCGGGCAGGCGCTGGAACTGCTGTTCCAGCAGGTTCGAGTACTCATCCGCCGACTGCGCCACCACGGCCCCCTCTTCGCCTGCCCTAACCGGCGGCCTGTGCCGAACTCTGCTCGATCGCCTGGTCCGCGACGTCCATGTGGTCCGCGCTCGCACGCACCGCCGCGGCGATCGACGCCATCGCCTGCTGCCCGGCCGTGCAGCCATCGGTGACTTCCTGCGCCTGCTTGTCATAGGCGGCCCGGCACAACTGACCGAACATGACGCCGAAGGCATCCCAGCCAAGCTTCAGGCCCTGGGCTTGGTGCAGTGCCTGCTGGAAGCTCGCCGCCCGCGCCTCGGAGGTCTGGGCGAACCTGCGCAGGGCTGCCGTCTCATACTTGATGTGGCCCGGGCCCCCACCGGCCGGGGGCGGCTGGGGAGCCGGCCACGGCGGGGGCGGCGCAGCGGCCGGCGATGCCGACCCGGGTGCCGGAGACGGCCCCGGGGCCGGAGACGGCCTCGGAGCCGGGTCAGGGCCGTTGATCAGCGCATCGATGCTTGGACGTGCCTGTGCCATGACGCCTGCCTGCCATGCCTCGTAGCGTTATGGCAAACGTAGCAGTGCGCGCACCATCCGCTGGTGTGTTCCGGTGCCAGCACCCACCCGGTTAGCCCGCCCCGGGTGCGCTTCACCCGGTGTGCGTAGCCTGGTGCTGTGGTGACGATTGAGAAGTCTGCCGCGTCCTGACTCTGGGGACAATGAGGGACATGGAGGATCAGAAGGACAGCACCACGCTGCTGCCAGCCCCGGGCGAGCTGCCGGCCGAACTGCCAGCCGAGCGGTTCTTCGACCGGGAGGAGAGCTGGCTGCGCTTCAACCAGCGCGTGCTCGAACTGGCCGAGGACGACCAGATCCCGCTGCTGGAACGGGTGCGGTTCCTTTCGATCTTCGCGAGCAACCTGGACGAGTTCTTCATGGTCCGGGTGGCAGGGCGGATCCGGCGGATGGAGACCGGCCTGCCGGTGGCGGAGGTGAGCGGCCTCACCCCCGACCAGGTGCTGGCCAACGCCCTGGAGACGACCCGGGAACTGGCCCGGCGCCACGCTGACTGCTACTCCCACATGCTGCTGCCCGCCCTGGCCGCGGAGGGCATCGAGATCCTGCGCTGGAAGGAACTCGCAGCCGATGAGCAGGAGCGGCTCCAGAAGCTCTTCCAGGAGCGCATCTACCCGGTGCTGACGCCGCTCATCGTCGACCCGGCGCACCCCTTCCCCTACATATCGGGCCTGTCCCTGAGCCTGGCCGTGATGATCGCGGACCCGCGCACGGGCGCGACCATGTTCGCGCGGGTCAAGGTGCCCCCGCTGCTGCCCAGGTTCCTGTCAGCGGGGGAGCGGCGGTTCGTGCCGCTGGAAGACGTGATCGCCGCGCACCTGCATGACCTGTTCGCCGGGCTCGACGTCCTCGAGCACCACGCGTTCCGCGTCACCCGCACCCGCGACCTCGAAGTGGACGAGGACGTCACGGAGAACCTGATGCAGTCCCTGGAGCGTGAGCTCCAGCGGCGCCGGTTCGAGCCCGTGGTGCGGCTGGAGGTCGAGGACTCCATGTCAGCCGATGTGCTGGACCGGCTCGTCACCGAACTCGGCATCGACCGGCGCGCCGTCTACCAGATGCCCGGCCCGCTCGACCTGTCCGGCCTGGACGTGATAGCCAGCCTGCGGATTTCGCACCTCAAGTACCCGGCGTTCGTGCCGTCGGAGTCCGCCCTCCCGCACGACGCCGACATCTTCACCTCGCTGGACGCCCACGACGTGCTCGTGCACCACCCCTATGACTCGTTCACCACGTCGGTGGAGCGGCTCATCGTGGAAGCCGCCTCAGACCCGCGCGTGCTG
>DASYYE010000034.1:0-4212 GCA_035946955.1 Streptosporangiaceae bacterium | reverse complement strand
GCAAGGTGCTCTCACGGCGACCGCCGGGGCCGCTGAGCGGAGGTGGCACCGTGGATGCCCGTCGCGACCGGGCTCCCGGCGCTGGGCTAGCCGGTTGCTGTATACCCCCTGTAGCGGCATAGAAACAAGCCGGGGTTGCGTCAGGTGACGCAAAAACCGCCCCGCCTCGCTCTGGCTGAAACCCAGAGCGAGGCGGGGCGTGCTGTGAGCGGCGAGGGGAGAGCGCCCCTACATCCCGAGAGGCTCCTTCGCGGGTGCGGCGGGGGGCTCAGGAGGGGCAGGCGGTGCCGAGTTCGGCACGAGGTAGACTGGTTGGTGTGACAGAGTCCGAGGAGCAACGGGATGCCAAGCGGCAGGCCCGGCTTGCGTACATGCGCAACTGGTGGGCAAGCAGAAGCGAGGAACAACGAGAAGCGGAACGCGAACGCGGGCGACGCCGTGCCGCGACTAGGACCGAGGAGTACAAAGCCAAGCAGCGCGAGTCTGCACAGCGCCGCTGGAACGCGATGACCGATGAGCAGCGAGCAGGGACGCTGGCCAGGCAGCGCGAGTACGCCCAACGTCGCTACAACGACATGCGCACAGCAGTATTTGATCACTACGGGCAGGCCTGCGCATGCTGCGGAGCGACCGAAAATCTCAGTATCGATCACGTGATGGGTGACGGCAAGGAGCACAGGCAGGAACTATTCGGCGCACAGCGGGTCAGCGACCGGTTCTATCACTGGCTGATCACCGAGGGATACCCGCCTGGCTATCAGACCCTGTGCAGGCCGTGCAATCAGTCAAAGTACACCGGGCCTGCGTGCCGCATGCACGGCGAGCGGCCTGCTGTTAAGCGGTGCTCTAAGTGCGGGCAGGTCAAAGAGTTGAGTGAGTTCAATCAGCAACGCAGGTCAACTACTGGTCGCCGATCGGAGTGCCGCGCATGCCAGCGCGCGTTCCATGCCGCTAAGGTCAAGAACGCAGCGTTAGCCCTTGGGGGCATTCGGAACAAGGAATACAAGAACGGCCCCGACTGCGGCGACCGCTGCCGGCTCCCACCTCGCGCCCGGGTACTCCGTGGTCAGCCACGTGGTCAGGGCCGTCCCCAGGCCGACCATAGCCTTGGCTGCCTGCCCGTTGAAGAACTGTTTCACGTTGACCGCCTTCCGGGGACCCGGTACCGGGAGCACAGGCCGATCACTGCCGCTTTCGGCGCGTCCACTTCAAGGGGCACCGGTCGCCAGCACTGCCCAGGTGACTGGGCCGACGACGCTATCCGCAGGCACGCCGTGGTCGTGCTGGGCCGCAGCGACCGCATCATGGGTGGCCGGGCCGAAATCGCCGTCTACCGTGACCTGGTGGCCCCGGGCGATGAGGAGTCCCTGGACGGTGCGGACGTGATCTCCGGTGTCGCCCTGCCTGACTTCGGGGAGCGCTTGCAACATGACCTCCTGCCAGTCGGGGACGGGTGCGGGGGACGGTACGGGCTGGGGAACTGGCGCGGGCTGCGGTGCCGGGACAGCAAAGAAGTCAGCGAGGAGAAGGGACTGGTCCAGGTCCCGGCCGTACGCCCGGTCCGTGTGCTGAGTGCCGTCCGCGTCGATGCCCAGTTCGCCGCAGGACGCCGGCCCGCAGATGTGCCTGCCCGCGTAGTGCGCCGTCCAGAGCCGCACGGCGGCGCGGGGGATGCCCGCTATTCGCAGGGCCGGGATCACCCCCGACTGCATCAGCCCGGCGGAGGCGTACAGGCAGGGCCGCTCGATACCTCTTCCTCGCTGCCGGGCGTACCAGCCGGGCACATCAGCCGGCGCGGCATCCCCGGTTTCGACATCGAGGCAGTCCGCGTCATGCTCCGCGCTGACGGCGATGGACAGGAGGCGGGCATGCGGGAACCGGGCGGCGAGCGCGGCGTAAGTCGGCCAGCGTCCGTCTACGTACCCGGCTGCCGCAGCCGGGCCCACGGGGATCTGGGCCAGGTCGGTGGCGTCGAACATGATGATTGTGCTCACTTGCCGCTCCCCTCGCGCCGCTCAGCTGGTGTCGCCAGCCGCTTGGCCGGCTGCTGCACCAGGGCGTGCACCTGCGCCGTCAGTTCGGTGTTCTGCTCGATCAGCACCTTGTTCTGGTCGCTGACCGTCGCTATGTGACTCAATGCCTGGTGGATGACCTCGGACTGCGCATCGGAGGACCTTTGCAGTTTGTTCCCGACATAAACCATCAATGGCAATGCGAACAACTGGATCCATCCGGAAGAAAAGAAGAAAATCTTGTTCTGGACGGACTGCGGCAGGAAGTAGGCGACGACCGGGACGATGAAGAACACCCAGATCGTCCAGCACACGCCGAACACGACAGCCAGGCGGGTGGCGAGCCAGTCGTTCGCCTTGCCGACCGGGCCCATGCCGTCCCGGTGGCGGCGGATGCGCAGGTGGACCGGATGGGCGACAGCCGGGTGCTGCGGGGTCCCGGTCACGGTCGCCTCGGCCAGGTCGGTCCCATCCCCGCGGCGTGCACCGCCAGGCACAGGAGCCCGGCGGCAGTCAGCGTCTGCGGGTGCAGCCACGCCGAGGCCGGCTGGAGGTCACCGCCGGAGACGAGGACGGCGACGGCGAAGAGCAGGGCGGCAAGCCAGGCGAACATCACGGCTCCTTCTCGTCGTCGCCTGGCGGCTGCGGCGGCCGGACGATCAGCACCAGCCGCCACGCGAACACGGTCGTGATCAGCACCAGGTAGGACAGCACCCGCTCCCACGCGAACCAGTCCGGCCGGAACGGGGGCACGTGGCGCAGCAGCAGGCCCGTGGTGGCGAGCATGTAGATGACGCCCTGGTCCAGGATGAAGGCCAGCGCCGCCATGTACGACATGAGGTGCCAGCCCGTCCGGGACCGCCACCACCGGCCGTGCTTGTCGTTGCGGGCCCGCAGGGCGTAGGCGGCGACGGAGACGGTGACCAGGGCAGCGGAGACGGTGACGGCGATGTTGCCGAGGTCGGCGAGCAGCAGTTCCTGGTTCACCGGCTGCCCTCCCCCCTGAACGCGGCCGAGATGATCCGCGCGAAGTTATTTTCCGCGGCGGCAGCCCGCAGCGGCTTGACCACATGCTCGTGTGTGTCGCGGAGCCGCTGGCGGGAGATCTCGGCCTCCCGCTCGGCGGCGGCGAGCTGGTCCTCAGCGGTCACCTTTACCACCTTGCGCCTCCTCCGGAACCACCTCACAGGCCCGCGTCCTTGCCGGTGAGATCCAGCGGGACCGCGGGCAGGACGGCCCGCACGCCGGGGCTGCCCGCGGCGTCCCGGTGCTCGGCGGCCAGGGTGGTCAGCGCCCCGATGAGCTGGTTGGTGACGGCCCCGGCCTGGGCGACGTCGTTGGACCGCTGCCGTTCCAGGGCGAGGGCTTCCTGGAGCCTCTCGATCACCTCGTCCTTGCGGGCGCTGTCGGTCTCGGCCTTGGAGAACTCCCGGTCGGAGTGCAGTTTCCCGGCGAGGAACAGGTACAGCCCGGCCGCCATCACGGCCAGGGCACCCCCGGAGCCCGTGATATAGGGCAACCACGACTGCACAGACCCCCTGCTATGCTCGCGTCCTTTGCTGTCCTGGTCAGGGTCAGAGCAGCGTGAGCTGTGCGGGGCGGAAGCCCTGCGGGGGGTGCCCAAGCAGGTTTACCAGCACAATCGCGTTCTGGCCAGTTCCGCGCACGAACCTGATCGTCCCTTTCCGGTGCGGGGACGCCACCTCCTGGACGGCCCTGCCGATCCGCCACGTCTGCTGGAAGCTAGCCACATATCACCTACGACCAGTAGCCGGTAAGTTACTCTCAGCTCCAATACGAGCTTGGTTCCCAGTCTAGATTCAGCGTCACGGACGCCTCGACCCGCTCCTCGGTGAACTCGATGTGCCGCTTGATCCTGGAGATCCTCATCGTCCAGGTGAGCCCGCCGCCGGCGACCTGCCACATCGGGATGACCGCGGGGTCGGCCACGTTCATCCCGAGGACCACCGGCCACAGCGACGGGGCGGGTGCCGCGTCCAGCCGGACGTTCTCGGCCCGCACGTGAATCGTGCCGTAGTTGGTGAACAGCCAGTTGGCGTGGGTCTGCATTTCCGCCTGCGACTGCAGGTAGCTGAAGAACGGCAGCGGCTGGGGGCCGTACTGGACCTGGCTGGCCTGCACCAGCGCCGAAGAGGACGGGCTGATGTTCGCCAGGGTCAGCTGCTCGGGGCTGAACGGG
>DASYYE010000033.1:0-23968 GCA_035946955.1 Streptosporangiaceae bacterium | reverse complement strand
AAGACCATCCTGTTCGTCATATCCGGTGTCGTGTGCGCGCTCGCTGGGGTGCTCTGGACCTTCCGCCTGGCCACCGCGGTGGAGAACAACGGCGTCGGCCTTGAGCTGCCGGTGGTCGCCATCGTGCTGCTCGCCGGGGTGTCCATCTTCGGCGGCAAGGGCTCCATTGCTGGCGTGGTGCTCGGCGTGCTCGCGTTCGCCGGGATCCAGAACGCGCTCCTGCTGACCAACTTCAACCAGGAGGCCACCGGCATTGTCACCGGTGGCCTGCTGTTGGCCAGTGTCTTCGCGCCGAACGCGGCATCGCTTGGCACAAGGTTCCGTCCGCTGCTCACCAGGTGGCGCGGAGCACCCACAGCGACCGGAGCCGACCCCGACTGACCCCCGCGGACGGCTGCTGACGTCTGGCTCACCAATCCGCGATGCCATATATTGAAAGGATTCAACCATGAGAAGCAACCACACGGGAACGCTGCGGTACGCCGCGGCGATACTTGCCGCGTCAGCAGTGCTGGCGGCCTGCAGCTCCTCGGGCGGCTCGGCGGGCCACAGCGGGTCATCGCCGGGCTCCAGCTCATCGGGCGGGCTCAAGACTGGGCTGAAGGTCTACGTCATCCCGAAGAACCTCGGCAACCCTTACTTCACCGTTGCCGACAGCGCCAATTCCGGCGGGGCACTCGCCGCGCTGGGTGCACTGGGTGAGACCGGCACCGAGACCAGTGGCACCGCCGCGACGCCAGCGTCGCAGGTCCCCGCCATCCAGGCGGCGATCACAAGGGGCGCCAACGCCCTGGTCGTGTCCGCCACCGACCCCTCCGCGTTGTGCCCGACGCTGAACCACGCCATGCAGCAGGGCGTCACGGTCGTAACGTACGACTCCGACACCCCCGCCTGCCGGGACCTGTTCGTGAACCAGGCGTCCACTGCCGGGATCGGGACCAGTGAGGTGGACGTGCTCGCCAAGGAGGTCCACGACAGCGGGCAGATCGCGATCGTCTCCGCGACCGCGTCGGCGACCAACCAGAACGCCTGGATCGGCTACATGAGGCAGGAACTCAGGAAGTTCCCGAAGATGAGGCTGGTGTCGGTCGTCTACGGCAACGATGACCCGACCACCGCGACCCAGGTGACCCAGGGCCTGCTGGAGCACTACCCGAACCTCAAGGGCATCATCTCGCCGACGACGGTCGGCATCCTCGCGGCGGCCGGGGTGCTGGACACCCCGAGGTACCGGGGCAAGATCGCCCTTACTGGCCTGGGCACGCCCGACTCGATGAAGAAGTACGTGGCCGACGGGACCGTGCAGGCATTCGAGCTGTGGAACCCCGCGAACCTGGGCTACCTCGCCGCGTACGCGGCGGTGGACTTCGCGTCCAAGAAGATCACCAATGCGGCCGGGCAGACCTTCACCGCCGGCAAGCTCGGAAAGTTCACCGTGGGCGCCGACCGCACCATCCTGCTCGGCCCGCCGACCGTGTTCGACAAGGCCAACATCAACGCCTTCAACTTCTGACAGACACAGGCCACCGTTGCATGCCCAGTCCGGGAGATGACCTGAATGCATGACCTCAGCGCCGTGAAGGACGCCCTGCGGGAACACAGGATCGAGACCCCCTCCTGGGCGTTCGGCAGCACTGGCACCCGCTTCAAGGTGTTCGCCCAGCCAGGGACCCCCCGGACGCCGTGGGAGAAGATCGACGACGCGGCCCAGGTCCACGCGTTCACCGGGGTCGCCCCCAGCGTCGGGGTGCACATCCCCTGGGACCAGGTCGGCGACTACGCGTCCCTGGCGTCCTACGCCAGGGACGCCGGGATCACCATTGGGACCGTCAACGCCAATGTCTTCCAAGACGACAGCTACCGGCTCGGCAGCGTCGCGAACCCGGACCCGAAGGTCCGCCGCAAGGCCCTGGACCACCTGCTGGAGTGCGTCGACATCATGGACGCCACCGGGTCGCGTGACCTGAAGCTGTGGTTCGCCGACGGCACCAACTACCCCGGCCAGGACGACATCCGGGCCCGCCAGGACCGGCTGGCCGAGGCGCTTGCGGTCGTGTACCAGCGGCTGGCGCCCGCGCAACGGATGCTGCTCGAGTACAAGCTGTTCGAGCCGTCCTTCTACACCACCGACGTCCCGGACTGGGGCACCTCCTTACTGCACTGCATGGCGCTGGGGCCCCAGGCAACGGTCGTGGTGGACACCGGGCACCACGCGCCCGGCACGAACATCGAGTTCATCGTGGCCATCCTGCTGCGCGCGGGACGGCTGGGCGGTTTCGACCTCAACAGCAGGTTCTATGCCGACGACGACCTCATGGCCGGGGCGGCGGACCCGTTCCAGCTCTTCCGGATCATGCACGAGGTGGTGGCGGCGGACGCGCTGCGCCCGGCGGCGGGGATCGCGTTCATGCTCGACCAGTGCCACAACATCGAGCCCAAGATCCCCGCCCAGATCCGCTCGGTGCTCAATGTCCAGGAGGCGGCCGCCAAGGCACTGCTCGTCGACTCCGCCGCGCTGGCCGCCGCACAGCAGGCAGGCGACGTGCTCGGCGCCAACGCAGTGCTGATGGATGCCTACAGCACCGACGTGCGGCCACTGCTGGCGAGGATACGCGAGGAGGATGGCCTGGACCCCGACCCGGTCGCGGCCTATCAGCGCTCAGGGTACCCGGAGAAGATCGTGGCCAGCCGGGCCGGCGGGATGCCGGCGGGCTGGGGGTCGTGACCCATGCCCGAGCAGCTACCGCCCCCGGAGTTGCCACCAGCAGCCACCGGCCTGCTGGGCCGCAGTAACCGGCTCGGCTCCGACCCGGCCAACACCAACTACGCGGGCGGCAACACCTCCGCAAAGGGCCAGCTCACCGACCCGGTGACCGGGCAGCCGACCGAGGTGATGTGGGTGAAGGGTTCTGGTGGCGACCTCGGTACGCTCACCGCCGGCGGGCTGGCGGTGCTGCGGCTGGACCGGCTCCGCGCACTGGCCGGCGTCTACCCAGGCGTGGAGCGCGAGGACGAGATGATGGGCGCGCTGGCGTACTGCCTGCACGGCAGAGGTGGCGCCGAGCCGTCCATTGACACCGCGATGCACGGGCTCGTCACCGCCGCGCACGTGGACCACCTGCACCCCGACGCCGGGATCGCGCTGGCGGCCGCCGCCGACGGCGAGAAACTCACCGCGCAGTGCTTCGGCGGCCGTGTCGCCTGGGTTCCGTGGCGGCGCCCCGGCTTCCAGTTGGCACTGGACATCGCGCAGGCCCAGCGCGGCAACCCGGACCTCATCGGGGTGGTCCTGGGGGGTCACGGGATCACCGCCTGGGGCGCGACCAGCGACGAGTGCGAGGCGCGCTCGGCAGAGATCATCACAACGGCGCGGCGCTTCCTGGGAGTGAACGGGCGGCAGGAGCCGTTCGGGCCCGTCATCCCGGAGTACCTGCCACTGCCGGCCGCCGGCCGCCGCGCCCGCGCCGCGGCGCTGGCACCCGCGGTCCGCGGCCTCGTCTGCGCTGACCGGCCGCAAGTCGGGCACTTCACCGACAGCCCGGCGGTGCTGGACTTCCTGTCCAGGCGGGAGCACCCGAGGCTTGCCGCGCTTGGCACCTCCTGCCCCGACCACTTCCTGCGCACCAAAGTGGCACCGCTGGTGCTGGACCTGCCGCCCTCGGCCCCGCTGCCCGCGGCCCTGGGCCGGCTGTCCGAGCTGCACGCCGGCTACCGTGCCGCCTACCGCGCGTACTACGAGCGGCACCGTGTCCCGTCGTCTCCGCCCATGCGTGGTGCTGACCCGGCGATCGTGCTGGTACCGGGGATCGGGATGTTCAGCTTCGGGACGGACAAGCAGACCGCGCGGGTGGCCGGCGAGTTCTACCTGAACGCCATCAACGTGATGTACGGCGCTGAGTCGGTCTCTGCCTACGCCCCGATCAGCGAGGCGGAGAAGTTCCGCATCGAGTACTGGGAGCTCGAAGAGGCCAAGCTGCTGCGGCGGCCGGCGCCACGGCCGCTGGCCACCCGGGTGGCCCTGGTCACCGGCGGCGGGTCGGGCATCGGCCGGGCCACCGCACGGCGCCTCGCCGCCGAGGGCGCGTGCGTGGTGGTGACCGACCTGGACGGCCCGGCCGCGCGGGAGGCCGCCGCCGAGATCGGCACCGCCGACACCGCGGTGGCCGCCACGACCGACGTGACCGACGAGGCCAGCGTGACGGAGGCATTCGCGGTGGCGGCGCTTGCGTTCGGCGGTGTGGACCTGGTGGTCAACAACGCCGGGCTGTCACTGTCCAGACCGCTGCTGGAGACGACAGCCGCGGACTGGGACCTCCAGCACGCGGTGATGGCCAGGGGGTCGTTCCTGGTGTCGCGCGAGGCGGCACGGGTCATGCGGGCGCAGGGCATGGGCGGCGACATCATCTACATCTGCAGTAAGAACGCGGTCTTCGCGGGCCCGGACAACGTCGCGTACGGTGCCGCCAAGGCCGACCAGGCGCACCAGGTGCGGCTGCTGGCGGCCGAGCTCGGCAGGCTCGGTATCCGCGTCAACGGAATCAACCCCGACGCCGTCGTCCGCGGATCAGGGATCTTCGCCGGAGGCTGGGGGGCACGCCGCGCCGCCGTCTACGGAGTGCCCGAGTCTGAGCTCGGCGCGTTCTACGCCCGCCGCACGCTGCTGGGGCGTGAAGTGCTCCCCGAGCATGTGGCGGCGGCCGTGGTCGCGCTGACCGCCGGCGACCTGTCCCTCACCACAGGGCTCCACATCCCGGTTGATGGCGGGGTGGCAGCAGCTTTCCTTCGCTGAACGGGGTTTGCCTGCACGACCGATCGGGAGGCACACGATGAGAGCATCAACGCTCAGGCCACTCACTCGCCGTAGCGGCTCGGGGGGACGGCCCCCCCACCCCCTCCCGCTCGGTCAAGACGACGTCGCGCTGCTCGGGTTGCTCGCCCAGGGCCTGCCGCTGGATGCCGTGGCCAGGCGGCTGTACACCTCGGAACGTACGGTCCGCCGCCGGACCAGGTGCATCTGTGACCGGCTCGGCGTCGGGGCGCCCATCCAGGCGGTGGTCTGGGCGGCGCGACGCGGACTGCTGTGACCGCTCCGGTCACGGTCGCGGCGGTCGACCTCGGCGCTTCGGGCGGCCGTGTCATGGCCGGGCGCGTCGGTGCCGGCTCCCTGGGACTGCATGACGCGTACCGGTTCCCGAACGTCCCGGTCACTATCAGCGGGACATTGCACTGGGACATCCTGCGGCTCTACCAGGAGACGCTGAACGGCCTGCGCAGGGTCAGTGGTGGCGCCGACCTGGCCAGCGTGGGGGTGGACTCCTGGGCAGTGGACTACGGCCTGCTCGACTCCTCCGGCGCGCTGCTCGGCAATCCGGTGCACTACCGTGACCGGCGGACAGATCGTGCCGCCGAAGGCGTCCTCGCGAAGGTGGGCGCCGCCGAACTGTACGCCACGACCGGGATCCAGCACCTGCCGTTCAACACGATCTTCCAGCTCGCCGCCACGGCGAGCACACCGCAGGCGCGCACGGCCGCCACGCTGCTCCTGATCCCGGACCTGCTCGCCTACTGGCTGACCGGGAGGGCCGGCGCCGAGGTGACCAACGCGTCCACGACCCAGCTCTACGACGTGAGCGCGCGGGCCTGGGCCACGCCGCTGATGCGGCGGGCCGGCATCCCCCCTGACCTGTTCCCGCCGCTACGCCAGCCCGGTGAGGTCATCGGCGGCATGTCGCCGGACGTCGCTCGTGAGGCTGGCCTGCCCGGACCGTTGCCGGTGACCGCCGTCGGCTCGCACGACACCGCCTCGGCCGTGGTCGCGGTGCCCGCGCGGGGCGGCGACTTCGCCTACATCTCCTGTGGCACCTGGTCCCTGGTCGGCATGGAACTGGACCGTCCGGTGCTGACCGAGGCCAGCCGCGCCGCCAACTTCACCAACGAGACCGGGGTGGACGCCACGATCCGCTACCTGCGCAACGTCATGGGGCTGTGGCTGCTGCAGGAGTCCCAACGGACCTGGTCGCGGGCTGATACCGCGGCCGGGGCTCGCGGGTGCGCCCTGGACGGCCTGCTGGCCGGTGCGGCCCGGGTGCCGCCGCTGCGCTGCGTGGTCAACCCTGACGACCCCGTGTTCCTGGCACCTGGAGACATTCCGGCCAGGATCGCCGCGGCTTGCCACGCCGCCGGACAGTCTCCGCCCACCGGCCGGGCGGAGACTGTCCGGTGCATCCTCGACAGCCTCGCCCTCGCCCACGCCCGTGCCGTGGCGGAGGTCCAGGAACTGTCCGGCCGCCACGCCGACACGGTGCACATGGTGGGCGGCGGCGCGCTCAACCCGCTGCTGTGCCAGCTCACGGCGGACGCCTGCGGCCTGCCGGTGGTCGCCGGGCCCGCCGAAGCCACCGCGATCGGCAACATCCTGGTCCAGGCACGCACGCTGCGTGCGGCACCAGCCGACATGGCCGGAATGCGCGCCCTGGTCCGTGCCACCATGCCGCTCCGGCGGTTCCAGCCCCAGGGGAGCACTGGGCCATGGCAGCACGCACAACTGAGGCTTGGCTGGGCCGCCCAATGAGCGGCGTGCTTGATTTGACACGTTCTAAGACCGGCGAAGACACTGAGCGCTGGGGTCAAGAGAGGACATCGGTGGACGTGCCGGTGGGCATCAAAGAAGTAGCGGCCTACGCGGGGGTATCGGTGGGCACCGTCTCCAACGTGCTGAACAGGCCCGACATAGTGGCGCGGCCAACCCGGGACCGGGTGCACGCGGCGATCGAGGCGCTCGGCTTCGTCCGGAACGAGTCCGCGCGCCAGCTCCGCGCCGGGCGGAGCCGCACCATCGGCTTGGTTGTCCTGGACGTCGCGAACCCGTTCTTCACCGACGTGGCCCGCGGGGTGGAGGATGAGGCGAGCCTGTCCGGCCTGGCCGTGATCTTGTGTAACAGCGACGAGCAGTTGGACAAGGAAGACCGCTACCTGGAGCTCCTTGAGGAACACCGGGTCCAGGGCATCCTGATTACCCCGGTAGCTGGTGCCAGTGAGCGGCTGGCCGGGCTCCAGCGGCGCGGCACCCCGGTCATCCTCGTCGACAGCAGGTCCCCGGCGGGCGGCCAGTGCTCGGTGGCCGTCGACGACGTGCTCGGCGGCGACCTCGCAGTGTCCCACCTGCTGGAGGCCGGGCATCAGCGGCTGGCTTACGTCGGCGGTCCGCTCAGCCTGGCGCAGGTGGCCGACCGCCGCGACGGCGCGGTCCGGGCGTTGCAGCGCGCGGGGGCCAGCATGGACGACCTGCGCATGATCGAAACCCCGGCGCTCAACGTCTCCGCCGGCCAGTACGCCGGAGCCATCATCGCGGAGCTGCCAGCCGCGGCGCGGCCGACAGCGGCGTTCTGCGCCAACGACCTCGTCGCGCTCGGGCTGCTGCAGGAGATGACGAAGCACCGGATCCGGGTGCCCGCGGATATCGCGATCGTTGGCTACGACGACATCGAGTTCGCGGCGGCGGCGGCGGTGCCACTGTCCTCGGTCCGGCAGCCCCGCCAGGAACTGGGCCGTACCGCGGCGCGACTGCTGCTGGAGGAGGCGCTGGGCACAGGGAGGCACCAGCACCGCCAGGTGCTCTTCCAGCCGGAGCTGGAGGTCCGCCGGTCCAGCCAGGTACCCAGGCCAGACTGATGCGGAAGCGGATCGCCTTGTTCGTGACCTGCCTGGCCGACACGCTCTTCCCGGAGGTGGGCAAGGCCACCACGACGCTGCTTGAGCGCCTCGGGCACCAGGTCGAGTTCCCCTTCGCGCAGACATGCTGCGGCCAGATGCACGTCAACACCGGCTACCAGCGGGACGCGCTGCCGCTGGTCCGCCGCTACGTCGAGACCTTCGAGCAGTGCGAGACGATCGTCGCCCCCTCCGCCTCGTGCGTGGGCTCGATCCGGCACCAGCACGCGATGGTCGCCCGGTCCCACGGTGACGAAGCGCTGGCCCGGCGCGCCGAGGCGGTGGCGAGCCGCACCTACGAACTGTCACAGTTGCTTGTCGACGTGCTCGAGGTGGAGGACGTCGGCGCTCACTACCCGCACCGGGTCACCTACCACCCGACCTGCCACTCGCTGCGGCTGCTGCGGCTGGGCGACCGGCCGCTGCGGCTGCTGCGCCGGGTCGGCGGCCTGGACCTGGTCGAACTGCCCGACGCGGAGGTGTGCTGCGGCTTCGGTGGCACGTTCGCACTGAAGAACGCGGACACCTCCACCGCCATGCTCGCTGACAAGATGCGCAACGTGCTAGGCACCCGGGCCGAGGTGTGCACGGCCGGTGACAGCTCCTGCCTGATGCACATCGGCGGCGGCCTGTCCCGGCTCCAGGCCGGGGTGAAGACCGTGCACCTCGCCGAGGTCCTCGCCCCGACCCGGGAGCGCGGGTGAAAGCGCCCGGTGACCTGCCCACGGCGCCGTCCGGCGTCGGTCACCTGCGCGGCGCTGAGCCGTTCCCGGTGGCCGCACGGCGGGCCCTGGCCGACAGCCAGTTGCGGCGCAACCTCGCGAAGGCCACCGCGGCCATCCGGGCGAAGCGGGCGGCGGTCGTGGCCGAGCTGCCGGACTGGGAGGAGCTGCGCGAGGCCGGCCAGGCCATCAAAGCTGAGACCATGCGTCACCTGGACCGTTACCTGGAGCAGCTAGAGGCCGGGGTTTCCGGGCGCGGCGGCACGGTCCACTGGGCGAGGGACGCCACCGAGGCCAACGAGATCGTGACCGGGCTCATCCAGGCCGAGCACAGCACCGAGGCAGTCAAGGTCAAGTCCATGGTGACCGACGAGATCGGGCTCAACGACGCGCTCGCCACCGCGGGCATCACGGCCCACGAGACCGACCTCGCCGAGCTCATCGTCCAGCTTGGCCGCGACCGTCCATCGCACATCCTGGTGCCCGCGATCCACCGTAACCGGGCGGAGATCCGCGAGGTCTTCCTGCGGGAGATGAGCGACGTGGACCCGGCGCTCACCGACGACCCCGCGGCACTGGCCGAGGCGGCTAGGCTCCACCTGCGGCGCGTGTTCCTGGCCGCCCGGGTCGGTATCAGTGGCGCCAACTTCGCCGTCGCCGAGACCGGGACGCTCTGCGTCGCCGAGTCCGAGGGCAACGGCCGGATGTGCCTCACCCTGCCGGAAACCCTGATCACCGTGATGGGCATCGAAAAGGTGGTCCCCACCTGGCGGGACCTGGGTGTGTTCCTGCAACTGCTGCCCCGTTCCTCCACCGGTGAGCGGATGAACCCCTACACGTCGATGTGGACAGGGGTCACGCCCGGGGACGGCCCGCAGCGGTTCCACCTGGTCCTGCTGGACAACGGGCGGACCGCCGCGCTGGCCGACGAGACCGGCAGGCAGGCACTCCACTGCATCCGCTGTTCGGCGTGCCTCAACGTGTGCCCGGTCTACGAGCGAACCGGCGGGCACGCTTACGGCTCCGTGTATCCGGGCCCGATCGGCGCCGTGCTCTCGCCGCAGTTGACCGGTATCGAAGCCAACGCCTCGCTGCCCTACGCCTCGACGCTGTGCGGCGCCTGCTATGACGCGTGCCCGGTGAAGATCGACATCCCGTCCCTGCTCGTCCACCTGCGTGCGCGGCACGTGCGGGAGTCCCGGCGTGGCCATCGGCTGCCCGGCGCCGAGGCGGTCACCATGGCGGCTGCGTCCTGGGTCATGGCCGGCCCGCGGCGCTACGGCGCAGCGCAGCGAGCAGGCAGGCTCGCCCGCAGGCTCAGCCGCGGCGGCCGGGTCCGCGGGCTCCCCCCGCCGCTGTCGGCCTGGACGCGGACACGTGACGTGCCGGTGCCGCCGGCCAGGACGTTCCGGGAATGGTGGCGTCACGAGCACCGGAGCCCGTGGTGAACCCGCGCGACGAGGTGCTGGCCCGGGTCCGCGCGGCGCTGCGCTGCAACGGCGGAGCGCCCACGGCGACCGACGGCGGCGAGACCCGCCGGGCCTACCGGACGCAGGGGGACGGCGATGTCGCTGGCAACCTCGACCTCCTCGCAGCGCGGCTCAGGGACTACCGGGCACTCGTCAGGCGCGCTGTGCCCAGCGATGTCGGCGCCACAGTCGCTGCCGCCATCACCGACCGCGGCGTGAGGCGCATCGTGGTGCCCCGCGGACTGGGCCTGCCGCCGCTGCCACCGGGGATCGAGGCCATCGTTGACGAGGGCCTGTCCGCGCAGGAACTCGACGACTTCGACGGCGTGGTCACCGGGGCGGCGGTCGCCATCGCCGAGACCGGCACCATCGTCTTGGACGGTTCACCCGGTCAGGGCAGGCGCGCGATCACGCTGGTGCCCGACTACCACCTGTGCATCGTGCGCGCCGAACAGGTCGTCACCTTGGTGCCCGAGGCCATCGAGCGCCTCGCACCACACCTGGACCGGCCACATACCTGGATCAGCGGCCCCTCCGCGACCAGCGACATCGAGCTCGAGCGCGTAGAGGGCGTGCACGGGCCCCGGACCCTGGAAGTCGTCCTGGTCGAACCGGGGAGTGCCGTCGGGGGTTGCTGGTAGTCGATGGGGCTGCCGGGCCAGTCACCAGTCTCATAGCCCATTGGTCTTGGTGGCGGTCTCGGTGGAGGACTCAGACGTCGTCCAGTTCGCCGGGCACCTCCGTGGCTTTGCAGTGGCCACATCCGGCCATGACTTGGCCATTGTCTTGCACCGGCTTGCCCGGGGACGTCAGGGTTTTGTCCCAAGGACTGAAACGTTCTAAGACTTTCTACACCTCATGAGGGAGCCTGGGCATGGGCCGATGGCGATCAAGATGGCGCGGCGGCAGGTCACGCGGCATCGTGGCAGCGGTGGTCGTGGTGGCGCTGGGGATGGTGTCGGCAGCGTCCGTGCCAGCGCTTGCCTCCTCCCAGCACAGCGACGGGAGTGGGCAGGTAACCTCCTGGCAGCAGTACGTGGTGGCGCCATCGAGCCGGGACGTCCTCCCGGTACGTGTCCTGTCCACCTCCGGAGACGTGCAGAACCCCGTCGGCGTGCTCGGCAATGGAGTCGCGACATTCACCGCGACGCCGCCGCCCACCTGGCCCGCTGGGACGACCGCGACCGCGTCCTCCTACCACACTCCCAACACCGTCAACGGCCAGGTACGGACCTACGTCCCCACCAACGCGATCGACGGCAACACCCAAACGTTCTGGAACGACGCGACCCCCGCCACCTACCCGGCGTGGCTCATCGTCACATCGCCGGCCGCTGTCACCCTGCCGGGCATTACCGTGCTGTCCAACAGTGACGGCGTCCCGGTCGACTACACAGTGGCGACCTGGAACGGGACGGCCTGGGTCACCCAGGCCACGGTGACGGGTAACTCCGCGATCGAGCGGCAGGTGCCCTTCCCCCAGCCAGTGAGCACCACTCAGGTGCAGATCACGGTGACGCAGGACCAGAACACACCGCAGGGTGAGTACACGCGGATCAATGAGGTGTATCCCGGCCTGGCCCCGCCGGCGCCCTCGGTAACGGTCGACTTCGGCAAGGACGTCGCCGGCTTTCCCCGGCTCAATCTCGCGGGCGCCTCCACGAACCACCCTGGCCTCGAACTCGCCTTTTCCGAGACGACCCAGTACCTGACCAACCGGTCCGACTTCACTCGCTCCGACAACGGCGACACGATCACCCCGGGGACCGACCAGGTCGCCGTCCCGTCCACGCCGCAGACCTGGACGGACACCCACGGCTGCGCGGACGGGACACAGGTGTGCGACGACGGCCTGCACGGCTTCAGGTACATGAAGATCACGCTCGCCGCCCTGGCGAGCGACGCGCCCTACACGCAAGACACCGGCACGGTGAAGATCAGCGGTGTCTCCCTCGACTTCACGCCCTACCTCGGCACTCCATCCACCTACAAGGGCTGGTTCCTGTCCTCCAACACCCAGCTCAACAAGTACTGGTACGGCGCGTCGTACACCGACGAACTGGGCACTGACACGTTCCTGCCCGACACCACCGACCCGCGTAACGCCAACAGCCCCACGCTCGACGGCAAGACGGTGATCTTCGACGGCGCCAAACGCGACCGCGACCCCTATGACGGCGACATCGCGGTGTCAGGGCTGACCGACTACCTCACCCACGCCAACGGCACTCCCGTCCGCAATGTCCTGGCTGACCTGGCCGACCACCAGCGGGGCGATGGCTGGATCCCGCCGGCCTCGATCGCCAACTACACCCTCCCGCTCTTCGACTACCCGATGTGGTGGGCCGTCGACAGTTGGGAGTACGTGCTCTACACCGGCGACACGGGCTACGCGTCGACGTACCTGCCCAACCTCGTCAAGCTGCTCAACACCTGGTACCCGTCGGTCACGGACTCCAATGGCCTGCTGGACAAAGGCCTGAATGGGACCAGTGGGTATGGCGACTACGCGTTCCTGCCGCGCAGCGGTGAGGTCACCTACTACAACGCGCTGTACGTCATGGCGCTGAACGACGCCAGCCAGATGGCGAAGGCACTGGGTGACACATCCGACGCCACGGCCTGGGCCCAGCGGGCGCAGACGGTCTCCAGCGCCATCAACGCCAACCTCTGGGACCCGGCGGCCGGGGCCTACCTGGACTCGAACACGGGCCCGGTGAGCCACCCGCAGGACGGCAACGCGATGGCCATCATGGCCGGAGTCGCTGATCCATCCCGTGCCGCCTCCGCGCTCAGCTACCTGGCCAAGACAACCGCCCAGCCCTATGGGAACGCCTTCTTCGACAACAACTCCGTCGTCTCCGACGGGTCACAGCGGGTCTACGCATTCACCTCGTTCCCGGAGATCGAGGCCCGTTTCCAGACCGGTCGTGCGGGCTCGGCCCTCAACGAGATCCAACGGCTCTACGGGTGGATGTACGGTCATGACCCCGGCATCACCGACTGGGAGGGCATCGGCGCGGGCGGGTCGATGTATGAAGGCGCCTTCACCTCGGCAGCCCATGGCTGGTCAACCGGGGTGGTGCCGGAACTGACCAACGAAATGCTGGGCGTCATGCCCACCAGTCCCGGCTTCGGGACGTGGTCGGTGAAGCCACATCCCGGCTTGGTGTCATGGGCAGAGGGCCAGATCCCGACCCCACACGGACCGCTGCTCACGCACTTTGGGCACCCGCCGGCGCAGGACTTCACGGTGAGTGTGACCGCGCCACGCGGCACGTCCGGCGACATCTCGGTCCCCGTCACAAACAGCCATGTCCAGGTCATCGTCAATGGCCGGGTCGCGTGGGCCAGTGGGCACGCCACAGCCTTCGGTGCCGGCCTCAGTGGCGGCTACGTGACGCTGCACGGCATCCGCGGCGGCGCCACCACCACGGTCATCGTCCGCGCGGGCGGCTGAGCGGCCGATCACTCCCGCAGCCGCGCGGGCGGCTGCGGGAGTGATCGAACTGGGATGGCGCGGCCCCATCGGCCGTGCGGAAGGGACTAGCAATGGACTGGAAGACGCGGGCGGGCCTGGTGACCGCTGGGGCGGCGCTCGCTGTCCTGGGTGGGGCCGCCTCCGGCGGTGCCGCGCATGCCGCGCCAATGGGCGGCCCGGCCTTCACCGTGAGACTGCCGCTGGAGACCAAGGTCCTCGGCCACACGCGCGACGGGAAACCGGTATTCGCCAGCAAAGCACCCAGCGGGCTGCCCCCGGGCGCCATCGCCAAGGTCTACCACCTGTCCGGGATGTCGCCTAGCTCTGGTGCCGGGAAGGGCCAGGTCATCGCGATCGTGGACTATTTCCGCGACGCGACCGCGCTCGCCGACCTCAACAAGTTCAACAAGCAGTACGGCTACCCGGCGCTCTCCACCTGCACCTCGCTGGCCCAGGCCAGGCCGTGCTTCAAGGCGTACACTCCCGAGGGCGCAGTGGGCACCAACCCAAGCTGGAACCTAGAGGAGTCACTCGACATCGAGTGGGCCCACGCGGAAGCCCCGGCCGCGAAGATCGTGCTGGTCCAGGTCGCCCTCGGCATCCCCCTGTACAAGGGGGTCGCCTTCGCCGACACGCTCAACGCCACTGAGGTGTCCACGAGCTGGGGCTACACCGAGTCCTCAGGCGAAACGTCCAATGACTCCACGTTCGCCCACCCCGGAACCCTGTACACCGCGTCGTCCGGGGACAGCGGGCACGGCCTCAGTTACCCCGCCGCCTCCCCCAACGTGGTCGCGGTTGGCGGGACCACGCTGAACGGGTGTTCGGGCACCACTTGTGGCAGCCACGTCACCGAGGTCGCGTGGTGGGGCTCTGGTGGCGGCGTCTCCCGCTTCGAGAAGGTCCCCGGCTACCAGTCCAGCTACAGCGGGCCGGTGTCAGGGGCGGCGTCGATCAACGCGCTGACCAGCGGCAAGCGGGGCATCCCCGACGTCTCGTTCGACGCCAACCCGGATACTGGCGTGTCCGTGTACTCCAGCGACAATGGCGGCTGGCTGACGGTCGGCGGCACGAGTGTGGGCGCGCCGGCCTGGGCGGGCATCCTCGCCGCTGGCGCCTCGGCGGGCAAGACCGCGCTGCAGGGTGACTCGGCCATCTACTCCGGTGGCTACACGGCCAACCTCCGCGACATCACCAGCGGCCGCAATGGTGGCTGCGGCACCGAATGCACTGCTGGCAAGGGCTACGACCTCGTGACCGGTCTCGGCAGCCCCATCAACTACCCCTGAACCAGCACTGAGCGGGGGGCGGTGAGCCGCCCCCGCTCACCCCCGGAACCTCCGTCGGGCCTCCCATAGACCCGGGAGCCCAGGCGTGATCACACCGAGCGGTCTGACCAGCAGCAACCACGCGGCTAGGCGGTCAGAGGCGCAGCCTCACTGGTACGTGTGTCGCTCTCATTGGCTGGCTGCGGTCAAGGTCCGCCAGTGCCCGCCGCTGGGACGGCGGGCACTGGCCACGTGGTGCTGGTGGCGTGGCGGCGGCACGTGGTGCTTGCCGCCGCCACCACGGTGCGTTGTCTCGTTACTTCTTCGGGACCAGGTTCAGCAGGGTTTGCTCCCAGTCGGGGGCCTGGTACTGGGACGGCAGGGCGTAGGGGTTGGCCTGGGTGGGCCAGCCGGTGAACTGCGCGGTGCTGTACTGGTCCCAGTCCACTTGCTCGGTGACCGGGATGAACGGAACCTGCGCCAGCATGATGTTCTGCAGCTTGTTAACGATCGACTGCTGCACCGCACGGACAGTGGTGTTGCCGTAGGCGGTGAACAGCGCGTCTGTGGACTTGCTGGTGTAGCGCCCGAAGTTCGACGGCGCGGTCTGGCCGATCTTGGCCGAGTTGCCCGAGAGCAGCCACTGGCGCATTTCGTAGACCGGGGTCGGGCCACCGGTCTGCGCGTAGTAGCCCAGTTCGAAGGTGCCCTGCTGCAGGTCGGAGGTGTAGGTGCTGTAGGCCACGTTCTGCGCCGTCACCTGGATGCCGACCTTGGCCAGGTCCGAAATGATGACCTGGATCGAGTTCTCCCAGTCGGAGTAACCGTTGTTGTTGACGATGGTGAACGACAGCTTCTGGCCCTTGGAGTTCTGCCGGACCCCGCCCTGGCCCGGCTGGAAGCCCGCCGCGCTGAGGATCTGCTCGGCCTTGGCCGGGTTGTAGGCGTAGTCGTTGCCGTACCGCGCCGCCTGTACCGCGTCGTACCAGCTCGCGGACGCAGTGTTACTCGTGGTCAGGATGTCGGTCTGGTTCGCCGCTGGCTCGTAGCCGGACTCGCCGAGCTGAGAGACCTGCGGCCGGTTGATCGCGTAGGCCATGGCCTGGCGGACCGCCACATTGTTCAGCAGTGGCTTGGTCAGGTTGATGACGACCGACACGTTGGAGATCGCCGGGAACCAGTAGTGGTTGTCCGGACTGCGGGACAGGTAGAAGTGCTGGATGCCGGGGATGTACTGGGCGCCCCACTGGCACTGGCCGCTGGACAGGCACTGGTTGGCGGGGGTGTTGCTCAGGTAGGCCGGGAAGTTGACGGTCTCGACCTTGGGCTTGCCCGGCTGCCAGTAGTGCGGGTTGGCCTTGTACTGGATGTTCTGGCCCGAGCAGGCGCCCACCGTGTAGGGGCCGGTGCCGACCGGGGTGGTGTCCTTGACGGTCGCCGGGTTGGTGATGTGGGACCAGATGGACATCGGCACGATCGGGACCTGGTCGGCGATGTAGTAGAAGTAGTACGGCCCGGGGCGGCTCATGGTGATCACGACCTGGTCGCCCTTGGCCACCACACCAGTGAGCGGGCCGCCGGCCGCGGCCCACAGCGACGTGAAGTCGGTGCCCGGGTACTTCTTCATCATGTTGAAGGTGAACGCCACGTCGGCCGCGGTCAGCGGGGTGCCATTGCTGAACTTAACGCCCTGGCGGATATTGAACGTGAGCGTCTTGGTGCCGTTCGACCAGGTGTAGCCGGTGGCCAGCATCGGCGTGAGCTTGTAGCCCGCCGGGCCGGGCAGCAGGGAGTCGGCGTACATGAGCGGTTCATACACCGGTCCGAAGGAGAGCCCCTGGTACGTGGGGTTGTAGGGGTCGAACTGGCAGGTCCAGGTGGTGCCGGCGGCGTTGCTGATGAACAGCGACCCGCTGGCGCTGGACCCGCTGCCGCTTCCCCCCGAGGAGCTTGACCCACAGGCTGCGGCTAGAAGGGCCGCGGCGCCGAGCGTCGCGGTAATGGCTATGCGTCTACTGAACAGACGTCTCATGACCGTAGTCCTTCACTGATCATCGTGGATGAGACAGAGACGCTTTTCCCATCGGTCCAGTTGCTCCCGCCCCGCAGGGCATCCACAGCAAGCGCGACCGCACCGATGAGTGGGGCGTCGGAAGGGAAATCTCAGAACCAGGGGTTGCCGCCGCCGAGTGACCAGACGCCGACGTTGGTGATGCCGATGCTGGTCAGGACGTTCAGCTTCATGTCGAGGGCGGTCTTGTCGATGTAGTCGTACTGGACCCCGTTCTTGGTCCATCTGATCTCACCGGAGCCGGCGTCGCGGCGTGCCGCGATGGTGGCGGGGTTGGATGAGTAGCCGGGTTCGGTCTGTGTCGTGGAGAAGGGGATGTTGCCGACGATGGTGCTTGTCTTGCACGGGTAGGCGGCGTGGTAGCCGTAGGAGCCGATGCTGATGAACAGCTTGCTGACCGGGACCTGTGACTTGGCGTAGGTGGCTACTGTCTTCAGCCACGACAGTGGGGAGTTGGCCGGGCAGAGCCCGCCGCCGTTGGTGTCGTACTCTTCGTCGAGCGCCATGACCGTGATGTGGTCGACACCGGTGCTGACGGTTTTCGCGAGGTTGTAGAAGCTGGCGGGGCCGGTCATCGCGGGTGCGTCGACGTCGACGAGGATGCCCTGTGCATGGGCGGCCGAGACCAGGGACCGCAGGTACGCGTTGTAGTCGGTGAGCACGGTGGGCGGCCAGGACCAGAAGGCCTCGAAGTCGACCTCGATGCCGGTGAAGCCGATCTTCTTGGCGAAACTGACCAGGGTGGAGTTCATGCCCGGCCACTTCGACGGGTTCGTCACGACCTTGGCAACCCTGCCCGCGCTCATCGCGGAGACCAGCATGTACTGGTACTTCGACCAGGCCCTGACATCGGCGGCGTTGGCTGGACTGTAGGTGTTGCAGTTGCCGCTGCCGTCGGTCGTGGTCTCCTTGACCAGGTTGCCGTTGCGGTTGATGTAGAAGTACTCGGGGACCAGGTACCCGTCTTTCACCCGGCCGTCGTGGTACTCGCTCGGCGCGGTGCACGCCGGGCTGCCGACCGAGTCGGGGTACGACCACGTCTCGAAGGTCGTCGCCTGGGTGGCGCGGGCGCTCGAGGCCACCGCGCTGGAGGCGACGCCTAGCGATGCAGTCAGGACGCACATGGCGAGGACGACATCGATGCGGTTCATGCGCATGGCCCTGCTCCTGTTCTTACCAGTACCTTACCAGTGGTCACTACTGGTAAGGTACTCAGCAGCAGACCCCCTATCAAGGACGTTTGGGAAGATGACTAAGCAAGCGGAACGTAATTACTTTCTGTCATCGCCGAAGCGTCTTGGGTCCGGGTTGCACCTCCTCGACTTGATCGAAGAGAGTGCCTCTTTGTGCCTGACACGGCACCAGTCGTCCGTGTACCGGCAGAGCTAGTAGTTGGGCAGACCCTGGCGACGCCGCTTGGTCCTCTCATACGGGCCGGCTCCGCGTTCTCCCGGTCCCAGAGCACCGGTCAAGTAGGCCCCGGCGGCAGACGCCCCCAGGTACCAGTCGTCTCGCATATTGAGACAAAGCAACGACTTATCACGGATTGTGGCTTCGCATTCAGGAATGAACCAGACAAAACAACAACCAAAACCCGCGATAAGACGACTCATCCACGGCGAGGGGATCCCGGCCCCCGATGGCATTGCGCCACCCTCCCCATCATGGGCCAGACATACCGTTGCGCGGCAACCACGCATGATTGTTTCGGTTGCCAGACGTGTTCGCTGGCGGAAGGTGAGTCCCGTCGGGGAAGCTCAGGCAGTGAATACCAGCAGGCGGCACGAAGATCACCGGTTGGTCCAGGAAACTCCTGCCTCTGGGTGCTGATCTCCGGGTATCCGCTGCGCCAGCCTGCACCACTCCGCGTGGCCCCAGCAATCGAGGATAGTCCTCGACTTCATACCCGGTTTCCGGCCTCTTGCTCTGTGCGTGCCTTGAGAGCGCCTGGCGTGGGCGAGGTGGGGTGTCCCAGTTCGATCACGCTGACGCCCTCGTCACCGCCGATCGCCAGCACGGCCCCGGAGGCAGCCAGGGACGAGATGGTCGTGCGGCGCCGCAGTGTGCGCGGGCGGGCGGGGTCGGCCGGATCCCAGAGCTGGACCGTGGTGCCCCTGGCCGCTGCCAGGAGCATCCGTCCGCGCTGGTCTGTGGTGAACGCCAGCGATGCCACCCAGCCGCCGTCACCGTGCAGCGGCCCAGCCGCGCACGCTCCGGTCAGCGGGTCCCACAGCCGCACCGCGCCGTCGGCTCCACCGCAGGCCAGCAGCAACCGCCCGTCCGTCCCACCTGCCGTCACGGTGCCGAACGCCAAGGCCTGCACCGGGTCGGCGTGCTCGCCATCCGCACCCAGGGGCGGGCGGGCTGGTGCGCCTGTGACCGCGTCCCACAGCCCGACGGTCCCGTCCTCGCCGCCCGACGCGATCAGCAGCCGCCCGTCCGGGGCGGTGCCACAGGAGATCGCGCCCGCCCAGCCACGGTGGGCCGCTGTCGGCTCTCCCAGCGGCTCGCCCGAGAGGGGGTCCCACCGGCGGATGGTCCCGTCCTCGGCCGCCGTCGCCAGCAGCAGCCGCCCCCCACCCGCTGTCACGGAGCCGAACGCGGCTGCGGTGACCGGCTCGTGATGGGGGAGTGGCTCGCCCACCGGCGTGCCGGCCAGCGGATCCCACACCCGGACGGTCCGGTCCCGGCCCGCCGAGGCCAGCAGCACGCGCCCGTCCGGGCCGGTGACGAACGCCAGTGCCCCGACTCTGTCCTTGTGGCCGGTGAGCGGGGGACAGGCCAGGTCGCCGGAGGCGAGGTCGAAGACCCGCACGGCGTAGTCGGCGCCCGCGGCCGCCACCAGTGTCCTGCCCGAGTCGTGGCACGCGACGGCGGTGACCGAACCCGCCCGCTCGGCGACGGGGGAGAGGTCCGCCGTGGCCATGAGCGGGTCCCACAGCCGGATCGTCGGCTCCCACGCCGATGAGGCCAGGATCAGCCGCTCCCCGCCCGCCTCCCGATCCCCGGTCACGGTGCCGAAGGCCACACACAAGACCCAGCCGTTGTGGCCGGAGAGCGGGCCGCTGGCGGGTTTACCGGTCAGCGGATCCCACAGCCGCACCGTCTGGTCGTCGTGCCCGGATGCCAGCAGCAGCCGCCCACCCGCCTCACCATCCCCGGGCACGGTGCCGAACGCGACCGTGGTCACCGTCCCGGCGTCCGCGGCCAGTGGCTCACCCACCGATGCTCCACTCTCTGGATCCCACAGCCGGACGGTCCCGTCCCAGCCCCCGGATGCCAGCAGTAGCCGCCTCGCACCCGCCTCCCCATCCCCCGTCACGGTGGCGAAGGCCACCTGGCACACACCGTCACCTTCGGTGTGCGCGGTGAGGGGTTCACCCACCGCGGTCCCGGTCAGCGGGTTCCACAGCCGGACCGTGCCGTCCTTGCTGCCCGAGGCCAGTATCAGCCGCCCGTGCGGGGTGGTGCCGAACGCCACGTGCCACACCGCGCCGCTGTGGCCAGTGAGCGGCTCACCCACCGGCTCGCCGGTCAGCGGGTCCCAGACCCGCACGGTGCGGTCGGCGCTTGCGGACGCCAGTATCAGCCGCCCGTGCGGGGTGGTGCCGAACGCCGCATGCCATACCCGCTCGCTGTGGCCGGTGAGCGGCTCACCCACCGGCTCACCCGTCAGCGGGTCCCAGACCCGCGCCGTGTGGTCCGCGCTCGCGCTTGCCAGCAGTAGCCGCCCACCACCCGCCTCCCCCTTTACGGTGCCGAACTGCACGTTGATGACACCGTCGGTGTGCCCGGCCAGTTCCCCAGCGGGCAGGGCCGTGACCGCGTCATACAGCCGGACCAGGCCGTCGTCGCAGGCGATCGCCAGGAGTGTCCGCCCGTCCGGGGCAGTGGCCAGCGCCACGCCGGTCAGTGGGCAGATGGTGATGCTACGCAGACTGTCCTCGCGGCGCACGCTCACCATGCGGGTCTGGTAAGTGGGCCTGGCGCCCGCATAGTCCCCGAAGTAGCCGGCACCCAGCGCATGGGCCGCTTCGGCTAGGCAGGCGGCGTTGTCATGCGGGTCGCCGCCGAGCATGGGCAGGGCCCACTGGTAGAGGCGGCCCACGTCGCGCAGCGGGGAGCCGGGGAAGAACATCAGTGGCCCAAGGGTGGCCGGGTCGGCGGCGGCGAGGAAGGCGGGGTCGGTGACCAGGTCTGCGAGGACGCCGGGGCCGGCGGCCGCCGCGTGCTGGGCGAGGAAGGCCCGCACGTAGGGGTGGGCCGCCGCCCAGTCCGGGCCGCACGGTCCCGCGGGCACCGCCGCCAGCAGCGCCCGCGTGAGAGCCTGCTCAGCCGCGCTGGACTCGCCGGTCTCGCCACGCAGGCAGGCAGCGACCCCAGCGTCACGCAGCCGGAGGACCGCCCGCCCGCCCGGCCCGGTACCCTCGGCCAGCCAGTGCCCCACCTTGCGCAGCACCCAGCGCACGTCGGAGTCCACGGGCGTCACGGGCAGCCCGCCGAGGCCGGCCAGCGCACGTGCGGCGCTCACCCAGCACTCCGGTGGCAGGCCGGGCCCCCGGCCCCAGGCCAGCGCCGTCAGCAGCAGCCGCGCCAGGCTCGCCCGCTCACCCAGGCGGCCGAGGTCCGCTTCCAAGGCACCCGGTGTGCCAGCCAGCGGATCCCAGGCACCTGCGCCGTTGGCTCTCCGGGCACGGCCCCGGACCGCGGGCACGCCCAGCCAGCGCTTCACCGACGCCCTTTACCCCCCACCCCAACCGATGCCGAACCTTCTGAGGCCAGGCAGCAAACTGCAAGGATACTCCTCGCCATCACAGCCGGTCTGTTCCAATTGCCGTCTGGATGACAGGTGTGACCTGTCACCTGGGCGCGGGAGGGTGCCCGAGGTCGACCACGCTTAGTCCCGCTTGGGCCCGGGTCGCGCCGGCAGGGTCATGGTGTTACTGTGCCACTGAAACGATTGTTTCAGTGGCACAGGAGCCTCGATGGACAGCTCAGACATCACGATCCGGCGGCTGGGCAGCCCGGGCGACCTCGGCTGGGTGGTCATGGCTCACGGCGAGACCTATGCGGCCGAGTTCGGTTGGGATAGGAGTTTCGAGGCGCTGGTCGCCCGGATCGTCGCCGACTACGCGGCGGCCCACGACCCAAGCCGCGAAGCCGCCTGGATTGCCGAAGCAGGCGGGCGCCGAGTCGGGTGCGTATTCTGCATAGCCGCCGACCAGTCAACGTCGCAGTTGCGGATCCTGCTCGTCGACCCGAAAGCACGCGGGCACGGGCTGGGTGCCCGACTGGTCGACGAGTGCGTCGCGTTCGCGCGTGAAGCTGGCTATGAGCGGCTGCGGCTGTGGACCAACCATCCGCTCACGGCCGCCCGGCGAATCTACCTCGCCCGCGGGTTCACACTCCTCTCCGAGGACCCGCATCACAGCTTCGGCGTCGACCTGATCGGCCAGGTATACGAACTCGACCTGCGACACGATTACGGTGCGCTGGCCCGGTCACCCAGCAGGGCACCAGGAGCAACCACGACGCGATAGGGACTGCGTGTCGGCCAGGCTGGTCCGCGGATCGGCGATCAGGAACACTCGGCAATGGTGTTTGCGTCATCCATCTGCCAGCGGGAGCCTGGCGGCAGGCGTTCCTGACGCCAAACTCCATGGATTTACGACGCCGGGTCTCCCCGGCAGCCCTCTACCCCCTGCTGGGCGGCAACCCTGTCGTTGGCCGGCTGCCAGTAATTGGGAACCATGGGTTAGTTTTGTCCGTTTGTGAAACCCGCGCCTCTAATGGCGGTCTTGTGTTTCCTGGGGATGGGGGTTCTACGTTGGGCAGGGGCGTGGCCTGGCTGTGGGTCAAGGCCAGCGATGGCCCGCAGGGCGTGGATGTGACGGCGGTAGACCTCGTCGCCGGTAGAGGTGATGCTGAGCCAGGTCCGGGTGCGCCGGCCGACCCGTCCTTTCTCTACTTCGACGTAGCCGGCGGCTTCGAGCAGGGCGATCTGTTTGGACAGCATCGAGTCGCTGACTTCCAGGCTGTCACGGATCAGTGCGAACTCGGCCCGTTCGACCCCGGCCAGGGCGGCAACGATGGACAGCCGTACCGGGTGGGTTAGCAGGTCGTCGAGGTCATGGCGCGGGTGGGTGCCTGTCACACGCGCCGTTCCCGGAACGCCGCGACCGCGAGCGGTGTGGCCACCGCGAGTGCGGCCGACACCCAGTACGTGGGGTGACCGGTGAGGTGTGGTGTGCCTGCGGCCACCGCTACGGCGTAGAGCGAAATCGAGATGACCCAGTAGCGGCTGACCCGGGCCGTCGTGCCGCAGATGTTGGCTGGGCGCCGCCGGGACCAGGCGACCGCTGCCGCAACCAGCACCGCCCATGCCGCAAACACCAGGATGCGCGGTGTCAGTGGCCTGACCAGCCCGACCGCAAGCGTGATCGCGGCGAAACCGGCGGAGAAAACGCCCAGGTAAGCGCTCATCCAGCGGGCCCGCGCGCGTACCCGCCGGGTGGACTCCTCGGCGCGGCTCAGTGCGGCGGAGGCCTGCTGGGGGGAGATGTTGTCGTCAACCATGGGTGGAGCGTACTAGCGACTTGCCAAATCGGCAAGTGATTAACGATTCGGCAGGCAGGCGGCAGCCCAGCGGCCTCGCGGCAGCCCAGCGGCCTCGCAGCAGCGCCGGAAGGACAGGTGTACCGCCGGCCAGTCCGGGGAGCCGGCAGGCCGCGCCCGCTAATTCGTTCCGTTGCCGGCCAGGTGGCCGGCCGTGTCGGTCATCTCGCGGTGGCAGTGGCCCTCCGGGTGTCCGCCCCGGCCGCCCACCGGGCCGGCACCGGGGTCATCGGAGCGGTCGCGGCCTATTCGGTGTCGGGCAGATCAGCCGGATAGGCCTGCGGCGCTGCGGGCGGCCGGCGGCGTTGCCGTGGCGGGTGCGCCAGACAGCCGCGGGACACGGCGGGGCGCGGGGTGCTGGCGTCGCCGGTGGCATACGAAGAAGACATGACAGCAAGGCCTCCGGCTGCCGGGGTGGGCGGACACCCTCGGGACTGCACCGGAGGCCTTGCCAAGGCCAGCCTCACCCAGGCCGTCAAAGACCGGCCGGGCAGCTCCTCTAGCTGGGGTTTGCCGGGACTGTGATGTTGTCGATGTCGGGGACGTCGCCGGTCGTGGTGGTGTTGCTGAACAGGATTGAGTTGGTGCCTGCTGCCAGGTTCAGTGTGACCGTGGCGTTCGCGGGAGTGCCC
>DASYYE010000032.1:0-8967 GCA_035946955.1 Streptosporangiaceae bacterium | reverse complement strand
CAGGAATCCCACCATCAGCGGGCCAGCCGAGGCCACCAGGTAGCCCGCCCCCTGCGCGAACGCCGACAGTGACGCGGCGGCCACCGGGTCCGGCGCGCGGGCCATGGTGAAGTAGATGGCCAGCCCGAGCGCCGCCCCCTGGCCCGCCCCAAGTACCAGCACCCAGCCCGCCGCGCCGCCGACCGGTGCGAACGCAGCGCCGGCCAGCCCCACCGCAGCCACGGCGACCACCACCCCGGTCAGCCAGCGCTGATCCCGGCTGCGGTGTGCCAACACTGGGAGCAGCAGCGACGTCCCTGCGCCGCCAAGCTGCATGAGTGCCAGCAGGGTGCCCGCCTGGACCGCACTGACACCCCGGTCCCGGAACAGGGTGGGCATCCAGGAAAGCGCTGCATAATAAACCAGGCTCTGTAGTCCCATAAAGGCCATGACCTGCCAGGTGAGCCAGTACCTGGTCACCTTCAGTCGGGGCGGGCCCACCAGCCGGGCTCCGGCCGGGCCAGCCGGCGCCGTCCGGAACCGCAATTGGGGCAGCCACACCCCCGTCGCGACGATCGCCGGCAGCGCCCACCCGGCGAGCGCCAGCGGAACCGAGCCGCCAGAGGCGGTGAACACCGGCACGGCCAGCAGCGCCGCCAAGACCGCCCCGGCGGACATGCTGAGCAGGTAGATCCCGATCAGCCAGCCCGCCCGGGCCGGATCCCGGCGTTTGATCAGGCTGGGCAGCAGCACGTTCATCAGCGCGATGGCGGCGCAGGCCAGTACCGTACCGGGAAACAGCAGCCAGTGCGGCGCGGCTCCGCGCAGCACCAGGCCAGCCGCCAGCAGGACCAGCGCCGCCAGCAGCACGCGCTCTTCGCCGAACCACCGTGACAGCGGGGCCGCGGTACCGGAGAAGGCGGCGAAGCACAGCGCCGGAGTGGCGGCCAGCAGCGCTACCGCGGCCAGTGACAGGTGCAGGTGAGTGGCGAGTTCGGGGAACAGCGGCGGCAGGCTGGTGATCGCGGCCCGCAGGTTGAACGCGAGCATGACGATGCCCACCAGGAGCACCGCCGCCGTCAGCCGGTGGTCGCTGGGGTCGGCCGAGACCTGCCTGCGGGAGGTCACCGAATCGGGCATTCCGGGTCACGCTACCGCCGACCTGCGGCTTACACGCACCTGGCCCGGCCAAGACCGCGCCTGGCCTGTTTCATTGGCTGTCAGCCTGGGAGGGTTCGGTTGCGCTTGAGGGTGTTGGCGACTACATCAGACGCGGGGTAGTTGAAGGTTGTGCCGCTGTAAACGAAGCAGTATGGGTGTAGGATCTCACGCCGCGTGACATCTTGATCTTGCGTGACCTGCGGGGCCTCGGTTGTCTCACGACGATGTCACCAAGATCAGTCTCTGGCTCGTGGCACTTCCTCGGCGGCGGCCGCCTAACTAAATTAGTCACTCACCCCGCCCGGTCCCGGCGGCATCCCGAGGGTTTCAGCCAGGGCGGGATAGTCGCCGGCGGCGAGGTCGGCGATCAGGCTCGGGTGGGTGGGCTTCCAGCCGAACCGTTCCCGGGTCAGTGCACTCGACGACGGCATGTCACGGGCGAACACGCGACCGATGAGGCCGAAGCGCTCAGACGGCGCCGACTCGACCGGCACCGCGAGAACGCCGCCGATAGCCTCGGCCAGCGACCTCATGGTGTCGCCCCGTCGGCTACCGCGTGCAGGACCGTGCCCGGCGCAGTGTCCTCGAGTGCAATGCGGAACAGCGGGCGGCGTCGAGCCGGTTGACCGCTGGCCAGCGCTGCGTGCCGTCGCCGACGTACGCTGACACGCCTGTTTTCTGCCCGGCGGCGATGAGCACCGAGCAGAAGCCGTATGCCGACCCGCGCCGGTGCAGTCCGCGGCAGCCGCACGACAGAGGACCGGACGCCCTAGCCGACCAGGGCCAGCACCGCGTCGGAATTGCGGCCGTGGTCGCCGACCGGACCGTCGGTGGTGTCGGGATCCTCCTCGGTGGAGGCGTGGCCTGGCACCATCGGCGTGAGGCCGACATGCACGAACGGCTTGCCATTGCCTGCGAGTGCGGCCGCGAGGGGTCTGCACCGCGCGCACTTCCTCGTCGATGCTGCCACCAGGGCACATGGTCGGGCTGAGCGTGCTAGGCGGCTATGGCATGGTGCCGCGCAGCAAGTCCCGTCGCGGTTGTTTGGCACCTTTCGCCCGGATCGGGCGAACTGTTCATGGCGGTTGGGGCAGCTAAGGCTTCCTTTGCGGCTGTCAGCCGATCGTGGGTGCCGATCTGGTAGGGCCTGAGGCTCATTAGGACGGCACCCACCAAGATCATCCGCCGCGGAACGAGCGGAATGCGGCGCGGACTTCGTCGACGAAGATGGCTGGCTGCTCGAACGCGGCGAAGTGGCCGCCCTTGGCCGGCTCGTTCCAGTAGCGGAGATCGGGGTAGGTTTTCTCGGCCCACCGCCTGGAGGGGCGGAGGATGTCCTTAGGGAACACCGAGCACCCGACCGGTACCTGCATTTTGTTTTCCGGTCGGCTCGTCAGCTTGTCAAAGCTCTCCCAGTACAGCCGCGCCGATGACGCTCCGGTCACGGGCAGCCAGTACAGCATCACGTTGTCCAGCATCTCGTCCCAGGTCAGCACGTTCGCCGGGTCGCCGTTGGAGTCCGTCCCGGCAAAGAACATTTCCACAATCCAGGCGCACAGACCGGCGGGCGAGTCCGCTAGGCCGTAGCCCACGGTCTGCGGGCGGGTGGATTGCTCCTTCGAGTAGCCCGACTCCCACTCCTGGAAATGCGTCATGGCAGCCAGAGCGTCTTTTTCCTGCTCAGTGAGGTCGTTCATGGTTTCCGGATCCGGCGGGGCGGTGACCATGTTGATGTGGACGCCCGCCAGGTGGCGGGCATGCCTGGTGGCGAGGGCCTGGCTAACGCCAGAGCCCCAGTCCCCGCCCTGGGCGCCGTAATGCTCGTAGCCGAGACGGGTCATCAGCTCATCCCAGGCATCAGCAATTCGCTCGATACCCCAGCCGGCCCGGGCGGGCTTGGCGCTGAAGCCGAATCCCGGCAGGGACGGGCAGACCACGTGGAAGGCGTCGGCGGGGTCCCCGCCGTGTGCAACCGGGTCGGTGAGCGGCCCGATGACCTTTCGGAACTCGACGATCGAGCCGGGCCAGCCGTGCGTCATGATCAGCGGGAGCGCGTCGGCCTGCGGTGACCGGACGTGCAGGAAATGAATGCCGAGACCGTCGATGTTCGTGCGGAACTGCGGAAAACGGTTGAGACTGGCCTCACACGCCCGCCAGTCGTAGCGCTCCAGCCAGTACTCGCACAAGTCACGGAGGTAGCTGAGGCGGATGCCCTGCGACCCGTCGTTCACCGTCTCCGCATCCGGCCAGCGCGTCCGGCGCAGCCGATCCCGCAAGTCGTCGAGGTCAGCTTCGGGGATCTCTATGCGAAAAGGGATGATCTCCGTACTCATCGCGGCAACCTCACCTCACGTAGTGGTCTTTGACATCCGCACCGCTCAGTTCTCCCGCACTGCTCACTTTCCCTCACCGCTCACTCCTCTCACACACTGGCGTCGGCGGGCGCCCGCGCTCGGCCCGCGCCTTGTCGGTGAGTTCCTGGATGAGCTCGGTCTTTGCCCTGGTGTAGTCGCCGCCATTGCCATGCAGCGCGGCGAGCCGTCTCTTGAGTGCGCCGTACCGGGCGACGTCGTCAGGGTGGCCGCGCAGTCCGCGCCGGCTGTCATCTGAGCTGGAGGCGCTGATCTGTCGGCTGCGGCGCGAGCATCCCCGGTGGGGCGCCCGGCGGATCGTGCACGAACTGGGTCAGCGCGGTGTGACGGCCTGCGGGTCGGCCGGCCCGCCCATGGGCCGGCCTGACTTAATCCGCCGGAGGGCGAGGTGGTCGATGCCAACTCGGCCTCAGTGGTTGCGGGTGCTCCGCCGCCCACGTGAGGGCCGCGAGCCATGGGAGTCCCGGACGAGCGGTGATCTTGCCTGTGTTCACGCGAGGCAGGCGCCAGTACCGTGCGGAGTGACACCAGGTGACGCTGGTATCGGCCGTGTCGCCTGTCATGACTGCAGGTAGCGCAGGACGGCGAGCACCCGTCGGTGGTTGGCGTCTGAGGGGGCTAGGCCGAGTTTGCCGAAGATGTTCCCGACGTGCTTTCGACCGACCGCTCGGAAACCACCACGATCCCGGCGATGGCAGCGTTAGAGCGGCCCTCGGCCATCGGCGCGAGCACGTCGCGTTCCCTGGCGGTGAGCGTGCCGAGCCCATCGTTGAGCGGCTAGCGCCCAGAAGTTGCGTGACGACCTCCGGGTCGAGAGCCCCGCCCCCCGGCTGCGCGTACACCCTCGGCTGTGAGGTCGACAGCGCGGCCACGTCGAGCAAGGGGGGCGTCGCTGTCCGTAGCGGCGAGGGGAAGTTTTGTGAGGATTGAGTGCTGGGGCACGGGCGAGCCAGTCCAAGATCGCTGGTAACGACAGCACAACGGGGTGGAACCGTGGAGCGTTCCCTGTATGACCGACTCGGCGGGACCGACGCCATCACGGCAGCCGTCCGCGCCGTTGTAGATCGCCAGCTGAAGGACGACCGCATCAACCGGAAGTTCGCCAGGACCAACAGAGACCGGCTGATCAAGGAGTTCGTCGACCAGATCTGCCAGGCGACCGGTGGGCCGTGCAAATACACCAGGCGCAACATGACGGAGACGCATCACAACATGGGCGTGACGAACGGCGAGTTCCAGGCCTTCGTGGAAGACGTCGTCGCGGTGCTGAACGACTTCAAGGTCGGAGCAACCGAGCAGGACGAGCTCCTGAACATCCTGGCGCCGTTGCGGGAAGAGATCGTCGAAGTCGATTCCGGCCAGACCGGAACCCCGCTGCCGTCCGAGTTCACGCCCGCACCGGCCCTGTCAGCTGCGGAACGTTACTGACCAGGCGGGAGATCGGTGTCGTCACGTCTGCGGCCGCCGAATCCCCGCGTGATCACCGCCATGCACCCCTCCTCTTGTGGCCGGGTGGCGCAATCCCACTGCCACTCGTGCTTCCACTCGGCCGGTGGATGCCGATGTGGTACCCGTCCATGGCGGCGTCATCGTCAGCGAGGGAGCCGGTGATGTGGATCTCCGCGGTGAGGATGTAGGCGCCCACACACCGGCGTCAACCAACTGGACTATCGAGTCCAGCGAAGGCTGGCGTGGTATCGATCGGCAAGCCTCCGCCGGCCATCGGTGGTTTGTCGCAGCAGCGCGCCTGACGGTCGTGGCGGTACTTCCTCGTCTGGCCGGGTGCCTCTGTACTGGAACTGTAAATGGACTGAATGGTCCACAGAGTGGCGGCGAGGACTGGATACAGGGGGGTGCCGGATGAAGGCGATCGTGGTGACGGATGAGGCTGCGGGAACGGCTGGGATGACGCTGGTGGAGCGGGCCGAGCCGGAACCGGCGATAAACGACGTCGTTGTTCGGGTTCATGCGTCGGGATTCACTTCGGGTGTGTGCAGGCCGAGTTCTGGCGGCGCATGACCCCGATCGTCGCCGAGCCCGATGCTCGGGACGCCATCGCACGGGAGCTGCTCGCCCGGTTCGTGACTGGGTCCGGAATACTCTTCCGGGCGCTAGATCCCACGGAGCACCGACTACGCGCTGCCGCTGACACTTTCCGCCCAGCCCGAACGCTCAGCTGTCGACGCAGGCTGTTCATGCTCCATATCAACTGGATGACGCCCCCTGAGACTACATGACAACCGAATGACATCCGGATTGGGAATATGACACGGAAATTGGGAACCTACAATGGGACAAGCTCAGCCCGGGGCCATGTCCACGAATCGGCTGTAGTGACCCTGGAACGCCACGGTGACGGTCGCCGTGGGTCCGTTACGGTGCTTGGCGACGATCAGGTCCGCTTCCCCGGCCCGGGGCGACTCCCGCTCGTACGCATCTTCCCGGTGCAGCAAGATCACAACGTCCGAGTCCTGCTCAATGCTGTTGTGGAGGCAGGTGCCATTGGCGATGAAGTTGTGCGTGCCCTGCACGGTCGCGTCATAGACGGGTTGCTCACCGAGACTTGTCACGGATGCGATCTCGTCCCAGAAGACATCGTTGGTCGCGAGCATTTCCAAGTCGGCGTCGTCAAGGATCGCTGCCACCCGAGAGAGCCGCTCCCTGCTCGGGGCATGGTTCCACATAGTGCCGCCACTGAATTGCCTGCCCATCGCCGCGGCGAACTCGCGATGCGGCATGTGACGCTCAGCGAGCACAGACCGCACTCGATCCCAGACCTCACGAGGGACCGTGTCCAGGTTCGGTTTGCCCCTGACCCCCGTCAGGAGGCCACGCACCTTCCGGGCCATGACCGCACGTTCCCCATGGACACCGATGTCATCGAGAAAGCCGAGCTGGTTCTCTGCCCCATAGATCACCAGGTGGTAGCAAACCCGGTAGTCGCCCTTCTTGACCTCCTTGATACGACTCAGCACGTTGAACCGCAGTAGCAGCCGTGACACGTCCTCCACTAGGCGGCGACTGGTCGACGCATAGTAGATGCGCGCCTGCGTGGCCGCCTCGTCCCACCAGATGCACCCGTCCGTGGCCCACAGGTGATGCAGGAACAACGAAAGCTGCGGGCCAGAGAGAGCAAAGACCGGGTCTGGCACGAACTTCTCGTGGCTACGCAGCCCAAACAGGCCAAGCGACTCCAGCCACACGGCCACAGGGTTACGCCGCCCTCGGGCTGGCTTGTAAGGCGCTGGCAGCCGCAAAGTAGTGCATCGGGCCACCGCATAGTCATCACGTACGGCCGTGATGCCAAAATGCTTCGCAGCAGCAGTCACGGCCGCGAGGTTGGCCTCATCAGTGCTCGCGTACCGGATCTGCTGGTTCGTGACGAACGAGCCATCCCCCAGGAGATGGGCCAGCATTGTGATCTCGGGTTCCGCCATCTTCCGGCAATCCTGCGGGGCAGGTGTGTGGCGTGGTGCCGCCACCCGGGTGCCCGGCGCCAACTCACCGAGGGGCAGCCATCCGCTGTGCGTGAGGAACGGGTGGTTCGCCGTGGCTTGCACTTCGTACCCCGACTTCAACCGGACCTGGAAGACCTCTTTGACCCCGGTGGCGAAGACATGCGTCATCTTGCTCGAGACGAGCTTCAGCCGTTCATCCAGCGACCAGACCGGGATGTCCCGGCTATCGGAGGCGAGCAGTTCTCCCAGCGTGACCTCGGCGCCAGTGTCAGCCCGCAGGATCCGGGTCGCAGCGGTGAGGCAACCAGACTCACGCAGGTCTGACAGCAACGGCCTCTTGTCATTGCGCTGTTCGGGACCTCTGTTGAGCTGGGAGATCGCTATGACAGGCACGTCGAGCTCTTTAGCGAGGAGCTTGAGCGACCGGGACATCTCCGAGACTTCCTGCTGCCGGTTCTCGACCCGCCGGGGTGAACTCATCAACTGCAAGTAGTCGATGATGACGAGGCGCAGGTCATTGCGCTGCTTGAGGCGGCGGCACTTGGCCCGGATCTCCATCATCGACATGTTCGGCGAGTCGTCGATGAACAACGGCGCCTCGACGACCTCGCTCATGCGCCGCGCCAGCCTGGTCCAGTCATCCTCCCCCATCTGACCCGTCCGCATCGTGTGCAACGCAACGCGCGCCTCAGCCGACAGCAGCCGCATGGTGATCTCATTGCGGCTCATCTCCAGGCTGAACATCACCGTCGCCAGCCCATGCCGCACCGCCGCCGCCCGGGAAATGTCCAGGGCCAAAGTGGAGTTGTGCGTCGGGATCATCGACCTGCTAGCCAGGTACATCTGGTCCGCGTTGTCCACTTGCACGCACCGCACGGCGACACTCTCGACCGGCCGAACAGCAGTGATGAAACGCTCGCGGGTCTGCAGCGCCGTTGTGCCCAGACCAGGCTGCCGGTGGCTGGGGGGCAGGTCCACGGGCTCAGGCAGGACGACAGCATGGTTGGGGCGCAGATCCGACGGGTGGCGCAATGTCGCCGCGATCTGCTCGGTGGTCACCACTCCAGCATTCGAGGCGGCCCTGGTACCCACAAGCACGCTTGCGGTCGTCCGCCATTGGTGTTCCGCGTCAGCGACGATGACTGTGCGGTCGTCGAATTCCACCTCATAACACGGCCGCCCACGCATGACCTCGGTTGCTGCGGTAACGCGGGTTGGCTTGCCGTCCGCGCCGAGCAGGTAGTCCCCGACCTGGACCCGGCCCATGGTCGTCCACCCGGCCGGAGTCGGCAGCGGCGTGTCCAGGGCGAGCGCCTTGCCCACCGCCGGGCGGGCGGCTATGACGATCATCTGGCCCGGGTGGAGGCCGTTGGTGAGGGCGTCCAGGTCCGCGAAACCGGTGGGGACGCCGGTCATCACGCCGCCCCGGGAGCCGATCGCCTCGATCTCGTCAAGGGTGCCGGGCATGATCTGCGACAGCGGCAGGTAGTCCTCGCTGACCCTGCGGTCGGCGACCCCGTAGACCTCAGCCTCGGCCCGGTCCAGCAGTTCGTCGGCGCTGCCGTCGCCGGTGTAGCCGAGCTGGACGATGCGGGTGCCTGCCTCGACCAGGCGGCGCAGGATCGCACGCTCGCGGACGATCCTGGCGTAGTAGCCGGCGTTCGCGGCGGTGGGGACCGACGCGATCAGTGTGTGCAGGTATGCGCCGCCACCGACCCGGGCCAGCTCACCACGCTTGGTCAGCAGGTCGGAAACGGTGACCGCGTCCGCGGGCTCGCCGCGCCCGTACAGTTCGAGGATGGCCTCGTGGATGACCTGGTGGGCGGGGCGGTAGTGGTCGGTGGGGCGGATGACCTCCATGACGTCGGAGATCGCGTCCTTGGACAGCAGCATCCCGCCGAGTGCGCACTGCTCCGCCGCAACATCCTGCGGTGGTGTCCGCTCGAAGTCCCCACCGGTGGGGATGATCTCGGCGACACTCACGCCCCCTGCACCTC
>DASYYE010000031.1:0-8594 GCA_035946955.1 Streptosporangiaceae bacterium | reverse complement strand
CCTAGTGCTACGTTCCTTAAAGGGTGTATATAAAGCGTCGGCGATAGGAGCGTGGTTTGGGCTGGGGCCGTCCCCAGATCCAGGGCCGGGCGCGGGCGTTGAGCTGGGCGGTGGCGACCTGGGTGGCGTGGGCGACCTCGTCGGGGTCCGCGAAGGACTGCCCGGCCAGCGCAGTCTTGCGGAAGACCCGCCACCAGCCCTCCTGCAGGTTCAGCCAGCAGGCGCCCTTGGGGATGAAGGCGTGCCGGATGCGGGGATGGCCTTCCAGCCAGGCCCGGGTGTCCTTGCTGTTGTGGCTGGAGAGGTTATCGGTGATGATCACGATCTGACTGTGCGGGTTGGCGTCTTCTACCTGCTGCAGGAACCGCTGGTAGTGGCTGCTGTTGCGGGACGGGGCGCACATGGTGACCTCCTGCCCGTCGGCGACGCGCAGCCCGCCGTAGACCCAGGTCTTCTCTGGCCCGCGGGAGTACTCCAGCGGCGCCTTGATCCGGTGCCCGCCGGGCGACCAGCCGGGTGCGGGCGGGAAGGTGCGCGGGATCACCGGGCCCAGCTCATCGGCGCAGATCACGGTGGAGCCCGGCGGCGGGGCGGTGTAGAGCTCCACGATGCGGGTCCTTTTGGGGCGAACTCCGGGTCGGTGCTCGCCGCCCAGCTACGGGTCCGCCGCCATCGCACCTTCTCAGCCAGCAGGATCCGCCGCACCTGGCTGCGCCCCACCTGGATGCCGGCGCCCCGGGCCGCCTGGGCGAGGGTGTCCAGGGTCCACTGCGCCGGCGCGCGCTCATCGTCAGCCGTCAGTTCCCCCGCCGCATCCCGGGCCAGGCGCCCCGGCGGCAGCGACCGGGCCATGGCAATGATCCGCGACCGCTCCGCCTCGGTAATCCGCCGCTTGCGCCCGGCACCGGGACGATCACCGAGCCCGTCGAGGCCGGCCGCGTTGAACCGGTGCAGCCAGCGGCGCACCGTGTTCTCATGGCAGCCGATCCCGGCCGCGATCGCCGGGACAGCCAGCCCATCCCAGCTCAGCGCCACGATCCGGGCCCGCTCGATCCAGTCCGCCGGGGCATGCCGTGCCCCGGCCAGCCCACGGATCTTCCTGCTCTCGCCGTCATCCACTGGCGGGCGCGCCCGTAAAAACTTCGGCACGGAACTCGCCTCCCCGTACCTGGCCTACGCCTCGCTACCTACACCCTTAAATTACTACTTAAAGAGGAACGTAGCACTAGTCCACCAGGCTGCGTACCACGGCGTCGGCCAGCAGCCTGCCGCGGCGGGTCAGGACCACCCGGCCTGCCGCATACGCCGCCTCCTCAGCGAGCCCGGTAGCGACGGCATCGGCCGCGGCGGCCTGCCCGGCAGGCGCCAGGTCCATCACAGGGCAGCCCATGTCGAGGCGGGTCAGCAGGAGGATGCGCTCCAGGTACTGCTCGCGTTTTGTCAAAACCTCGCGCGCCTGGGCCGGGCTCAGGCCGGCGGCGACCCTCGCACCGTAAGCGGCGGGGTGCTTGACGTTCCACCAGCGGGTGCCGCCGATGTGGCTGTGTGCGCCCGGGCCGATCCCCCACCAGTCGCCGCCCGTCCAGTAGAGCAGGTTGTGACGGCAGCGCGCCCGCCCGTCCGCGGCCCAGTTGGAGACCTCGTACCAGTGCAGGCCGTGCACGGACAGCGTCTCCTCGGCAGCCAGGTATCGGTCGGCCATCACGTCGTCGTCGGGTGCGGGCACCTCGCCCCGGCGGATCCGCGCCGCCAGCCGGGTGCCCTCCTCCACGATCAGGGCGTAGGCGGAGATGTGGTCGGGGCCCGCCGCCAGTGCGGCTTCGAGCGAGGCCTGCCAGTCACGCTCGCTCTCCCCCGGCGTGCCGTAGATCAGGTCCAGGTTCACGTGCACGAAACCGGCCTCGCGTGCCCAAACCGCCGCCTGCGCGGGCCGCCCCGGCTCGTGCACCCGGTCCAGCACGGCGAGCACGTGCTCAGCGGCGCTCTGCATGCCCAGGGACAGCCGGGTCACCCCGCTGGCCCGCAGGTCCGCCAGGACGCGCTGGTCCACGGTCTCGGGGTTGGCCTCGACCGTCACCTCGGCACCGGGCGCGAGCCCGAACTCGGCGTCAATGGCGCGCAGCACCTGGGCGAGGTCACGCGGGGGCAGCAGCGTCGGCGTCCCGCCGCCAAAGAACACGCTGGTGGCCGGCAGGTCCACGGTGCCGAGCACACGGCGCGCCAGCCGGACCTCAGCCACGGCCAGGCCGGCGTAGGTGTCGCGGGTGACGCCGGAGCCGAGTTCGGCGGCCGTGTAGGTGTTGAAGTCGCAGTAGCCGCAGCGCACCTCGCAGAAGGGCACATGGACGTAGCAGCCGAACGGCTGGCGTCCCAGGCCTGCGGCCGCGGCCGCGGGCAGCCGTCCGTCCGGGGGCGCCGGCTCACCGTCAGGAAGTCGGCTGGCCACCGCAGGCTCCTCTTGCTGTTATCAGCCTCGTATGGTCCACCATCACGCCCCAGCCAGCGGCACTGAGCCAAGCAACCCGGCTCCGAGTCCGTCCCACCTCGTGTTGTGGCCTTCGATGCGCAGCATGCGCAGCAGCGTGTCGGTGTCGCCGTAGTTGGCGCCCATGGCCTCGGCAATGGTGACCCGCTCGGCCGGACGTTCCACCACCGCCATACTGTCGCCCGCACGCACTTCACCCTCAGCCAGGACACGCAGGTAGGCACCGGGGCGACGGGCCGCGGCGAACCGCTTGACCCACTGTCCCTCACCCGCCCACGCCGCGAACACCCCGCACGGGATGCGCGGGCTGGTGACCTGGACCAGCGCCGTGCCGAGCTGCCAGACCTCCCCGATCAGCGCCCCGGTGACGTCAAGCCCGCCGGTGGTGACGTTCTCGCCGAACGCCCCGTGCGGGAGGTCACGCTGCAACTGCTCCACCCACCAGTCAAGGTCTTCCCGCGCATAGACGTATACGGCCTGCTCGGGCCCGCCGTGGTGGTCTTGGTCCACCTGTTCGTCGCCGCCCAGGCCAAGCGTGCCGACAGCCACCGGGCCGGTGACAGGGCGCTTGTCAATGGCGGTCCGCTTGAGGCGGCCAGCCCAGTCCGCGTCCTTGCCCATGCCAACATTGACCGAGACCACGTGCACGTTTGGCATACCAAAGACGCTAGCAACCAACGGCAGCAGGCCGGGCCCGCGGCAGTGGGGCCGGGTTATCCTGAACACGATCTGACATCGCGGCAGTTCGGCATCGTGGCACGGTGAGTTCGCAGCGCTGGTCACGGCAGCTGGGTCACGGAGCCGGACGCGGCGGCGGGGCAGGGTCTGGCGGGAGGCCTCGATGACGTTTCCACAGGACAGCCGGCCGTCATCCGGTGGCCGGGCACAGACGCGGGCGTCCACCACCGACCGCGACCGGGCCGTGGAGCTGCTGAAGAAGGCCTACACGGACGGCCGGCTGGGCAAGGACGAGTACGACGCGCGGCTGGAGGGGGCGCTGTCCGCGGTCACCTACGCCGACCTCGACAGCGTGGTAGCCGACCTGCCCGTACCCCACCACCCCATGTCTGGCGTGCCGATGGCGCCGCCCGTGCCGATGGCGCCCGCGGTGCCCCGCACCAATTCGCTCGCCACCGCCAGCTTCGTGCTCGGGCTGGTGGGGATCGTCTTCGGGGTGCTCGCCTCCATCCCGGCGATCGTGCTGGGGTACATCGCACGCCGCCAGATCCGCAGGACCGGGGAGAGAGGCGCGGGTCTCGCCCTGGCAGGCCTGATACTGGGGTGGGTATGGGTGGGGCTGCTCGTGCTGGCCCTCGTCCTGCTCGTGGCCATCGGCGCCAATTCCACGGCCACAGGGGGGATACGAGGGTGACAGGTGAAATGAATGACGGACGGCGTGAGACAGGACCGGAGGTAACGGTGACGGTCGGGCCAGGGTACGGAGTGGCCAGGCCCGGTATGCGAATGGGCAGCCGGGCACAGATGCGGGCGGCCAGCGCGGACCGCGAGCATTCCGTCGAGCTCCTCAAGTCGGCGTACGCGGACGGCCGGCTGGGCAAGGACGAGTACGACGGACGGCTGGAGCGGGCCTTGTCGGCGACCACGTATGCCGACCTCGATGCGGTGGTGGCCGACCTCCCCGTGGCCAAGCCCTCGGCCCGGCGCACCAACGGGCTGGCCATCGCCAGCCTGGCCTGCGGCGCGGGGCAGATCGTCGCGGGGCCGCTCACGACCATCCCGGCGATCGTGCTCGGGCACATGGCCCGCAAGCAGATCCGCCACACCGGGGAGGAGGGCGGGGCACTGGCCCTGACCGGGATGCTGCTCGGCTACGCCGGTGCCGCCCTGATAGTCCTCGGCGTGCTCTTTGTGCTCTTCGTCGTGGTCACGTTCGCCCACACCGCTGGGGTGGCCGTCCACCCGGTTGTCCGCGTTCGCGGGGGCTGACCTGCCCGCGCGGGGGCTGAGCGCCCGCGCCAGGGCCGCGGCGGCCCTGGGTCAGCGCATGCGGTCGGGCTGGGTCGACAGGGCGGCGATGAAGGCTTCCTGCGGCACCTCGACGCGGCCGATCGTCTTCATGCGCCGCTTGCCTTCCTTCTGCTTCTCCAGCAGCTTGCGCTTACGGGTGATGTCGCCGCCGTAGCACTTGGCGAGGACGTCCTTGCGCAGGGCCCGGATGTTCTCCCGGGCGATGACCCGGGAGCCGACGGCAGCCTGGATCGGCACCTCGAACTGCTGACGCGGGATCAGCTCACGCAGCTTGGAGGTCATGGCGACGCCGTAGTCGCGCGCCTTGTCCGCGTGCACGATCTGGCTGAACGCGTCAACCGGCTGGCCCTGCAGCAAGATGTCGACCTTCACGAGGTCAGCCTCTTGCTCGCCCGCGGGCTCGTAGTCGAGCGAGGCATAACCCCTGGTGCGCGACTTGAGGTTGTCGAAGAAGTCGAAGATGATCTCGGCGAGCGGCATGGTGTAGCGGATCTCGACCCGGTCGGCCGACAGGTAGTCCATGCCGGTGAGGGCACCCCGCCTGGCCTGGCACAGCTCCATGATCGTGCCGATGTACTCGGCCGGGGCGAGCACGGTGGCTTTGACCACCGGCTCGAAGACCCTGGCCACTTTGCCTGAGGCAGGCTTGGCCGACCCCTCCGACAGCCCGCTGGGGAAGTCACTCGGGTTGGTCACGGTCAACTCCTCGCCAGACTCCATGACCACCTGGTAGACCACGTTCGGGGCCGTGGAGATCAGGACGAGGTCGAACTCCCGCTCCAGCCGCTCCCGGACGATCTCCATGTGCAGCAGCCCGAGGAACCCGCACCGGAACCCGAAACCCAGCGCCGCCGAGGTCTCCGGCTCGTACACCAGCGCGGCGTCGTTCAGGCGCAACTTGTCCAAGGCGTCGCGCAGGTCCGGGTACTCGTCGCCGTCCACCGGGTACAGGCCGGAGAAGACCATGGGGCGCGGGTGGTCGTAGCCCGGCAGTGGCTCCGCAGCGGCACCTACCACGCTGGTCACCGTGTCGCCGACCCGCGCCTGCCGGACGTCCTTGACGCCGGTGATCAGGTAACCGACCTCGCCGGCCCCCAGGCTCTCCCGTGGGACCGGCTCGGGCGAGATGACACCGACCTCCAGTGTGTCGTGCGCGGCCCGGGTGGACATCATGAGGCTCTTCTCGCGCCGCGTCAGCCGGCCGTCGACCACCCGTACGTAGGTGACGACTCCCCGGTACGTGTCGTAGACGGAGTCGAAGATCAGGGCACGCGCGGGGGCATCCGGGTCGCCGACCGGCGGTGGGACCTGCTGGACGACCACGTTCAGCAGGTCGGCAACGCCCTCGCCGGTCTTGGCCGACACCCGCAGCACGTCAGAGGGAGCGCAGCCGATGACGCTCGCGAGTTCCTCGGCATAGCGCTCGGGCTGGGCCGCTGGCAGGTCGATCTTGTTCAGGACCGGGATCAGGTGCAGGCCAGCGCCGAGTGCCAGGTACAGGTTGGCCAGGGTCTGCGCCTCGATGCCCTGTGCGGCGTCCACCAGCAGGATCGCGCCCTCGCAGGCGGCCAGGGAGCGGGAGACCTCGTAGGTGAAGTCCACGTGGCCCGGGGTGTCGATGAGGTTCAGCACGTAGTGGCGGCCATCCGGGCCGGTCCAGGGCAGCCGGACCGCCTGGCTCTTGATGGTGATGCCACGCTCGCGCTCGATGTCCATCCGGTCCAGGTACTGGGCCCGCATCTCGCGTTCCGCGACCACCCCGGTGAGCTGGAGTACCCGGTCGGCCAGCGTGGACTTCCCATGGTCGATGTGCGCGATGATGCAGAAGTTCCTGATGATGTCCATGGGTGTATAGGCCGGGCCGGGTGCGGCGACACTGGCCGGTGAAGCGGGCCGTCCCCCCGGCGCGTTGACCTGTTCAGACATGTGTGACAACGATCCGCCAGACTCTCTAGGTGGGCGGGGCATGGGCATGCGCCAACCATGTATCCCGTCGTCGTCCATGCTCGCATGCCGCGCTGGATGACTGGGCCATGGTGGTATCCGTTTGAGCCCAGCCCCTGCTTCGGATATCCTGCGTGTTCGGAATGCATGCGCCCCGCTGAGTGTGCGGCGCCTCCAAGAGCGCGGCCGTGACCGCGCGCAATGGCCAGACCACATCCTGAGCGAGGATTTCGCGTGGCGAACATCAAGTCCCAGATCAAGCGGAACAAGCAGAACGAGAAGGCACGCCTGCGCAACAAGGCGGTCAAGTCATCGCTGCGCACGGCGGTGCGGAAGTTCCGCGAGGCAGCCGACGCCGGTGACGCGACAGCGGCGTCCTCGGCCATGGCCGAGGCCTGCCGCGACCTGGACAAGGCCGCGAGCAAGGGCGTCATCCACAAGAACCAGGCAGCGAACCGCAAGTCCGCGATCGCCAAGCGCGCCGCCCAGCTCCAGCAAAGCTGACCCCCGCGCCACCCCGCCCGCGCCAAGCGGGCTAGCAGCCTTGCCCCGCACCCGGTGCCCCGCACCCGGTTCCATGATCATGAAGACTTTTCAGTCGCTACGACTGAAATTCCTACAGGATCATGAAAGTGCTTCCCCGCCGCGGGCGCAGCCAGCGGTACCCCGGGCAAAGGACTGGCCGTGGTGACCTGATGGTCACCACGGCCAGTTTCGTCCTGGCTGGTAGCTAGGACAGTGGTCGGCTCAACTCAGGCCGGGGAAACGGTGCCCGGGAGAGCCGCGGTGCAGCTTGAACGGTATCGGGGCCGACCAGGTCTGGCTCGTGCCGCCGGTGCAGGTGCGCGCCTGCACCGGCGTGCCGTTCTTGGTGGCCGACAGTGGGTCGGTCAGGCAGAGCCTGTTGGCCGCCAGCACCCACTCGTTGCTGGACTTGTGGGTCCACTTCTGGTCCGTGGCCGCGGTGCAGGTGTCGAGCACCAGCGCGGTCCTCGGCCCGCCCGCGCCTGGGTCGGTCAGGCAGCCGCCGAGCGCGAAGTGGATCGTGCCGTCCGGGTGCGGGTTCCAGATCTGGCTCAGGTTCCCGTTGCACTTCCAGATCTGCACCTTGTTGCCATTGGCCGTGCTGCCAAGCGCGTCATCAAGGCACAACTCCTTGGTGCTGGTGCTCGCCGAGCTCACCAGTGCGCCGCCAGCAAAGACCTGCCAGGTGAAGGCCGTCAGCCCGGTGGCACCGGTGCTGTCGGTACCGGTCGCCACCACCCGGTACGTGCCAGGAGTGGTGGGACTGCCTGTCAGGCTGCCACTGGGGTCGATTCCCACGCCCGGCGGAAGACCCGTGGCCTGCAGCGTCACACCATTGCCGCCACTGCTGACTCCAGTGGTCAGCGGAGTACTGGTGAACTGGACACCGGTGGTGGTGTAGAAGGACGCCACATCGGAGACACTGACTGTGTCCTGCCCAGGGGCCATCACGCAGCCGTCCCCGTAGATCGTGGACTGGCCCGGGTTGTTGTAGGTGGCCTGCGCGGAGTTGCTGAAGATGGGCATCATCGCGTAGGGGGTCGTGGTTCCTCCCCCAGCCGCGCCCAGGCTCACCTCATTGATGTCCAGCTGGCCGCTGACCGGGTCTGCGAACATGCATTTGTCGCCCACCCCGGCACCACCGTCGAGCTGGTCGAACCAGCCAGTGAGCAGCGGGTCGGCAACCACATCCGCGAACAGCGCGCCGCCCATCAGGGAGAACCCGTCATTGGTGCCGAGCAGGTAACCCCCACCGCAGGTGAATCCGGCGTCCGGCTCATACGGCAGGTTGACAAACGGCACACCATTGGCGGTCTCATCGGCCCAGCCACAGTTGAGCTGGTCAGCTGCTGGGTTGCAGGCAGCCGCGAACCCCGCGGGGCAGGTGCCGGACTGGGTCGCGACCACCACCTGCGCGTTGGTGTCGTTGGTGATGCCCAGGTGTGCGGCAGCGGCGTCCGCCTCCGCTGCGATCTGGCTGGTGTCCGCGCCGGTGGGCGGGGCGGACGGATCCTGGTAGACCCCGGTCAGCAGCGGGCTGCCGAAGGTCGGGTGCCCAGTCTTGTCACCGTACTGGGAGGTGACGGTGGACCACTGGTCCACCTGGCCGAGCGTGCCGTAGAAGCCCTGCAGCCAGCTTGCGGCGGCTTCT
>DASYYE010000030.1:0-16031 GCA_035946955.1 Streptosporangiaceae bacterium | reverse complement strand
TCACGTGTGCCTGCCGGAGCAGGGCCTTCGCTCGCGTGGTGTGGCCGACGACCTCGGCGCAGCGGCCCAGGCCGACCAGCGCGTGGGCCTCGTCCCAGGCATTGCCGATCGCGCGGGCCAGTTCCAGGGCCCGCTGGTGATGAGCCTTGGCCTCGGCGGGTTCACCGCTGATCCGGTGCAGCGTCCCTGTCTCGTTGAGGGCTGTGGCCTCACCACCCCGGTCGCCGAGGTCGCGGTAGATGGCCAGGGCCTGTTCCAGGTTCCCGGCCGCGCCGGGGTAATTACCCGTCAGGTACCGCACGGTCCCGAGGCAGTGGAGGGCGTTGGCCTGGCCGAGCCGGTCGCTGAGGTCGCGGTAGATGGCCAGGGCCTGTTCCAGGTCGTCGGCGGCGCCCGGGTAATCACCCGTCAGCTGCCGCACGTACCCGAGGTTGTGGAGGGCGTTGGCCTGGCCGAGCCGCTGGCCGAGGTCGCGGTAGATGGCCAGGGCCTGCTCCAGGTTCTGGGCCGCGCCTGGGTAGTCACCCGTCATCCGCCGCGCGGTGCCGAGGTTGTTGAGGGCGTTGGCCTGGCCGAGGCGGTCGCCGAGGTGGCGGGCGGATTGGAGGGCGGTGGTGTGGCGGGTGATGGCGTCGGCCCAGGGGCCGTCGCGCTGCAGGAGCTCGGCGAGGGCGGCGGTCAAGGCGGTGACCCGGGTGTGCTGGCCGGTGTGGGTGGTGTGGTCGAGGCAGGCGAGCAGGCTGTCGCGTTCGGCGCGTGCCCACGCCAGTGCCTGGGTGGCGTCGTCCAGGGCCGGGGCCGCGGGTGGTGGCGCTGGCGTGGCGGGCGGGGGGCCGGGGCGGGTCTGGCGGGCCAGGAGGTTCTGGGCGTGGTCGGCGGTGTACTGGTAGTAGTCCAGTAGCCGCTCCAGCGCCTGCTGACTCTCCCCGGTCAGGTCAGCGGCGTGGTCGCGGGCGTAGCGGTGCAGCAGGTCGTGCATGCCGTAGCGGCGGTGGCTGGTCTCGGTCAGCAGTCCTTCGGCGTGCAGCCCATCCAGCAGCCCGGTGGCTTGTGCCGGGCTGGTCCCAGCCAGCGCGGCGGCGGCATGGGCGTCGGTGGTGGTGGCGGGGTGCAGGCCCAGCAGGCAGAAGAACCGCTGCTGGGCGGGATCCAGGTGCTGGTAGGACACCTCGAACGCGGCAGCGATGCTGTTGTGCTCCGCGGTCAGGGTCAGCAGGCCTGCCCGGGTCTCGGCGGCCAGGTCAGCCAGTGTCCAGGACCGGTGCCGGGCGAAGACGCGGGCCAGCAGCGAGACCGCCAGCGGCAGGAACCCGGCCAGGCCCACCACTTCCGCCACCCCGGCTGGGTCTACGGCGGCGCGGGGCGCCAGCCGGGTGAACATCTCCGCCGCCTGATCGGCGGGCAGGGCGTCCAGTAGCACCGGCACGGCGGCGCCGGGCAGGTCACCCAGGTGGCGGCGGCTGGTCACCAGCACCAGGCAGCCTCCGGCTCCGGGCAGCAGCGGGGCAACCTGGGCGCTGCTGGCGGCGTTGTCGAGCACCACCAGTGCCCGCTGCCCGGCCATCCGGTCCCGCCACATCGCCGCCCGCCCGTCCAGGCCGCCCGGCAGGTACCGCGGGTTCGCCCCGGTGGCGCTCAGCAGCCCGGCCAGCGCGTCTTCCGGCCGGACCGGCTCCTGCCCCGGGGTGTGGGCGTGCAAGTTGACGAACAGCTGCCGGTCCGGGAACTCCTCCCGCAGCAGGTGCGCGGCATGCACTGCCAGCGCCGTCTTGCCTGCCCCCGGCATCCCGTCAATCGCGGCCACCGCCACCACCCCGCCCACCCCGGCCGCGGCAGTGATCTGGTCTAGCTCCCCGCTGCGCCCGGTGAACGCTGCCGCATCCGGGGGCAGGCAATACCGCACCTCCGGTACCACCTGGACCGGGGACGGGGCAGTGACCAGGGAGACCGCCGCGGCTGCGTCTGCTATCTGTTGGTTGGGCGCGTCTGTGGCCGGGCGGGCGGGGACGGGGGGTGGTGGGCTCTGCTGGGTCGCTGGGTCGTTGTGTGCGGGGGTGGGTTCCTCGTGCGGGACCACGAGCTGGGCGTGTGGTGCTATGGGTTCTCCGCGCAGGATTGCCTGGTGGACTGCCTGCAGTTCGGCGGCGGGGTCTGCGCCGAGTTGCTCGTTGAGCCGGGTGCGGGTGCGGGCGTAGTGGCTCAGTGCGTCGGCGCCGCGGCCGGCGGCGTGCAGCACCTGCATGAGCGTGGCTGCCAGGGACTCGTTGAGGGGGTAGCGTTCGGTGAGCTCGGTGACCAGCCCCACCGCCAGGCCAGGTTCGCCTGAGTGAAGTGTTGCCTGTGCCCAGGCAGCCACCGCGTCGATGTATTCTTGCTGCCAGCCCTGGCGGACCCGGTCTGGCCATTCGCCGGCCAGGTTGCCCAGCGCGTCACCGCGCCACAACCCGACCGCCTGGGCCAGCAAGGCCGCCCGCCGCGCAGGCAGGTTCGCCCGGTCGCGGCCCTGGCGGGCCAGGCGCCGGAACCTGTGCAGGTCCACCCAGTCCGGGTCAATGTCGAGGGCATAGCCGCCCGAGCGGCGCACTAACCGGGCACCCTCCCCCGGGCCAGCACAAGCCAGTTCCACGAGCCTGCGCACCCGGGTGACATAGACATACAGCGCACGGCGCGCCTGCGGCGGTGGCATGCCACCCCAGACCCGGTCCTGCAGCACCTCCACCGGCACCGACTGCCCGGCATCGGCCGCCAGCGCGGCCAGCACACACCGCTGCCTCGCCGGCCCCGCATCCACCAGCTCCCCGCCCACCCACACCTCTACCGGGCCCAACAGCCGAAACTCCATTGAGCACCCCCGCCCGCAACCGGCTCCAACAGCCACGCTACAGGGGCCCCCTGCCCCAGTTAAGAAACTTGCAACCTCTCATGACACACCCCACCCCCACCCTCTGGAAGATCTTGATTACAATCAGTTAGCCGCAGGACTAGCCCGGCGACCGGGGCTGGGGTGCAGTGGTCTCTACAGTCTCGCTGGGTGGGAACCCCGTGCCCAGGCCAGCCCGGCGGCGTTGAGGCGTTCGGCCGGGTCGCTGGTTTGGGTGTCGGGCCGAGCCGGATCTGGCTGGTCAGCGGGGTCACGGTTCGTCCTCGCTCGGTCTTGAACCAGTAGAAGTCAGGAAATGTGCTGGCTTGTGCGCCGGGCGGTGCGGGGGCTGGCGGGTACGGCGGGCGCCCGGCGTTCACCCGGTGCGTGTTGACCACGATCCCTGACTGCTGCGCTTGCCTGAAGATCTTGGTCAGCCTGACGACGGGTACCTGCAGCCCCGTCCCGGCCGCGCCTGGCGCCCGGCTGGGCACCCCGCCCGGCTGCGCGCCACCTACCACCGCACCGGCGAGCACGGCTCAGTCTCGCATTCGTCAACAGGCACAACCACCAGGGCCACCCTGGTGATGCGGCCTTCGGCGAACCTCGCCTACCGCAAGCCGAACAAAGCCGCTCGTCGAACACTCGACTGGCGGTATGAGCGGACGCCGGTTCAGCCTGTGCTATTGCCGCCGAAGACGATGCAGAACGGGTGGCCGGCTCCGGTGGACCTGCCAGCTACACCGGCCGGGTCGGATGGCCGCGGGGCCACATGCCCGTGTTCCCAGCGGGCGGCGAACCACCTGTCCCCCGGGTGCGTGTTTAGGGTGTGCGGGCCTCGTTCAGGCCTCGGGCGTTGTGGTGGGCGCACGGTGGGAGTGAGTTAGCGATGATCTGGAAGATACCGCTGGTCCTTGCTGGGATGGCGGCCTCGGCGACTGCGGTCTTGCCGATTCAGGGTGCAGCGGGGGCGATGGCATCAGGCGCTGGCGCGGTCTGGCAGATTGTTCCCAGCCCCAGCCCTGGCACTTCTCCCACTCTGCTGGCTGTGGGAGCCAGCTCACCCAGTGATGCCTGGACGGTTGGTTACTACGCAAACAGCACTCGTTCAACATACTTCTCCCTCGCAGAACACTGGAGTGGGAGCGCGTGGGCCGTGGTGCCCACACCGAACCCGTTCGGCAGCGAGAACATTCTCAGCGCGGTCGCGGACCTCTCACCAGCAAACGCCTGGGCGGCCGGGTACAGCGTCAATGACAGCAACTACTACAACCCGGTGTACGAGCCGCTGGTTGAGCACTGGAACGGCACCGGCTGGAGCACGGTTCCCGCCGCCACCGACAGTAACGGCGTGGGTGACGTCCTGTCTGGTGTCGCAGCCGTATCGGCGACAGATGTCTGGGCTGTCGGGAGCCATTTCGACGCCAGCATCGGTGGTGATGACGGGCTCATTGAGCACTGGAACGGCTCTCGCTGGAGTATCGTGCCGAGCCCCATGAGCACCTCTGGCCTCAGCTCGGTGGCGGTCATCTCCGCCTCGGACGTGTGGGCTGCCGGAGAGGCAGGGGGGCAGCCCGTCTTCGAACACTGGGACGGCAAGACCTGGACCACATTTTCAGGCCCGGCGGTCAGTGCTGCCTATGTCTCCGTGAGCGGCATCACGGCCGTCTCGGCCAGCGACGTGTGGGCGGTGGGCACCACGCGGGGGACTGTCAGAGGGGCTCCCTACCAAACCCTCTCTGAGCACTGGAACGGCAAGGCGTGGAGTATTGTGCCCAGCCCGGATCCCGTTACCGGAAATGACGTGTTCACCCAGGCGGCCGCAATCTCGGCCGGTGATGTGTGGGCCGTGGGGTACGACTATGGCTCCACCGGGGGAGCATCGCCGCTCGTCGCTGACTGGGACGGGACGAAGTGGCACGTGGTGTCAACACCGGTGCCAAGCGGCAGCCAGTACAACGAGCTTGCCGCAGTGGCAGCCCTTCCTTCCGGAACAGTCTGGGCTGTGGGACGCTCCGGCTACGAGAACCTGATCATCAACACAAGCAACGGGTAGCGGCACAAACCGGCGCCTAGCGGCACGCAAGAAACACCGCGCGGTGGAGCAGGCATGGCTGCCCGTCACACCGGCAGGTAGTCCCCACACGTCCACGAGTGAGCACAGCGTCTCACCAGCAGTATGTCAGTGCTCGCCTGGCTTTCGGGTGTAGCGGTGCTTGACGCCGCGGGGGAAGTACTGCGGGTCTCCGGTGGGCAGCAGTGTGACGCGTGGCGTCTGGTAGTCCCCGGGCACGTAGTGAGCGAACTCGCTGTTGAGGCGGTTCAACTGGGTGCGGATGGACTCAGCTGCCAGCGCCCGGCGGCCGGTGCTGCCGTGTTCGCCGGGGGCCAGTTCGACCGCGATGGCGAGGTGGCGGTTGTAGTCGGCGTCTTCGGCCACCTCAAGCACGAACTTGCCGGTCACCCAGCCGCTTACCGTCGGCTGCTCAAGTCCTGCCGCGATGTTTTCTGGGTAGATGTTCGCACCGAAGAAGGACATCGTGAAGTGCGAGCGGCCGAAGACGTAGACGAATGGCAGCGGCGGCGAGCCCCGCCCGCCGCCGAGGCTGACCAGCGGGTCGAAGCCATATTCCTTGCAGTGCGCGAGCATCTCCTCATAGGCCAGCGTGCCGCCTTCGTCGGCGATGTGGTAGCGGATGAGTGGCACGCCGTTGTCGCCCGAGAACAGCAGGGTGCCGTCGCGGGCTTCGAAGAAGCGGCTGAGCGGGTCGTATTGCACGAGGGTAGGCAGCCGGGACTGGCCGAAGAGTGCCTGGGTGGCTTGTGGGGTGCGGGCCAGGAACCGGCGGATGGTGACGCTCAGGGGCGTTTCGTTTCCGAGCACCCCGGCATCGGCGGTCCCGTACAGCGCGGCCGAGTCGTAGGCAGGCCTGCGCATTCCGGCACGCGAGCCCACCAGGTCACGCCAGTCCTCGCTGAACACCTCCCCAGCCAACACGAGTTTGACATTCAGGGAAGCCCAGCTCACACCACGGCCGGTACCGGTGTCGATCACATCCTTCAGGAACGGGGGATAGCCGAGCAGCACCGTCTGCGCGAAGCCCGGGGCCAGTTCCGGCGCCACCCGCAAGATCTCCTCTTTGTCGTTGCCGGGCGCGACCACCGTGATCGGGTACCCCTTGAGTGCAAGATGGCGGCAGCACGAGGCCGTATACAGCCCGCCCACCCACGTGCCGAGGGGGAAGCACACTACGGCCAGTGTTGACCGCCGGTCAGCCTCGAAACTGTCGTGGAAGACCTGCTCGAACCGGGCCGCGGCCGCCAGCTCATCCGGCAGGAACCGGGGCCAGTATGTGGGTCGGCCGGTAGAGCCGGACGAGACGGCGATCATGTCACAGCTCTCCAGTCGCCCATCGCGACAGCGCCGGGCGAGCGGATACCGCCAGTGATAGTTCTCCTTAGTCGTCAATGGCAACCGGCAGAAGTCGGCGAATGTTCGCACCCCCGCCGGATCCACGCCGTGCTCACGCAGGAAGTCCTGATACGCGGGGACAGACCCAGCGACACGGTGGAACAACTCCAGCAGTCTTACCTCCACGGCGTCCGGGTCACACGGGAGACCGGGGACCGGCGGTCGCGCGCAGAAGTCCGCCAGCGCCTCCCCGACCCGCTGGCCTCGCACTGAATCCATGCCTCAATGATCTCCGGCACCAGCCACGCCCACCACCCGCAACCGTGACCGCGCAGGCAGAGCCGCGGTCAGCCACCGTATGCGACGGCCAAGGCGATGACCTCCCGGCGTGGCAGGCTACTTCGTGGACAAGGCGCGAGCCGAGATAGGCCAAGGCCAGCACGCCGCCCTTGGCGAACTCGGGAGGGGCCCCAGCACATGCGGCCGCAGAACGGGTAGGAGTCTCGGCGTGCGATTCTCTGGCTACGATGATCCCGTTGGTGGTGGCGCTGTGGCAAGGTGCCGGCTTCGGGGGGGCCAAGCGCTTGCTGGTGGAGGACACTCCGAACCTTGATTTGCTGGGGTTCGACGACCAGGTGAACGCGGTGGGTTTGCACCCCGGGCCGGACTACGACGCCTGGCAGCAAGCCAACGGGAGGCCGCCGTTCGCGGTCTTGTACGACGCAGCGACTACGAGGGCGGCGGCCGGGTAACGGATGGCGTCCTGCCTGAGTTCTTCGACTTCGGTGTCAGTTCGGTGCGGATCTGCCCGTCGGCAATACGTGCGGGCGTGGACATCTCGGTGATTCTGTTCGACCCCGCCTGGCCGGTCCGCCCGGCCGTGGCTGCCACCATTGCGCCTGTGCCGCTGGTCGTCGAGTTGTTCGTCGACGCGCCGTTCCGCAACCACAGGATCGTGGTTGTCGAGAACTCGGCCAGCCTGGCAAACGACTTCGGCGCAGAGTTCGACCGCAGCGCAAGTTCTGTGCAGGTCATCCCTGGCCCAGACTTCGCTGGTCAGGCTGCGATCCTATGTGAGCAAGAAGGGTTTACTAGCCAGAACCTGATCCTGGCGCCCGGCAGCTATCCGGACCTCACCGAAATGGGCTTCAACGACAAGGCCCGGTCAATCGCTGTCCGCTGATGGCATTCAGGCACTCAACACCCATATCAGGCCCAGGTCACTTGGTGGCGCAACACGGATGATGACTAACACAGCAGGACGGCTTAAGGTCCTCTCGGCGGCGCGTGACCAGGCAACAGCCACCTGCAGCACCCATCCGAAGTGGCTGATACTTGCGCACCGGCGCCTGTCACTGAGGTGATCTCAGCGAAATAGCTGTGGCTGCAAGACGGCAAGGGAGATGACGGACATGGATATCGCTGGCATGTGGCGTGGCATGCGCGCCGGTCCCGCCGATGTACCCCGCCCTGGCGCGCACCAGGCGCCCGCGGATGGAATCACGCTCAGCAGCGTCACCCAGCAGTGCCAGGTCGCGCTGCCGGTGCCGGGCATTACCCCCGACGAGGTCACCGTGACCGTCACCTCGCAGCGTCCGGGTGTGGCCGCCCAGGTGACCATCGGCGCCAACCTCAACAGCCAAGACGGCAGCTACCAGGGCCCACGACGACGGTCGGGCAGGGCCAGTTCACCGCCACCAGCTCGCAGGTCCAAGCCGGCTTTGTCGTCCTGCCCGCCGCCGGGTGGCCTGTCCTCGGTGTCGGTGCCGAGGCCACCTGGGCAGACGGGTCACCCCAAAGCCTTGATCTGACCTATGTGCAGCATGAGTGCTACCTCCTGGTGCGGTGGCCATGGACGTGGCTGATCCGGGTCCTCGCCATCGTGACCCGCCCGTTCTCTGCTAAAGGCCCGGCGCTGGGGTAGCTGACCCAGCCCGCCAGATCTCTGATCATGGCGGGACGGTCCCGGGCCTGACGGTGTCGTGGTCAGCGGTGCCGGCGGCGGTTGTGGTCGTCGTTTTCGGCGGTGATGCGGGCGGAGGTCTCCTCGCCGAGCTGGACGTAGATGCCCAGTGTGCCCAGGTGCCGGTGGCGGACAAGGTCCATGTCCTCGTCATCGAGGAAGAACACGCGCGCTAGGTCACCACCGAAAGTGAGACAGAGCCGTTCGTGAGATAGACCCGCTGCGGAGAGCGCGGCTTGGCGGGCCGTCTTGCTGTGTGTCATCTTGGGTCACCGTCGGCCAGGTGGGGACACCGTGTGGCGTTGGTTACGGACATATGGCGGACGGATCCGGGGCTGGAGGAGCGGTGCGTCGAACCGCTTGCTTCCCGGTTGTGGTGCCTGAGCGGGCCGGTTCGCTGGGCTGTTTGATTGCCCGCGTCAGGCGTGCGGGCTTGGCGTGGTGCTGGCGGCGTCCGGCTGGACGGCTGGGCTGGGCTGGCTGGATGTGCCAGGGTGAGGGTGACCCGCACCCCTTGGGGCTCGTTGAGCGCTGCGTCGGGCGGTGCCGTTGTGGGTGACGGTGACCGCGGCGATGAGGGCGAGCCCGAGGCCGGAGCCGGGGCGGAGGATGGGGTGGCGCGGTGGAAGCGGTCGGAGATCCGGAGGAGCTGGCTGGCCGGGACGCTGGCCAGTAGGTTGTCGATAGCCTGGCGCAGCAGTTCCTCGTCGCGGCGAAGTACTCGCCACCGGAACGCGCCCAACGGGGTGGACACGGTGCTGAGCATGATCGGCGGCTTGCCGCTGGGCACGCCTGCGGCGTTCGAGGCCGCGTTTGGCTGGGTGGCTTGTGGATCTGCTGGAAGGCTACGGGTTCACCCCGCACCTGGTGCACCCGCTGCAGTGCAAGGCCATCGCCTCGGCGCGGCTGAATAACGACAAGGCTGACGCCGCGATCTTGGCGCAGCTGCTGCGCGCCGACTTGCCCGAGGCGTGGATCGCCCCGCCAGCCCGCGCTGACTAACAGCAGCCCGAGCACCTTCTGGTCACAGGGCAGGCCAAGGGCCAGTCGGCTCCATCGTCGAGGACGCACTACTTGAACGCTTCCGTTGTGCTGCCGGCCACGGCCCCATCTGCCAGAACAGCTCCGGTGAGCCTGGCCGTGCCACCCAGGCGCCCGCAGGCCGGTCACGGTGATGCGTCGGCCCGGGGTGTTCTTGGTGTGTCAGGCGTTGACCAGCTGCGGCGACAGCGTGACCGTTCCTGGCCTGCGCGTCTTTGCCGGCGAACAGTTTGGGGGCGGTCGGCGAAGGAGGGGTGAGCACCTATGCCGCGGAAGGCAGGCAATGATTCGAGTGACCCAGACATGGCTGTGGTGACGCGAGTGTCCCTGGCGCAGGAGGCCAGCGACGCCGAGCTCATCAAGCGGTCCTGGCGGGAGCCGGAGTGCTTCGCCGCCATCTTCGACCGTTACTACCACCAGATCCACGGCTATGCCGCGCGGCGGCTGGGCGAGAGCCTGGCTGACGACGTGGCTGCGGAGACGTTCCTGGTCGCGTTCACACGGCGAAAGCGGTACGAGGTGTCCCGCCCGGACGCCCGGCCATGGTTGTACGGGATCGTCTCGAACCTGATCTGCAGGCACCACAGGGCGGAGGCCCGGCGGTACCGCGCGCTGGCCCGTACGGGCGTCAGTGAAGTCAGCGAGGGCCATGCGGATGAGGTCGCGTTGCGGCTCGACGCCCAGGCCCGCCGTGCGCCGCTGGCGGCGGCGCTGGCCAGGATCTCCGAAGCGGACCGGGACGTGCTGCTGCTGGTCGCCTGGGCCGGGCTGACCTCTGAGCAGACGGGCGAGGCACTCGGCATCCCGGCCGGGACGGCCCGTTCCCGGTTGCACCGGGCCCGCAAGGAAATCCGCGCCGCGCTGGGTCAGGCCGACCCGGCCGCCACAGGAAGGGACTACTGACGGTGGACGACCTTCAGGCCCTGCGCGAGGGGTGGGGCCAGCCTGAGCCGCCCTCGCCGGCCGCTTACTCCGCTGCCAGGGCTGCCCTGCTGGAACGCCGAGGGGCGCTGACCGGCCGGGCCTGCTGGCACAAGGCCGGGTGGTGGTCAGGCAGTCGCGGCCTGACAGCCGCGGCGGTAGCCGCCGCGCCGTTCCCAGCGGCCAATATCATCCAGCGAGGCGACCGCAGACGCCGCCGCTTCCTTGTCATGCAGTCTGCGGTCGCGCTGTCGACAGGCATTGCGGTGGCTGTGATCCTTGCGGTGACTGCGCTGCTGCCAGCCAGCCGCCAGGCGCCTGCCCGGCTGATGGCCTGGTCGGTGACCCGGCACGCCGACGGCGTGGTATACGTCACCATCCGCGAACTGCGGGATCCGGCCGGCCTGCAGCGACGGCTCCGCGCGGTTGGGATACCGGCTAGCGTCACGTTCTCAGGCCGGCCGAACCCTTCATGCACATACATCACCAGCCAGGCATGGAACAAGGTCTTTGGGTTCCCGGGCACGGCCACGCCGTCAACGGCCAGGCTTCACCCGAGTATCACTGTGGCTGGGCCAACGGCCGCCTTCAGCGGCCTTCCCGCCTTGGTCCAGATCCATCGCCAGGCGATACCCCCCAGGGTCGGCATAGCCCTGAACGTAAGCGCAAAAGCAGATCGGGCGTCCCTGACAGGGCACCCACATGCCCAGACGGTTGTCTCGGTGGCCTTCGGCCTCGTCCGGACGGGCAAGCACTGCACCTGATCCTGGGCGCAAACGCCTGCGAGCCTGTGGCACATCGGCCCGACCAGGAGATAGGCACCTAGCCAGGACACCTCGCATGTCTCCCGGCGCCATCGCACACGGGGCGCGGCGATGGCGCCGCCCACATGGCCATGGCAAACGCCTAACCGCGCCCCGCCTGGTTGTCTCATAGTTGTCGCGCGACAATCCAAACCACGCCATTGGCCAGGCCTGCTGCTAGAACTGGGAAAGGCAGCAACCGCTGAAACGGGGACGGGGGCCGTGATAATGCCTGCCCCAAGAATCGGCACGAGCTCATAAGGCTTTCACTATTCACCTGGCAGAAACAGCATGCGCAATATCATCACACGGACCTTGGAGCGAGGATCATGACCAATTGGAAGGTGGCCGCGTGCACGTTAGGCGCCGTGGCCGGGCTGGCGGTGCTGGTGTGGCTGGCATGGCCGTCGCAGACACCGGACGCGGCGGCGCCCACCCGCCAGTACCTGGATGCCAGCGCATGCCTGCTGACGGGGGCCCAGGGAGTAGCGGGCGACCCGCAGGCCGCTGCCTGGCAGGGCATGGAGAACACGTCACTGGCCACCCGCGTGCGGGTGCAGTACCTGGCGGTGCGTGGCCCGGCCACGGCGGCCAACGCCCGTCCCTACCTGGCGAGCCTGCTGCAACGCCACTGCGACGTGGTGCTCGCGGTCGGGCCTGCGCAGGTCGCGGCCGTCGCGGCTGAGGCGGCCCGGTTCCGGTCGGTGCGCTTCATCACTGTGGGGGACACCAAGCACGCACCGGCCGCCACGTTGACGACCGTGCCGGCTTCGCCGGCCGGTGAGGTCAGGGCTGCTGTCAGCGGCGCGGTCGCTGCTGCCTTGAGCCAGGAAGGCCTGTAATGCGTACTCTTCCCAGGGCCGTGGCAACGGCTGCGGCGGCGACTGTCCTGGTGACGCTCACCACGGCGGCAGCCCCAGCCAGGCCGGCCACGGTCTCGTGGTCACGGATCCTGGACTGGCTGACCGGCCACACGACCTCGCTGTCGCTGCCGGTGCAGCAGTCTGGCACCGCGGCGGGCAAGGCGCACTATGTCTCCGCCGCGGCGACGCGGGCGGGCCGTGGTGCCGGCACGGCTCCGGGCAAGGCTGCCGGCCAGCTTCCCCTCTTCACCCCGCACCGCCAGACGGTCAAGCCAACGTCCACCGGGCCCGGTTCCGGCAACGGGTCGCACAGCTTCAACCCGCGCACGTCTGTGCCGGTCCCCGCGCGGTCGGACGCGATGTCCACGATGTTCCACAACGCGGACGGGACCTACACCCGGAGGGTGTACACACAGCCGGTGAACTTCCGGGCGCCGGATGGCACCTGGCGGCCCATTGACACGGCGCTGCGGCAAGGCGCCGACGGCAGGTACCGCGAGACGGCCAACTCGGTGCCGGTGAGCATCGCGGCCGCTTCGGGCGGGGGTGACCTGGTCACTGCCGGGTTTGGCAAGGGCAGTGTGTCCTACGGCCTGCAGGGGTCGGTGGCTGTCCCGGTGCAGGTCAGTGGCTCGACGGCACCACCCCGCCTAGTGGCCCGGCGGCCGGGGAGGCGGTCGCCACTGGCACCTGGCGGCTGGAATACTTCGGGCATTTCCTCCAGCGCCGCAGCGACGCTGACAAACGGGTCTGTGCAGGCGCAGGGGTTCGGCATCATCTACTGGGATATGGGTGAACCGGATCCCCTGGGCGCGTCGACATACTGAGGTGTGAGACCGCAGGAGCCAATGGCACCCGATGACGTGACGTTGCTGCGGGCCGTGGCAGCCGGGGACGAGGGCGCGCTGACCATGCTCTATGACCGGCACGCGGGGTGGCTGCTGGCGCGGCTGAGACGTCGGTGCGCGTCGGCCGACGCTGTGGACCAGGCACTCCAGGAGACGTTCCTCACGCTGTGGCGGCGGGCCCGCGGCTACCGGGCAGAGGGCGAGGTGGCCGCGTTCCTCTGGGCAATCGCCATCCGGCGTCTCATCGACGCGCTTCGGGCTGAGACCCGTCACGAACGCGCCAGCCTGGCCGCGGCCCAGGACGGCCCGGCGGAGCGGCTGGTGCGGTCAGCCGAGGACGAGGTGCTGCTCGGAGTGGAGCACGGGCGGCTGGGGGAGGCCCTGACCCGGCTCTCACCCGAACTGCGCGCAGCCGTGCAGGCCACTGTGCTCGATGGGCTGACCTGCGCCGAGGCAGCGCGTCTGCTCGGCGTGCCGGAGGGCACCGTCAAGTCCCGGTGCCATCGGGCGCGGGCCGAACTGAGGGAGGCACTGACGTGAGCGATGTCAGCTACGCGTGCCCCGTGCTGTCAGCGGGCACGGTCGCCGCCTACCTCGCAGGTGAGCTGGGCACAGTCGCCGCCTGGTCGGTCGAGGCACACGTGCCAGGCTGCGCCGTCTGTCAGCGGTCCATGGCCGGCACTGACCCCGAAAGGGTGGCGCGCAACCGCCGCGTCCTGCTGACCAGGCTGGCACTGCCGGAACTCGGGCTGATAGGCCGGGCACTGCGGCGCATCGGCGTGCCTGAACACGTCATCCGCCTGCTGTCGGCTACCCCGTCGCTGCGCCGTTCGTGGCTGGCCGGGATGGCTCTTGTGCTCGCCACCGCGGTCGGGTTGGCCCACCTGCTGGCACCGGGCCCGGCCGCGCTGGTCTCGCTCCCCGCCAGCGACACGCTGGTGCCCTTCCTCGTCCTCGCACCGCTGCTCCCACTGGCAGCGGTGGCCACAGCGTTCAGCGCACGCCTCGACCCCGCAGCCGCGCTGGCCACGGCCGCGCCCGTGCCGAAGATACGGCTGCTGTGCGTGCGGGGGACCGCCGTGATCGCGGCGGCGCTGGTGCCGACCGTGCTCGCTGCCTTCGCGTTGCCGGGCCCGTGGTGGCTGCCGGAGGCGCTGCTGCTGCCCGCCCTCGCGGTCTGTGTGTCCGCGCTGGCCGCTGGCACGGTAGCGGGCATGCTGCCGGGCGCCGTCGCGGCAGGCGCCGCGTGGGTCGCGGCCGCTGTGGGGACCGGGCTGGCGGACGGCAGCCCGGTCAAGGCGTTCGGCCCAGTCGGCCAGGTGGCCGCGCTGGCTGTCCTGCTCGGCGCCGCCGCGTTCATCGTGGCCAGGCGCGACCGGCTCGACTTCGGCTTGATGGGGTGAGGTTGTGGTGGCAGTGACCGAAGGACACGGCACCGCGGGGGAGGCGACCGCTGAAGGGCCGCCAGGGCAGGGTAACCAGCCCGCCGAGGTACGCGCCGAGGGGCTGACGCGACGCTACGGCCGGACCGTGGCGCTGGACCGGGTCGGCTTGGCGCTCAGGCGTGGCATCACCGGACTGCTCGGCCCGAACGGCGCGGGCAAGACCACGCTGCTGTCGATCCTGGCGACAGTCGCCTCGCCCGATGAGGGCCGGCTCTGCGTGCTCGGGTTCGACCCGGCCGACGCGGCTGAGCGGGTCGAGGTCCGGCGCCGGCTCGGCTACCTGCCGCAGGAGCTTGGCTACCACCAGCACTTCACCGTGGCGGGGTTTCTCGACTACGTGGCGATCCTGAAAGAGATCACCGACCGGCGCCGCAGGCACGCGGAGATCGCGCGCGTCCTGGCCGCTGCCGGGCTGGAAGACCATGCCCGGCACCGGATCAGGGCGCTGTCCGGTGGGATGCGTCGGCGGCTCGGGCTGGCCCAGGCCCTCCTCGGCCAGCCGGACCTGCTGGTGCTGGACGAACCGGCGGCCGGGCTCGACCCGGAGCAGCGGCTGCGGTTCCGGGAGATGCTCTCCGGGCTGCCCGGCGGCCCGGTGGTGGTGCTGGCCACCCACCAGGTCGAGGACGTCACCGCCATCTGTTCGCACGTGGTGGTGCTGCTGAACGGGCAGGTGCGGTTCGCTGGGACCCCCGCCGCGCTGGCCACGCAGGCCGCGGGCCGTGTGTGGGTCGCCCGGGACCGCTGCACCACAGCAGAGGTGTCCTGGCTGACCGCTGACGGCTGGTGGCGCCACATCGGGCCGGACGTCCCCCCCGAGGCCCGGGTGGCGCCACCCACCGCCGAGGACGGGTACCTGCTGCTTGCCGGTGCCGCCGTGCGGCCGGACGGCAAGGAAAGCGGAGCCACCCGACGCTCACGGCCGCACCGGGGCCGGGCGTGAGTGCGGGGGCTCTGCGCGCGGGGCTTTCCGCGCGGGCCGGCCCGGGTGCGTCCGGGCCTGGCGCCACACGGCTGGCTGGGCCCGGGTGGCGGGTGGTCCTGCTCATCGCCCGGGCGGAGGCCCTCCGGCTGGCGCGCAACCCGCTGGTCCTGGCAGGGATCCTCGTCACGCTGGCCGCGGTCTGGTGGAACAACACCCGGCAGGTTCCGCTCTGGTGGGGGGCCGACGTGGGGATCGGATCGGCTCTGCTCGCCATGGCCGGTGGTGTCCTGGTCGCCGCGCACTTGGCGGCGAGCCGCGCCAAGCGAGACGGCATGCAGGAGCTGTATGAGAGCTGCCCCGCGCCAGCCGCCGCGCGTGCCGGGGGCGTGCTGGCTTGCCTGGTCGGCCCGGCGGTGATGGCGGCGGCCGTGTCCGGGGCGGCGTTGCTCTGGCTGGACAGGCTCGGTGCGGTGGGGTCGCCCCGGCCTGCGGTGCTGGTCGGCGGGTGGCTGCTCGTTGTCCTCGGCGGGGCGGTCGGCGTCGCGCTGGGCACCTGGCTGCCGCATCCTCTCGTGGGCATCCTAGCGGCCGTGGTGCTCGGGCTCGTCGAGACCGACATCGTCCTGGCCTTCAACGGCTGGGTGCAGTTCCAGGGCCCGGACATCTGGCTGTTCCCGTGGGCCGACAACAGCTTCGTGCTCGGCTCACTGCCAGGCGGCGTGGTGCCGATCCCACCGGCGTGGGCACACGACGCCGAACTGACGGGCCTCGTTGGCCTGTGCGTCGTGGCCACGCTCTGGCGGGCGCTCCCAGGCGGGCCGCGGCGTGCCATTCCACGTGGGTCGCGGCGGATGCCGCGGTCGGCCCGGGTACGGTGGCTCGCGGCCAGCGCTGCCGCCTGCCTGGCGGTGACCGCGTGGAGCGGCTGGGCGCAGGACCGGCCCGTCCCC
>DASYYE010000029.1:0-5052 GCA_035946955.1 Streptosporangiaceae bacterium | reverse complement strand
AGAAGAGACCACGAACCCGGGCAGTGGCGTGAGGGCATCGCTCTCGTCAGCGGGCCACTCCGCGCTCGCCAGCACCGTGAGCCCCGCGGGCAACGTAGTGGCCCCGCTCGCTGCTGGTCCTCGCTCGCCTGCGGGGCGCTTCGAGGCGCCGTCTTCCCTCGTCGCTCCTGCGCTCGCTCCTCGCTCCTCAGTCCAGACGGCACCGCGCCCTTTCGGCTCGCTCATGGGGCACCTACCAGGAGCGCGGTGTTGGCACCGCCGAACGCGGAGTTCACGCTGAGCGCGTACCGGGCCTGGTGCTCGCGTGGCCCGGCCAGCACGAGGTCGAGTTCGCACTCCTCGTCCGGTGCCAGGAACCCGGCGTTGACCGGGAGTTGCCCGGCACGCAGTGCCAGCACCGTGGCCACGAGTTCGAGCAGGGCCGACGCTTCCAGGGCGTGGCCGTGCGTGGACTTGGTGGAGCTCACGGGGATGTGCGGCATCGCCGGGCCGAACGCATGGTGCAGGCCCGCGGCCTCGGCCACGTCCGCCGCGGGGGTGCCGGACCCGCTGGCGTTCACATAACCAACGTCGGCGGGGCTGATACCGGCCCTGTGCAGTGCGGCGCCGATCGCCCTGGCCAGCCCGGCCCCGTCCGGCCGCGGCTGGCAGACGTGGTACGCGTCGCCTGCCCGGCCCCAGCCAGCCAGTGTCGCGAGCACACGCACGCCCCGTTCGTGTGCGCTGGCGGCGGATTCGACCACGACCGCGGCCACTCCGTCACCAAGCAGCATGCCGCACCTGCCCTTGCTGAAGGGGCGGACCAGGCCGTCAACGGCCAGGGCCCGGCCGGCGTCGAACAGGCGGAAGCTGTCGGCGTCCACCAGGTAGCCAGCGGCCACCACAACCCGCTCAGCCCGTCCGGTGGTGACCATCGCGGCCGCGTCGGCCACCGCGGTGCTGGCCGCCACGCATGCGGTGGTGTAGACGGCAGGCGGGCCGGCCAGCCCGGTCCGGTGCGTCACCTCAGTCGCGACCGCGCCGACGGCCTGGGCAGCCGCTGCGTCGCGGGCCGCCACCGAGTCGGAGTGCAGGGCGAGCAGGAGCGGGCACGAGGCGCGGCCGGCGACGTCGATCTCGGCGTCGGCGCAGGCATCGCTGACCACTGCCGTCAGTTCATCGGCCAGGACGGGCACACCAGGGAGTTCGGCGGCCTCGCTCGCGCGGCAGCGCACCGGTTCGAACCTCGTGACCTCGGCAAACGCTGCCTCGCCCGCCAGCACCCGCGTCAGCAGGACATCGGTGCCCCGGCCGAAGGCACACATGACACCCATCCCGGCGACTACCACCCGCGAGCCCTCCGTGGGGGCGTGAGCGGGACTGGCAGGTCTCGCCGGATCCTCAGGCATGCCCGGCCTCGGCCAGTGCCTTGTGTAGTTCGTCAATGGCCCCGGTGACGGTGTTCATCCGGGCCAGCACGTCGTCTGCCAGGTCGAGGCTGACCTGGTAGTCCTGCTCGACCTTGGTGATCAGCCAGGTGAGTTCGAGCGAGCTGATCCGCTCACCCACGTCCTGCGGCTCCCGGTCACCGAGGCAGGCCAGCATGGCGGTGACGTCGTCGCGGCTGGGCAGGGCGGGCGGGGGAGTCATGCGTCAGCTCCCGGCTGGCTGCCCAGCTGGGCACGCAGCACACGGCGGTCGCGGACGATCTTGCCGGTCGCGGTGCGCGGGAGCCGGGCCAGCACGTGAACCTCGCGCGGACGCTTGTAGGCAGCGAGTCTCTCGGAGAGCGCTGCCTCGACCCCGGGCACGGTCGTTCCCTCGCGCAGCGCCACGTAGGCCTCGATCGCCACGTCGTAGAGGACCACGGCCTCGTCAACGCCCGGCAGGGCACCCAGCGTCTGCTCGACCTCGGTCAGGTCGACCTTGAGCCCGCCGACCGAGACCTGCGAGTCCAGCCGCCCGAGGATGGTCACCAGCCCCGTCCGCACATCGATGGTCGCGGCATCGCGGGTGTGCAGCCAGCCATCGGACCACCGGGTCGGGTCCACCAGCCCGATGTAGGGGGATGCCGCCATCCGGACGAGCAGTTCGCCGTCGGCGACCCGCAGGTCCATCCCAGGGGCGGGGGCGTAACCGGGGCGGAGCTTGCCGAACAGGTCGGTGGCGATGACACCGAGCTCCGTCATCCCGTACATGGTCCCCAGCGGGACGCCGTAGCGGGCATTGACCGCTTCGGCCACACCCGGGCGCAGGAGTTCGCCCGCTACCACCATCCTGGTGAGCACCTGCGGGGCGGGGGCGGTCGCGGCGGCCAGCAGTTCGGCATGGAAGGGCACGCCCAGCACGATGGTGGGCCGCTCGCTGGCGGCCACCGTGCCCAGGATGCCGTCGGCGGTGAGCCGGTCGGGGATGGCGAGTTGCAGCCCGGCGTGCAGGCTGTAGAGCAGGCCGCCGACGAGGCCGAGCACGTGGACCATGGATGCGAGCAACACGATCCGTTCGCCCCCGCGGGGGTACTCGCCGAGGCTGTCGTATCGGTGCAGTTCCCCGACGACGTCCGCGGCGGTGCGCGCGATGACCTTGGACGGCCCGGTTGACCCCGAGCTGAGCTGGACCAGGGCGTGTGGCGTCTGGGCGGGGCTGCCGTCAGGGCGGGCTGTGGCGGCGGCCACCACGTCGGCGTAGCCACGCATCGCACTGCCCACTACATGGGTGGGCTCGACAAGCACCTCCGGTGCCAGCCGCTGGACCGCCTGGTCTGCCTCGTAACGGGTGAGGCGGTGGTCCAGCAGGCTCACCTGCGCTCCGATCCGCCATGCGGCGAGCAGGCTCGCGACGAAGGTCAGGGATGGGGGGAGCCGCAGCGCGACGGTCCCACCGGGCGACAGCCCAGTGTTTGCGAGCTCCTGCTCCCACTGGCTGACGAGGCCGCGAAGCTGGCCTCGGCTGACCGGGCCCCCCAGCCATAGGCACTCATCGCTGTCATCGCCACTGAGGAGTTCGGTGTCCACCCAGGCGCCTGGTTCTAGACGCCCTAAGCCCAACGCAGCACTGTGCTCCATGACCCCACCCCTGGGAAGCCAATTTCACGAAAACAGCGTGATGAGTGACCGCCCACCCGTCAGGCTGTATGGCCATTTCGGCTGCTACGGGCAAGATTCGCATGGGCCAGTCAGCCTGGTCAAGGCATTCCCGACATCTGGCGCATGTTCGGCGCTTGGCTATTTTCAGACAACCCTCACCGAATGCCAGAACTTCGGCTGGCCGGATGGCGCGCCGTGGGTCAGCCCGAGGCGGCCTGGATAGCGGCGAGGATCCCATCCCACAGCCGGGCACGTGCCTGCAGCGCGGTGTTGACGGTCTCCTCGCACTGGTACCACATGGCGTCGTCGTCCGCGCACAGGTCCGCCAGCATCTGCATCGCCATCGGCGTGTGCTCTTCGCTGTCCACCTCGATGTGGCGTTCGAGGTAGTCGAGGAAGGTGCCGAGCCGGTTGCCCTGGTCCCGGTGCACCTCAGCGACCTGGTCGAACATGTCGGGGATCAGATCCTCTCTGCCGAAGGCGAACGCGGCCGCCTGGCAGTGCACGGGCGCGCTCTCGATGATGTCCCAGGTAGCGCTCACGAAGTCGACGGCGGGACCAGGCGCCCCGGCCGCCTTCAGTGCTGTCAGCACCGGCTCACCCGCTCGCAGCGCCGCCACCAGTGCGTCGATAGCGGACCGGTCGGCGCCGGCCTCGGTCATGCCGTCCAGGTACAGCTCGAAGTGCGAAATGAACCCGTTGCCGAGCGCGTCGCTCTCCTCTACCAGCACGATGTCGTTGATCAGTCTCCGGCTGCCGGCCGGGCCTGTCGGCACCCAGGGCACCTGCACGCACGTGAGGTTGCGCTGCAAAGACTTGAGCAGTGACATGAAGTCCCACACAGCGAAGACGTGGTGCTCCATGAAGGTCGTGACCGCGGCCACGCTGTCCAGGTGCTGGTAGAGCGGGTGGGTGACCACGCGGGTGCGGGATTGGCCGATAGCCGTTTCCAGCCGTTCGATCCCCGGGTGGGTCTGACCCCAGTCGTACCGTGACATCCCTGCTCCTCCCCATCGTGCATGCGAACGAGTCTCCTGGTGCACGGCTTACGCATGTTTTGGCGACTCGCGACGAAACATAGCGGTCGATCTGGCCGCCCGACAATGGCCTGATGTTTGAGTGGAGCCTGAGACCAAGTCTGGGAGGACGGGTATGGACCTGCTGAGCATCGCTGACTTCGCGGAGTCCGCGCGCTCCTCGCTGCCCGCGGACGTGTGGGACTTCTTCCAGGGCGGCAGCGGAGACGAGACAGCGCTGGCCGCCAACCGGGCGGCCTTCAGTGGGCTCACGGTGCGCCCCAGGGTTCTCGTCGACGTGTCCGCACCTGACCTCACCACCGGATTCCTCGGCCTGTCGCTGGAGTTTCCCATTGCCATCGCGCCCATCGCCTACCAGCGGCTCGCGCACCCGGACGGGGAACTGGCCACGGCTGCGGCAGCGGGCGAGGCCGGCACGCTGTTCGTGGCCAGCTTCTTCGCCAGTCAGACACTGGAAGACATCGCGCGGGCGGCGACCGGGCCACTGTGGCTGCAGGTCTACTGGCTCCGTCAGCGCGAGGAGGTCGCCGCGGTGGCTGCGCGTGCCCATGCCGCGGGCTACCGCGCGCTCGTGCTCACGGTCGACGCGCCGCGGATCGCACGGCGCCTGCGCGACCTGCGCAACGGCTTCACCGTCCCGCCCGAGGTCAGGGCCGTCAACCTGGACCCGGAGGTGATGGCGGCCGCATATGTCCGCACCCCCGGCGAATCCTCGATCGAGCAGCACTCCAGGCAGCAGTTCGATGCGGCCATCACCTGGGATGACCTCGCCTGGCTGCGGGATCTGTGGCCGGGTCCGCTGGTCGTGAAAGGCATCATGCGGGCTGAGGAGTGCGCTCGGCTCATCGAGCTAGGCGTCGACGGAATCGTAGTTTCGAATCACGGGGGCCGGCAGCTGGACGGAGTGAGTGCCACGATAGAAGCCCTGCCCGAGGTTGCCGCGGCCGCAC
>DASYYE010000028.1:0-12141 GCA_035946955.1 Streptosporangiaceae bacterium | reverse complement strand
AGCCCCTCGACGCCATCGATCTCGCTGAGCAGCTGCGGGACGATGGTGTTCTCGACGTCGCTGGACACCCCCGACCCACGGGTGCGGAAGATCGAGTCCATCTCGTCGAAGAACACGATGACGGGCATGCCCTCGCTGGCCTTCTCACGCGCGCGCTGGAAGACCAGGCGGATGTGGCGCTCGGTCTCACCGACGTACTTGTTCAGCAGCTCGGGGCCCTTGATGTTCAGGAAGAAGCTCTTGCCCTCCTTCGCACTGCCGGCCGTCTTGGCCGCGACCTGCTTGGCGAGGGAGTTGGCGACCGCCTTGGCGATGAGTGTCTTGCCGCAGCCTGGCGGGCCGTAGAGCAGGACACCCTTGGGCGGCCGCAACTGGTGTTCCTTGAACAGGTCCGCGTGCAGGTACGGCAGTTCGATGGCATCGCGGATCTGCTCGATCTGGGAGGCGAGGCCACCGATGTCGCTGTAGGAGATGTCCGGCACCTCCTCCAGGATCAGCTCCTCGACCTCGGCCTTGGGGATCCGCTCGTACACGTACCCCGAGCGGGGCTCCAGCAGCAGGGAGTCGCCAGCGCGCAAGGTTGCCTGCAGCAGCGGCTCGGCCAGGCGGGCGACCCGCTCCTCGTCCGCGTGCGCGATGACCAGAGCCCGCTCGCCGTCCTCAAGGATCTCCTTGAGCATGACGACCTCGCCGACCGTCTCATACCCCTGCGAGATGACGACCGTGAGCGACTCGTTCAGCACGACCTCCTGGCCGGGCCGAAGCGTTTCGGTCTCCACCGCGGGACTGACGTTCACACGCATCTTGCGCCCGCCGGTGAAAACGTCCACCGTGCCGTCCTCACAGGCGCCCAGGAAGATGCCGAAGCCTGATGGGGGCTTGCTGAGGCGGTCAACCTCCTCCTTCAGCGCCACGATCTGGTCGCGCGCCTCCCGGAGCGTGTCCGCGAGCCGGTTGTTCTGACCGGTGACCGTGGCAAGCCTCGCCTCAGCGTCCCGCAGGCGCTCCTCCAGCAGGCGGGCCTGCCGCGGGGAGTCAGTCAACCTCCGCCGCAGGACCGCCACTTCCTCCTCCAAGAAGGAGATCTGAGTCGTGAGGCTCTTGACCTGGTCATCGTGCCGCCCGGCGAAAGAGCCTTCATCACGAGTGGCCACGCCTACCTCCCTCCGAAAGAAGGTCCCACTTAGACCCTACCTATCCTGACGCCTGACGTAACCCGACCGCGGCTGCTGGCGTCAAGCTGTTGTGTGCTGCCGCGTTCACCATCGTGGCCGGCACCTGCGACAAAACGCTCACCAGGCCGGACCTGGGCTCGCCGCGCCGCCGCCCGGACGGCGCCGCCGCGGCGGCGCGGTCGTGCCGTGGGCGAGCCTGCGGGCGGTGACCAGGAAGCCCGTGTGGGCGACCATCCGGTGCTCGGGCCGGACGGCCAGTCCATCTGCATGCCAGTCACGTGAGATGGATTCCCATGCAGACGGCTCCAGGAACGCGCCGTGCCCACGCAGCGTCTCAACTGTTCTCGACAACTGCGGCACTGTCGCCACGTAGCAGCAGACCACACCGCCGGGCGCCAGTGCGTGCGCGACCGTCCCAACGCACTCCCACGGCGCCAGCATGTCCAGCACGACCCGGTCGAACGCCCCCTGCTCCAGGCCGTCGGCAGGGTCCGTGAGCGGCCCCGGGTCCGGGGGGTCACCAGGCTCGGTCCGCTCAGCGCTGAATTCCGCCGGGTCTGCTGACGCCACCGCGGGGCTCGCCGGCTCCACCGTGGGCAGGGCGCCCACGCGCAGCTGCCACGCCGGGTGGGGCCCGCCGAAGAAGCGCTCGACGTTCGTGCGCGCGACCTCCGCGAAGTCTTCTCTGCGTTCGTAGGACACGAGCAGCCCGTCATTCCCAACCGCCCGCAGCAGCCAGCACGACAGCGCTCCGGAGCCCGCACCCGCCTCCAGCACGGCCGCGCCAGGGAAGATGTCGGTCATGGCAACGATCTGCGCCGCGTCCTTCGGGTAGACAACCGCCGCACCCCTGGTCATGGACAACGTGAAATCGGCGAGCAGGGGCCGCAGCGCCACGTAGGGCGTGCCACCCGACGACCGCACCACGCACCCCTCCGCGCTGCCGATCAGGTCGTCGTGGGCCAGTGCCCCACGGTGGGTGTGGAACAGGCGGCCAGGCGCCAGCAGGACGAGGTGGCGGCGTCCCTTGGGGTCAGTGAGCTGGACCTGGTCCCCTGGCCGGAACGGCCCACGGCGCGCGGAGATCACCGGGCAAGACTAGTGGCCGCAGCCCGCAGGCACGCCCGCCCAGTGCCCATCCCCTGGATGCCAGGTCCGTGGCACGTCCCGAACCCGGTGCTCAGCGTAGGCATATCAGCTACGATCAGCGCGGTTATCCCATTACCGTCTATTTCGGGCATACCGTATGTCTGTCACACCGGCCTGGCGTGGCGCCCTGTCGCGGCACTGGACTGCGCTGGCGCTGCTCTGCTGGACCGCCGTGTGCTTTTGGACCGACTCACCGAGCCGCGCGCGGCGTTCGTGGTTCTTCTTCCCGCAGGGCGCCAGGCTGCTCTTTTCCGGTCCCTACGGCAGGCATGTGGCACCAGGTGGCCTGCACCTGTACGCCAACTACCCGTACCTGCAGATCGGCCCCGCCGCGTTCACGGTCGCGCAGGCCGTCATGCACCTCGGGCCCAACGGCGGGGTCGTGGCGGCGGAACTGACCATGACCGCAATCGGCCTGGCCACCCTCGGCCTGATCCGGCGGGTCACCGTCACCGTCCGGCCGGAACTGGCGGACGACCCGTGGCTGCGGTGGACCTACCTGTCCGGCGGAGCGGCCTTCATGGCCACCTGGGAAGTGCTGTCCGTGGTCTTCGGCCACCTCGACGACTGCCTTGCCCTGCTGTTCGCCATGCTGGCCTTGTGGGCCGTGGTCAGGCGCAGGCCCGTGCCGGCCGGTCTGGCCCTCGGCCTGTCCGTGGACAGCAAACCCTGGGCCCTGGTGTTCCTGCCCATGCTGGTCCTGGCCGGCGCCCCGCAGGGATGGCTGATGACGACGCGGGCGGGAGACGTCCTCAGGTCGGGGGCCACGGCCTTCCGGACGGGCTGGCGCGCCTGCCTGCTCGCTGGCGCGGCCATGGCCGCAGTCATCGTGGCTGCCTGGCTCCCGTTCGTCGTGGCCGACCCGGGCACGCTCTCCGCGGCCCGCTACACGATCGTGAACATGCCGGACTCGGCCCTGCGGCTGCTGGGGGTGACAACCACGCGCACGCCGTCGTGGGACCGGCCCGCCCAGGTCGCGCTCGGCTGCCTGCTCGGCGGGCTCGCGCTCTGGCGCCGGCGCTGGCCCGCCATCGTCCTCCTCGGAGTCGGCGCACGGATCGTCCTCGACCCAGCCGCGCGCGGGTACTATACCGCGGGGGTAATGCTGGGGGCGTTGCTGTGGGACCTGCTCGGCACCAAGCGGCCGTTCCCGCTGTGGAGCCTGGTGACATTCTGCGCGCTATGGCTGGTGCCACTGTCCACACAAAACCCGGCCATTCGTGCCGAGGCACGGCTATGGCTGGTCGTCGCATTCACTGCCGCCCTGCTTCTCGCGCCTGCGAGCTGGTATTGGCGCGCCGGCAACAGCGGCCCGGCCGAGACAGGCGAGCCCGAGGCCGTGCCCGACCCGGTTGCTACGTAAACCGGTCCCCCTCCACGCCAACGCTCAAGGTGAACGGTTGGCAGAACCGTCAGTGAGAGCCTGGCGGCAGGCGTCCTCGAGGTCGGCCGCTCAGGAGGTGTATGTGAAGGATGCCGTGGACTTACTGGGGCCTGAGCCGCTGAAGTCGCTTTCGACTGTGGTGATGGTCATCTTCACTGTCGTGCCTGCGGTGCCAACGGGTGAGGTGGCGTTGACGACGGTGGTCGATCCGCAGTCCAGCAGGGCATGGGCGTTGCTGAACGTCTCGGCGGCCACTGTCCCGAAGAACACGCCGGTCACGCAGCCGAGGTTCTGGCCGTGGATCGTGACTTTGGTGCCGCCTGCGGCCGGACCTGAGGCTGGGCTGACGGAGGTGACCGTCGGGTTGCCCGGTGGGTAGAGGTAGAAGTCGTCGGCTGGGGGGTTGTGCGAGCAGCCGGTGACGCTGCAGACCCTGACGTGGACCAGTGCGGGGTTCTGCTGGACTGTCTGCGCGCTGATGCTGGTGTCGCTGCTGACTGTGTAGGTGTACTGGGTACCGGTGGAGGACGGCGATGCGAACCGCAGCGGCCCGACTGCCTGACTGAGGCCCTGGCCGGTGATCGTGATGGCAGTGCCGCCGGTGTCGGGGGCGCCATTGTGGTGGGTGGCGGTGTTCAGTGCGCTGGTCACTACGGGCACTCCCGCGTAGGTGACGGGGAGTCCCGCTGACTGCCCGGCCAGCGTGTTCACCGACAGCGGCACGGCCGCGGGCTGGGTAGACAGCGGCTGCGGCGGCGCGGTGACCTGCATCTCGGTGCCAGTCGCGAACGAGATGGAGCCGTCAATCGATGACTCCAGGGCTGGGTCGCCGAAGTCAGCATAGTCGATGGTCAAGATGTCGAAGCCTGTCCCGTTCACTGTGATCAGCGTGCTGCCGTTCTCGCTGGCGAGCGACGCCGGGTCGGCGGCTGAGGTGGACACGGAGGTGACGGCCGGGGCTGGGACGTAGTCGTACTCGGTGGGGGCGGGCATGGTCTCGCAGCCGCAGCTGGGCGGCCCGGACTGCGTCAGATCCCCTTCCAGGGGCGGCAGGATCGTCCCGGTCGCGCTCGTGCCATGAGTGTTGGTGACCTGGACCTGGGCCTGGCAGATGTCGGTCGTTGGGGTCTCACCCACTACGCTCGGCGCACACGTGGTCGAGGCCGAGTACGGCGCTGGTGTGGCCTTGATCTCGAACGGGCTCACCACCTTGAAGCTCGCGGCGTCCACCCCACCGAACGTCACTGCGCTGGCGCCGGTGAACCCCGACCCGAGAATCGTCACCGGGGCCGGTGCTGTCTCCAGACCACCAAAGGGGGCCACCCCGGTGACCGATGGGACGGGCGACGAGCCGCTCTCGTCCACGTACTGCACGGTGCTGGCCGCGCCCGGCATGCTCGTTTCGCCATTCGTGGCGGTGACGCTCACGTGTGCAGGGCCAGCCCCATCCAGTGGCGCGGGCGAACCGGGTGGGAGAGTGTCCACCGCAGGCGGGAACGTCGCGGTGATGGATGTGGCGCTGGTCACCGTGAAGTGAGCCGGTGGCACCTCTGCGGTGCCGACCTGGATCCCGGCGACGCCGGAGGTGCTCCCAGTCTTGAACCCATTCCCGCTGATCGTCACCGTGCCGCCACTGGTCGGGAGCGTGGCCGGGCTCAGGCCGGTCACGACGGGCCTGCTGGGCTGGGCGCCCAGGCCGCACAGGTAGAAGGCGAGCCCGGCCTTGCCCCCAGCGCTGGTCAATTGCGGCGACCCCAGCCCCGAGGCGAGGTCATAGCCGGTGGTCGCCGGGTACACCTGGCCGTTGTCCAGGCCATAGTTGTCGTTGTTACCCACCGTGATGTCGTTGAACGACGCCTTGTACGCGGCCGGGTTCGACGCCACCGCGTACAGCAGTGGGCTCGCGAACCCGACGCCGCTGGCCGTCGCCGTATTCGCCTTGCAGGCCGGCGAGACGTTGATCATGGCGAGCAGCGCGGCCCACGTCGGCGCAGACGACGACGTGCCGCCTTGCGTCATCCACCCGGTGGGGTTGCCAGGGCTGGCGAAGGAGGAACTGTAGATCGTGACCGCGCCAGTGAACTGGTCGGCCTGTGCGGAGACGTCCGGTACGGTCCGGCACGGCGTCGACGGTGTCGCGCCGGCCAGGGCAGCCTGGCAGAACCCAGCCGGGTACCCGAACTGTCCCTCGACGGCGTTCGCCTGGGCGTAGTCGGCGCTGCCAGGCATCACGACCCCGGGCACCTGTGCGTCCTGCTGCCAGGCCGGCATCGCCCACGACATCGACGCTGGGACCACCACACGTCCCACGTCCGACCATTTCATGCAGCTCACTCCGATCTATGCCCGTTGCTTTCAGCCAGCGGCACATTTAGTGACGAACACCCATGGACAAGAGGGACGAATCGCCATAAACAAGGGAAATAAGATGGCCAGCTTCCAAGGACATGGATGTACGATGCGGGCCGGTTCAACGGCTCTCTGAACCCTGCTGACGGCAACAATGTCGTTGGTCGTCTGCCGTAAATGGGCACCGGGGAGCTGGCCTAGCCCCGTTCGTGAATCCCCTTGCCTCTAATGGCGGCTTCTTATGTGAGGGGGATGGGGATTCCTCGTTGAGCTGGAGCAGAGGCGGTGGCAGGGGCCTCACGCGGCTGCGGGTCGAGGCCGGCGATGGCCTGCAGTGCGCGGAGGTGACGGCGGTAGACCTCGTCGCCGGTGGGGGTGAGCCTGAGCCAGGTGCGCGTACGCCGGCCGATCCGGCCCTTCTCGACTTCGACATAGCCAGCGGCTTCGAGCAGGGCGACCTGCTTGGACAGCATCGGGTCGCTGACCTCCACGCTGTCGCGGATCAGCGCGAACTCGGCCCGTTCGACCCCGGCCAGAGCAGCCACGATGGACAGCCGTACCGCGTGGGTCAATAGGTCATCGAGTCCATGGCGGGGGTGTGTGCCTGTCATGCGCGCCGTTCCCGGAACGCCCCGACCATGAGCGGTGCGGCGACCGCGAGTGCGGCCGGCACCCAGTACATGGGATGGCCGGTGAGGTGGGGTGTGCCGACGGCCAGTGCCACGGCGTAGAGCGTGACCGAGACGATCCAGTAGCGGCCGACCCGGTCCATCGCGCCGCGTATGCTCGCCGGGCGCCGCCGAGACCAGGCGACCGTGGCGGCCACCAGCACCGCCCAGGTCACGAACACGAGCACGCGCGGTGTCAGTGGCCTGACCAGCCCGACCGTCAGGGTGATCGCGGCGAACCCGGCGGAGAAGACACCCAGGTAGGTACTCATCCAGCGGGCCTGCGAGCGCACCCGCTGCGCGGATTGCCCGGCGCGGCTCAGCGCGGCGGAGGCCTCGTCGGGAGAGATGTCGTCGTTGACCATGGAGAGAGCGTATCTATGACTTACCAAATTGGCAAGTCGTTGCCGATCCGGTAGGTCAAGGGCGGGCAGGGCCTGGCCGGACCCGGCCAGCAGACCCGCTGCGCCACCGCAGCCCTGACAGCCGTGCGCGCTGGCAGCCGACGTGGGGACAGCCAGGGGAAGCGGGGGCCATTGGAAGTTCAGCGCGCCTTCGGGCCTGAACACGGGATTGAGTAGGGACTACTCATGCGAGGCGTGCCCCAGGTGCCCAATGATGCCGGTACGGGGGCGCCGAGGTGGCGCCGCGAGCACAGAAGGATCCCGAAATGCGTATCCCCTGCCGTTTTCTGGTGGCCGCCGCCGCTGCCGTCGCGCTCGGCGGCGCCTTGTCGACCTCGACTACCGCGGTTGCGGCCACCGTTCGTTCCGGCGCGTCGCCGATGATGGCCGGCAGCCTGCTGGCGTCTCTGCCGGACCCGGCGGCGACGGCTGATGACTTCGATGGCAACTCCGTGGCCGTCTCCGGGAACCTCGCTGCCGTCGGGAACGGCGGCCCGGCCGTCCGCGGGCGCAACGGCGTCGTCTACCTCTACCAGCGCAACGCTTCCGGCTGGTCGACCAAGCCCAAGGCGACGCTCCACGACCCCCAGCGCGTTCCCTACGACGGTTTCGGCTGGGGACTGGCGGCGTTCGGCGGGACGACCGTCGTCGTCGGCTCCGCATTCGGCGGCACGAGCGGCGGTGGTGCCGTCTACGTCTACACGAAGACGGCCTCGGGGTGGCCGGCCACGCCGACCGTGACCATCCAGGACCCGAACGCCACCTCCGGGGACCAGTTCGGCTGGTCCGTGGCGGTGTCGAAGACCGCCATCGTCGTCGGCTCGCCCGGGAGCATCGACAACGGGACCGAGTACATCTACCTCGCCAGCAATGGCACCTGGCCGACCACCCCCACGGTGATCAGCCCGAACCCCGACCCGAGCGGTTGCACCAGCTATGGCGGCTCCGTGGCGGTCTCGTGGCCCACGGCCGTCATCGGCTGCCCCGGGACGACGACCAGCGCGTCGCTCGCGTTCATCGAGCACATCACGGCGTCCGGCTACGGCACCGGCATCGTCCGGACCCTCCAGGACCCCGCAGCCACAGCAGGTGACTTCTTCGGCCAGTCCGTCGCGGTCTCCGGGACGAACATCGTGGTCGGGACGCTCGCCTTCACCGGACCCCACAACGTCTACGTATTCACGAAGGGAACCTCGGGCTGGCCATCCGTGCCGACCGTCACCATCCCTGACCCGGCCGGCTCGTCCACCGACAACTTCGGTGTCACCGTCTCTGTCTCTGTCTCGGTCTCGGTGGCCGTCATCGCCGTCGGCGACAACACCTCGGGGGTCGTCTATCTCTACGGGATGCTCGACGGCGCCTGGGTCCCCGCCCCCGAGGCCACCGTGCCCGACCCTGGCGGCGACCCGGTGAACGACAGCTTCGGGCAGGATGTCGGGGTCTCCGGAGCGACCCTCATCGCCGGGGCGCCCGACACCAATACCGCTGCCGGGGCCGCTTACCTCTTCTCGTCCTGATTCCCCGCCGCTTGCGCCGCTCCTCGCGCGGTGTGGCCACGCCAGTGCAGTGTGGCCACACCGCCCATGGCTGGGACTGTGGGCGGCTGTGGCCTGCTGTGCTCAGACGCCAGCGAAGGCGTGGTCCAGGTCGGACGCGGCGAGCACGCCGAAGACCTGGCCTGACGGCTCTACCAGCAGGTACTCGGTGGCCGGGGAGCGGCGCACGGCGTCGAGCAGGGCCATGCCGGACAGGTCGGCAGGCAGGATCAGGCTGGGGTCGAGCGTGCGCGCGAGCGACCCGGTGTCGATCCAGGGCCTGCGCTGCTCCGGGGTGGCCATGACAGCCGCCTCGTTCACGATCGCGATCGGCCTGTCCTCGCCGTCCACCACGACCAGGGCGCGGGCGGTGGCCGCGTCCGCCCTGCGGATCGCCTCGGACAAGGGGAGGCTCGCGGGAACGGGGATGGCCCGCCTGGCCAGGGTGCGCGCCTGGAGCGCGGGCAGGCGCTCGCGGACCCGCGTCAGGCGCAGCGACTGGCTGGCACCCACCCACATGAAGGCGGCGATCATCGCCAGCCAGATCAGGTCGAAGAGCTGGACCTGGTTCCCGGTGTCGGCGAGCAGCCCCAGCGGCACGAGCAGGATGGCGACGGCGAGCAGACGTCCGGCCCAGGCGGCGACGACCGTCGCGACCAAGGGCTTGCCCGTCACCTTCCAGGCCCCGGCCCGCAGCATCCGGCCGCCGTCGAGCGGCAGCCCCGGCAGCAGGTTGAAGCCGGCGACGAGCAGGTTGGCCACCCAGAACTGGCGGAGCAGCACCGTCGCCACGGGACCCGCGTGCACCAGCCGGTACAGGGCATACCCGGCGATGGCCAGCGCCAGGGACATGGCAGGGCCGGCCGCGGACACGAGGAACTCCCGCGCGGGCGTCTGCGGCTCGGTCTCGATCTCGGAGAAGCCGCCGAGCGGGTAGAGCAGGATGCGGCGCACCACCAGGTCGAAGCCGCGCGCGACGACGGAGTGGCTGAGCTCGTGGACCAGGACCGATGCGTACAGGAGCACCACGAAGGCAGCGGCCACGACATACCGCATGGTCCCCTGGATGTGACTGTCGGCGAAGCTGCGCGCGTAGAACACGACGAACAGGCCAGCCACCACGAACCAGTAGGGGGATACATAGACGGGGATGCCGAACGGCCGCGCGATCCTCAGTCCCGCGCTGGGCTGCTGCGGGGGCGCTGACTTGCCCGGTGGGTTGCCTGCCACATGCCTGATGCTACGTGCTGAACCAGCTGACTTGACCGACGTAGATCCGTGGATGCGCACCGACTGTCCGAGCTGTCCCCTAGCCTCCAAGGCATGGGTGAAGAGACAGCCCTTTCGCAGCCGGGCGACACCGTTGCCGCACCCGGTTCCCCGGCCACCGGCGTCACTCCGCAGCAGGCCAAGCCGACCGGACCATCCGGCCCGTCACTGTCGCCGTCGCGTGCTGGTGACTTCATGACCTGCCCGTTGCTGTACCGGTTCCGGGTCATCGACCGGCTGCCGGAGCCGCCGAGCCCAGCGGCGGCCCGCGGCACACTCGTGCACGCGGTGCTGGAACGTCTCTTCGACTCGCCCGCAGCGGAGCGCACCCCGCAGACCGCGTACGGGCTGCTGGCCCCGGAATGGTCACGGCTGACCGCCGAGGAGCCGGAACTGGCCGGGCTCCTGGACAGCGAGGAGGCACTGGCCACCTGGTTGTCGGCCGCACAGGCGATGCTGGACCGCTACTTCGAACTGGAGGACCCGCGCCGGGTCGAGCCGACCGACCGGGAACTGTGTGTGGAGACCGACCTCGCCTCCGGCCTGAGGCTGCGTGGCTACGTCGACCGCCTCGACGTCGCCCCCAGTGGCGAGATGCGCATCGTGGACTACAAGACCGGCGGTGCCCCGCCGGAGGAGTTCGAGGCGCGGGCACTGTTCCAGATGAAGTTCTACGCCCTGGTGCTGTGGCGGGCGCGCGGCCGTGTCCCGGCCCTGCTCCAGCTCATGTACCTGGGCAGTGGCGTGATCGTCAGTTACGCACCCGACGAGTCTGACCTGCTCGCCACCGAGCGCAAGGTCCAGGCGCTGTGGCAGGCGATCGACCGGGCCCGGCGCACGGGCGACTGGCGTGCCCGGCCGGGACGGATCTGTGAGTGGTGCGCCCACCAGGCCCTGTGCCCGGAGTTCGGCGGCACCCCTCCGCCGCTCCCCGGCAACGAGACCGCCCTCACCACGACCGGACCATGAGGCCGCCGGGTGACAGCGTCCGCCAGCCGGCACATGCTGGCACCACCCACCAGCGGCCGGACCTCGCAGACACGAAACGGAGTCATTCGTGGCCACCATCGAAGCGCACGGGCTCGCGCGCACGTTCAAGAGCCGCAAGCGCACCGTCGAGGCTGTCCGCGGCGTAGACCTCACCGTCGGCGAGGGCGAGATCGCCGGCTTCCTCGGGCCGAACGGGGCCGGCAAGACCACCACGCTGCGCATGCTGACCACCCTGCTGCGGCCGACCGCGGGCACCGCGACGGTGGCCGGGGCCGACCTGCTGGCCGACCCGGCCGGGGTACGGCGCCGCATAGGCTACGTCCCCCAGGCCATCGGCGCGAACGGCGGCGGCTCAGACCCCAATGCCACGGTGGACGAGGAGATCACGCTCCAGGCCAGGCTCTACCGGGTACCCGCAGCGGAGATCGCCGGCCGGACCAGCCTGCTCACCGCCCAGCTCGACCTCGCGGGCCTCGGCGACCGGCGCACCAAGACCCTCTCCGGCGGGCAGCGCCGCCGCCTGGACATCGCACTGGGGCTGGTGCACTCCCCCGCACTGGTGTTCCTGGATGAGCCCACCACCGGCCTGGACCCGCAGAGCCGCAGCAACCTGTGGGACCACATCCGCGGGCTCCGCGAGAAGCTCGGCACCACCGTCTTCCTCACCACGCACTACCTGGAAGAGGCGGACGCACTATGCGACCGTGTCCTGGTCATCGACTACGGCAAGATCGTCGCCGAAGGCTCACCAGATGAGCTGAAGCGCAACATCGCTGGCGACGTCATCACCATCAGCGTCAGCGGCGACCAGCAGGCTGCGCGGAAGTTGCTGGAACCCCAACTGGGCGTCCGGGACGTCGCGGTCAGCGGCGACTCACTGCGGCTCACGGTGGAACACGGCGAGGAGGCCTTGCCCGGGCTGCTGGCGGTGCTCCACGCCGAAGGCACCACGCTGAAGTCGATCCAGCTCGCCCGCCCCTCCCTGGATGATGTCTTCCTCACCGTGACCGGCCGTTCGCTGCGGGACGACAGCGTGCCAACCGCGGCTGAGCCCTCCGTCCCGGTCCCAGGCTGACCTGCGAACACTGGAGTCGTTGCGACCATGTCCTTTGTCTACGACACACTCCTGATCTTCCGGCGCCAGCTCCGGCTGTCGCTGCGCAACCCGGCGTGGGTGATCATTGGCCTCATCCAGCCCATCCTCTACCTGGCATTCTT
>DASYYE010000027.1:0-2096 GCA_035946955.1 Streptosporangiaceae bacterium | reverse complement strand
GGCACGGCCGCGGAGAGAGGGGGGCCGCACGCCGCACCGCCACCGGCGCCGTCCTGGCCGCGGGCGCTGCGCGCCGTGCGCGCCTGGCTTTCCCCCTGGACCGCGCTGCGGCGCTGGTGGCCGGCATGGTCCAAGGCGCCTCCGCCCCGGCAGCTGCAAACCCTGACGGCATCCCTCGCGGCAGGCCACGGCCTGCACCTCTACATCCGTAATTAACAAACTACCGCTAGTGTCCCGAGTCAATATTCCGCCGTTAGCTGTTAGGCTTGGGCGGTGCCAAGCCCGAAGCTGGTTCCGCTCAATCTGTCTGGTGATGAGCGGCGTGCGCTGTCGGCGTGGTCGCGGCGGCGGAAGACCGCGCAGGCGCTGGCGCTGCGATCGCGGATAGTGCTGGCCTGCGCGGACGGCGCGACGATCGGTGCTGTCGCGGCCGGCCTGGGGGTCTCCCGGGACATGGTGTCGAAGTGGCGGTCGCGGTTCCTGCGTGCCAGGCTGCAGGGCCTGACGGACGAGGCCCGGCCGGGGCGTCCGCGGACGATCAGCGACGAGCAGGTCGAGGCGGTAATCACCGCGACGCTGGAGCAGGCACCCCCGAAGGGGGACACGCACTGGTCCACCCGGTCGATGGCCAGGTCGGCGGGTATGTCCCAGTCGGCGGTGTCGCGGATCTGGCGGGCCTTCGGCCTTAAGCCCCGCCTGGTGCAGACGTGGAAGCTGAGCACGGACCCGCAGTTCATCGAGAAGGTCCGCGACGTCGTTGGCCTGTACATGGCCCCGCCGCAGAACGCCCTGGTCCTGTGCGTGGACGAGAAGTCCCAGATCCAGGCCCTGGACAGGACCGCGCCCTGCCTGCCGATGCTGCCCGCCACGCCGGCGCGCATGACTCATGATTACGTGCGCAACGGCACGACCAGCCTGTTCGCCGCCTTCGAGCTGTCCAGCGGCTCGGTTATCGCCCAGCATTACCGGCGGCACCGCCATCAGGAATTCCTCCGCTTCCTCAGGCTCATCGACGCTGCCGTCCCCAAAGACCTGGACCTTCACCTGGTCCTGGACAACTACGCCACCCACAAGACCCCCGCCATCCACCAGTGGCTCCTGAAACACCCCCGCTTTCATCTGCACTTCACCCCGACCAGCTCATCCTGGCTCAACCTCGTCGAGCGCTGGTTCGCCGAGCTGACCAGCCGCAAGCTCCGCCGCTCAGCCCACCGCAGCGTCACTGAACTCGAAACCGACATCCGCAACTGGATCAGCGAGTGGAACAACGAACCCAGACCGTTCATCTGGACCAAGACCGCAGACGAGATCCTCGAAACCCTCGCCTCCTACTGCCACCGCCTCACCGCCTCCGCCACCGGTGCAGCCAAATGACAGGCGAGGAGCCAGCGCAAGCCGACGGCGTGGCCAAGCCACCCATCCAGGTGCTGCAAACGGTGCTGGCCGCACTCAGCAACGCGGGCATCGTGGCTGCCATCGGCGGCTCCGGGCTCCTGGCCGCCCTCGGGCTGACCAGCCGCGTGCGGGACTGGGACATCACCACCGACGCCAGCCCCCAAGCGGTCAAGGCCGCCCTTGCAGCGGCCGGCATCCCCTGCACCCCCCAGCCGTCAGGAGATGGCACCTACGCCAGCCGCGCCCGGCTTTGCGTAGACGGCTGTGACCACGACATCGACATCATCGTCAGATTCGCCATTCGCACCGGCGAGACGGTCCACGAACTTCCCACCCGGATAACAGGCGAGTGGCTCGGCCTTCCCCTCGCCGACCCCGCCGTCTGGGCACATGCCTACCACCTCATGGGCCGCCCAGGCCCCGCCGTCGCACTCGACGCCTGGCTCGCTAACCAGTCCTGAACCGCGCACCTCAGCAAAGACCCTTCCATGCCAGGAGGGCGGGCACTGGCGAAGCATCTCCCCAAAGGCTCAGTAACGACGAATTACTGACTCAGGACACTAGCGGTAGTTTGTTAATTACGGATGTAGAGGTGCAGGCCGTGGCCTGCCGCGAGGGATGCCGTCAGGGTTTGCAGCTGCCGGGGCGAAGGCGCCTTGGACCATGCCGGCCACCAGCGCCGCAGCGCGGTCCAGGGGGAA
>DASYYE010000026.1:0-5954 GCA_035946955.1 Streptosporangiaceae bacterium | reverse complement strand
GCGTGCCCGACCCCGGTGACCGCGCCGAGGCGCAGCACCATCTCCTGGTTCACGTAAAGGACCGGGACCAGCAAAAGCAATGTCCAGAGCAGCTTGGTGCCGTTGTTCTGCCCGGCCTGCCCGTAGGTGGCGAACGCGCCGGCGTCGTTGTCGCCCACCCTCACGATCAGGCCCGGGCCGACGATCGCGAGCAGGGTCTTCAGAACGGCGGAGCGGCCGCGCCGGGGCGAGGTGTCGTCCAGCCGGATGGTGCCGAGTGCGCCGCGGATGTCGCCGGTGTGCTGATCGTCGAGGACAGCGCTGTGCAGCGTCGCGGTGTTGGTGGTCATGACAAATCCCTCCCTCTCCCCATCGGGGCATGTGAAGGAGGCACACGGCACCGCCGCGCCGGCCGGGCGCTAGGTCAGGTGGATGACGGTGCGGGAAGCTCTCGGCGAGCGGCTACCGCGTGCCGGATGAAGACGGGCATGGCTGGGTGCGGGCCTGTTGATGGCCCGGTCTACTGCTTTCCATGTCTCGCCTCCCTCCGGCCAGGACACACGCGGGTGTCAGCCTTGAGCCGCAGCACAGTTAGGGAGACCGCCGGGCGAATCCGGCGCGCACCCCTACTCGTCAGAGCTTTGGCACGACACGACGTAGCGCCCAGGGCGCAGCCACCTTGGGTCACCCCTTATGTCGGGGAAACCTGTCCTGACCCTGGGCGTCTCTCGACGTCGTCGGATCAGTGGCCTGTGTTCGTATCGACGCCTCACCGAACGAGGTGCCAGACAAACCTCGGTTAGTTTACATGCTTAGTTAAACCCTGGCCAACCCGCCCCGAGTTCCATGATCGCGGTGTTTTGTACTGCATATAGCAGTAAAGACAACCGCAGCCGTGGTGATCACCTCTGTGGCCGCTCCAGCCGCAGCGCCAGCTTTGGGCAGGCACGGATGGTTTCGCGGGCATCGGCCAGGAGCTCCGATGGCACGGGCACATCCGTGATGAGCGGGAAACCCCAGTCATCGAGAGTGACCAGTTCGGGGAGCAACTCGGCGCACAGGCCGCGGCCGTCGCAGGCGATGGGGTCGACCCGCAGCCGCGCACCAGCGGCCGTGGCCGGGCGGGCGGTCACGGCCGCCGCCTAGTGGGGACGGGCGGGACGGTCCACGTCACCGGACGAGGGGTCACGGCCGCCGCCTGCCAGGGACTGGCAGGATGGTGCGCGTCCCGCAGCACCAGCCGTGGGCGTGCTGGGCGAGTTCGGCCCGGAAGACCTCCAGGGCACTGCGGACCAGCTGGACAGCGCCATCGGGGTGGGCGCAGGCGCCCCTCTTGCCGACCTGGTCCAGCCAGCGCCGCAGCATGCTAAGGCCGTCCGTGTGGCCTTCGGCGATGTGCTCCATCTCACCGGCGACCGCTGCCAGGCCGAACAGGCAGGGCCCGCACTGCCCAGCGGACTCCCCGCCCAGGTAGCGCACGACCCTGGCGGTCTCCCGCAGCCCGCACGAGTCCACCGGCAGCGCCGCCACCAGGCCAGCCCCGGGCGCCGCACCGAGGTCCGCGAGTCCTTCAGCAGACAACGGCCTGCCCAGCACCTTGCTCGCGGACACCCAGGTACCGAAGTAGCCGCCAGCCAGCACGGCCTGCAACGGCGCGGATGGCCCGCCTGCCAGGCCAAGCACCTCGGCAACTGACGTGCCGATGGCGACCTCCGCCACGCAGGGATCCCGTACCGCGCCCAGGATGGTCACCAGCATCGAGCCGGGCTCGGCTGGTGTGCCAATTGACCGGAACCACCTCGCGCCATAGCGGGCGATCAGCGCGAGGTGGGCGAGTGTTTCGACGTTGCAGACGAGGGTCGGTGCGCCACCCAGCCCTCGCTGGGAGACCCTGGGTGGAGTGGCGAGCGGCGTGGGGACACCCCGGCCGGCCCAGTGGACGACAGCGCTGGCCTCGCCCGCGACGAAGCCGGTGGCGGCCGTGACCACCGTGAGCTGGACGGGGCCTGCCCGGGCCCGGCGTCGTTGCGTGACCGCTGCGTCCACGGCCGCGCGGGCGCTGTGGTGCACGACCACCAGTGCCCGGCGCGCCCCGACAAGTTCGGCCGCGAGCACCGCTCCGTCCAAGACGAGGTGGGGGGAACGGACGAGCAGCACCTGGTCCTTGAAGCTGGCTGGCTCACCTTCGGTGCCGTTGGCCACCACCACGGGGTCGCGCCCGGCTGCCACCGCTGCCAGCTTGCGAGCGGTGGGGAAGGCGGCACCGCCACGGCCGGTCAGGCCGGCGCGCGCCACCTCCTCGATCAGCGCATCCCGCTGCTTCGTGTCGGGTCCGGGGGAGGGAGGCCGGCCGTAGCGGGTCAGGTGATCGGCCAGGCTGGTGGCGCCCCTGGAGGTGGGGAGGAGGCGAGGCAGGTCAACGGCCCGCTGCCGGCTGGTGGGCCTGGTGGCTGGTGCCTGGTGACCGTACTGGGCCGGTGTCATACGCGTGTCCTTTGGAGGGGGACGTCCGGCTGCCACGGGGGTGGTTCGTCAGCCGGGGACTGCTGGCCGCGGACGGCGGTGAGGATGCCAGCCAGCAGTGCGGTCGCCACCGCTGCGGCACAGCCCCACTCCACCAGGGCGGCCCACCAGACCCGCAGGTCATTTCCGGCGGTGAGCGAGTGCACGAACGCCACGGGCCAGGCCAGGTAGGCCAGCCAGTGCACCGCGCGCCACGCACGGTACCCGAGTCGCTGGCGCACCAGGCTGGTGACGAGTACGGCAGCGCCGAGGTCGGTTCCCAGCGTTCCCAGGCCGGTCGCGGCCGTGCGGTACGGAGACAGGAACGGGACCACGGTGGCGGCCCAGCCGATGGTGACGTAGGGGTCCAGCAATGCCGTGACCACGTGGAGTACCAGAAAGGCGACTGAGAACAGTGCCAGGCTCCGGTGGACCTCGACCACCGCGAACCTCGGCCAGCGCCGTGGCGCCGAGCCCAGCCGTGCCGCGACGCCAAGCACCACCAGCGCGCTGAACGCGGCCAGCAGCGCTAGCCCGCTGGCCCGCGACACGAACCACAAGCCCTGTGAGCCGGTGAGGGTGGCAGCGGTATTCACCCTGGCCTCCCAGGCCGTGACAGGTACACATGGCTGTGCCGGGGGACTGGCAGGACCGTGCCGTCCCCCTCGGGCCAGCCGCCGACGCACAGGACCGAGCCGTCGCCAGCGGCCAGCCGGGCTGGCACGCCTACGCTGGCCAGCCACGCAGGTGCCTCCTCACCAGCGATGATGGCTGCCGTGGCCGCCGCGTTCGCGTCGGCACAGGTCGCTGCGGCCACGGTGACCGTGCGCCACGGCCCCTCGGAGGGAAGCCCTGTCCGGGGGTCCACGATGTGGTGCAGCACCTGGCCGGCCCTACGCCACTGCCGGTAGGTGGTCGAGGAAGTGGCGACCCCACCGAAGGTCAGCCTGACCACTTGCCCCTCCGGCAGTCCTGCCGGGCCGGGGACGTCGTCGCGGCTGCCCTCCACAGCGACGGGCCAGCCGCCTTGCGGGGACGTACCGCTCACCGCGATGTCCCCGCCTAGGCTGACCAGCACTCCGCCGGCCGCTTCGCCGACGGCAAGCGCCGCCCGCGCGGCACGGTCGGAGCCCACACCCTTGGCTGTCGCACCCAGGTCGAGCCGGATGCCATGGGGTAGCCGCAGGATGCGCCCGTCGAGCCGGACGAGTTCCCAGCCGGGCACCGGCCCAGGCGGGGCCAGCGGCCGGGTGCTGCACGCCTCGATGCTTGCGAAGTCACGGTCATAGCCCAGCGAGACAAGTGCGCCGCCCACAGTGGGGTCGGTCAGCCCGCCGGTCCACCGGGCCGCCGCGAGCGCCACGGCCAGCACCTCGGCCAATCCGTCGCTGACCATGAACATGCCACCGCCGGCCCGGTGGACCAAGCTGACCTCCGAGTCCTCCCGGAACCTGCTGGCCTGGCGGTCAAGCTCGTCGAGCACCTGGTCCACGGCAGTACAAGCGCGGCCGATTTCGTCTGGCGGCCACACGGCCGTGCGGGCGGTGGTGCCCAGGGCCGACCGCTGCGCCACAGCGACACCCTCGTCGCCGGTCATGACCGGCTGCCACCCGGCGGCCGGGGACAGTCCCATCACCGAGGTGGTCATCGGCGGTCAGTCATCGTGGTAGGCCGTGTGGTGCTGGGTACGGGTGACGATGGTCTTGCCGTTGACCGTGCGGGTCGTGGTGACGGTCACCACTGACCCACTGGTCGTGGCGACCGAGTGGGTCACCTGCGGTGCACCTGCCGCAGTTCCCGCTGTCGTGCCAGTCGGCACGGCTGTGGTGCCCGCCGTGGTACCCGCAGCCGTGCTTGCGGGCGGGGCAGTGGCGGGGAACGCCTGGTGGGCGAATGCTGCGGCCGCACCTGCGGTGCCGACGAGCAGGGCCGCGGCCGTCCAGTTCGACACGCGCCGGGCGTGGCGGATGCCGTCTCGGCGGACCGGCGGGGGCGACCCCACCGGGCTGAACGGGCCTGAGCCGCCGAATCCGGACAGCGGAACCCGCCCGCTGCGGTCCTCGCGATCGGAGTCCATGCTCGGTCCTCTCGGTTGTCGAGTAGCTGCCGGGCCTGACCCGGCTCTACGAGCGTGCGTGCGCAAGGGTGAAGTAATCGTGAGAGCCTCATGTGAACGCTCACATCTTCGGGCTCTCATCCTCTTCTCATCTGACGCTGCGTAGTCTCGCGGTTGTGAGGGTGCTCGTGATCGAGGACGAGGCACGGATGGCGCACCTGCTCAAGCGGGCCCTCGAAGAAGAGGGGCACGCCGTGGACGTGGCCATCGACGGGCCGGGTGGCTTGTGGATGGCGACCGAGATGCCTTACGCGGCGGTGGTGCTGGATGTCATGCTGCCGGGCTTCGACGGCTTCGAGCTGTGCCGGCGGCTGCGGGCAGCGGGGGTATGGGCGCCCGTGCTCATGCTCACCGCCCGTGACGAGGTGGGCGACCGGGTCCGTGGCCTCGATGCGGGGGCGGACGACTACCTGGTCAAGCCGTTCAGCCTGCTGGAACTCGCGGCACGGCTGCGTGCCCTGGTCCGCCGCGATGGGCAGCGCCGGCCAGCCGTGCTGGCCGAGGGAGACCTCAAGCTCGACCCCGCCAGCAAGCGCGCCTGGCGGGCCGGGACCGAGGTCCAGCTCTCTCCAAAGGAGTTCTCGCTGCTGGAGTTCTTCCTGCGTCACCCCGGTACCGTGCTCTCCAGGTCCCAGATCATCGAGGCTGTCTGGGACTTCGCGTACGAGGGTGGCTCTAACGTCGTCGACCAGTACGTCAACTACCTGCGGCGCAAGGTCGACGCCCCGTTCGGCCGCCATGACATCGAGACGGTGCGGGGGATGGGCTACCGGCTACGGCAAGAACAGGCGCAGTAGCAGGGATGTCCATCCGGCTCCGGCTCGCCGTTGTCTTCGCGGTCGCCTCCGCGGTGCTGTTCGCGGCCGGGAGCTGGGTGTTCGTGACCGAGCTGTCGTCAGCGCTGCTGCGCTCCATCGACGCGCAGCTCTCAGCGCGTCTCGAGGGGGCAGGCAGATACCTGCCTGCGGGTGACCCACCACCCGACGAGGGCAGCTCCGCGGACTCAGCGACCCGTCCGGCTTCCGCCACGGCAGCCAGGGCGCCCTCACCTAGTCCAGCCGGCGCAGGCACCCCAGCGCCCACGCTCAGCCCTTCCTTCGCGGGCACCCCAGCCCCGGGCGAGTACGTGGTGCAGGTTGTCGACCCCAGCGGCCATGTCCGTGGCGGCAGCGCGGACGCTGGCCAGGCCCCGCTCCTCGGCCCGGCCGAACTCAGGCGGGCGCGGACCCACTCCATCGTCTTGTTCGGCAATGACGAGGGCGAGCGGGAGCGTGTGATGGCGGGGCCGCTGCGTCCGGATCTGGAGCACCCCGGCTGGGTCGCTGTCGTCGCTGTCTCACTCGAATCCTTCGACGCC
>DASYYE010000025.1:0-54408 GCA_035946955.1 Streptosporangiaceae bacterium | reverse complement strand
CAGATGGGCGTCCACAGCGTCGTCGGCACGGAGTCCGAGCGCAGCAGCAGTCTCCCCCGGGTTGAGCGGCCCGAGCACCATCGTGTCTGCACGGCCGAAGAAAGGGCGGTCATAGGAGGTGAACCGCTCCATCATGTGGATGTCGCTGCCAAGCAGGAGCAGCATCACGGGCCGGGCAGACAGCAGCCGGTCCCATGCGGTTTGCAATGCGCCGTCGAACAAGTCGTCCTGCTCAGCCAGCCAAGGCAACTCGTCGATCACGAGGATGGCTGGCGAAGTTGCCGGCAGCATGGCGGCGAGCAGCCGGAAGGCGTCCGGCCAACTCCCCGTTTCCAGGAGCGGGACCAGGTCCGGCGAGGCGGGCAACGTGGATTCGCGCAGTGCCAAGGAGAACTCCCGGACCGACTCGACCGGTGACGCCCCCTTCGTCGCTGTATAGAAGAGGTATGGAAGGCCAGCCAGGTCACAGAATTCCTGCACGAGGCGGGACTTCCCAACCTGCCGTCGTCCCCGGATCGCCAGCGCGGCCCCGGCACCGGTTGCGAGGACACGATCGAGCCGCTTGCGCAGAGCCGCAAGCTCAGCTTTCCTGCCAACGAACTCCACAGCAGCTTCCTCATCGATAGTTACCTAAACCCAGTTTAGCTAGATTCGTTTTAGGTAACACAGCGTCCGCGCCGGGCAGTTGCAGCGCCGTCCGCGACTGGGCCGCGAGCGCACGGCGGGTGTAGGCACGGACGTCGGCGTCCAGGTCATCCAGCAGGAGCCCATCGCCGCCCACGAGGTGACCAGCACAGGCACCGTCCAAGCAGCGAGTGACGCCATCCCCGCGCCCGAACCTGCCGGTAGAACTGCCTGGTGCCGCAGGAAGAAGCCCCCCGACAATGGGGCTCGCCATTGTGGTGCCCCTCGCCGGCACCGGCTTCCTGACCAGCAGCTTGAGGAGTGGAGGAACCATGCGGCACAGCATGGACACACGAAACGTGATGCAGGCTGGACTTGCGGCGGCAGCGCTGACCGGGCCACTGGTCTTCGCCGGGATGCCCGCGCAGGCAGCATTACCCGCCCACGTGGCACCGCGCCAGGCAGTGACGGCCACTGCGGGGGGAAGGTGGGCGCTGCAGCGCAGCCCGCACCCTCCGGGCACGGTTGCCCCTACCTTCCAGGGCGTCTCCTGCACGTCCGCGGAATTCTGCATGGCGGTCGGCGAGGATAACGCCAAGGGCGCCCTTGCCGAGGAGTGGGACGGCACGAGGTGGGTGGTCCAGCCCACGCCCGGTGCGGCGGACACCTTCCCCATCGCCGTGTCCTGCACCTCAGCCAGGGCCTGCACCATGGTTGGCCGCGACAACGCCGGCGGGGTGGTCAGGATCGAGCGCTGGAACGGCTCCCGGTGGGGTTACCAGACCTCGGCCCCCGGCGGGTTCAGCCTCACCGGCGTCTCCTGCGCCTCGGCCGGCTGGTGCATGGCGGTCGGGACCGCCGTCAGCAACGGAATCTACGGGCCCTTCTCCGAATCCTGGGACGGCCGCACCTGGACCGCACGCAGTGTCCCGGCCCCCACCGGTGGCATGGCCATGGACAGTGTGTCGTGCCTGTCCAGGACGTCGTGCATGGCGATAGGTGAGGCGGGCACAGCGGTGGCCGAGTCGTGGAACGGGGTGGCGTGGACGCTGGGACCGGCCCCGGTAACCCCGGCTCAGGCCACCGCCGAAACACTGGACTCAGTGTCATGCGTGCATACGCAGGAGTGCATTGCCGTGGGCACCTACATGGTGGGCAACCAGCAGCATGCGCTGGCGGAGGCGTGGAAGGGCACGGACTGGAGCCTGATGACGGTACCCCAGGCTTTGCAGGTCGCTTTCAACGGCGTGTCCTGCGACCAGGGGGGCCGGTGCACCGCCGCGGGATACCAGTCGACCCGCAACGGCAACTACCAGGTGGCGGCCGAGGACTGGAGCGGCACCGCCTGGACCCTCGACACCACCGTGGTCGTCCCGGGCAGCACCCAGTTGAGCGACTTCTACGGCATCTCCTGCGGCGACAACGCGTGCACCGCGGTCGGCAGGAAGGAGCTGCTCACAAACAAGTCGGGCCTGCTTGCCGAGCAGAGACGCTGACCCGGCCATGAGGCCCCACCGGCGCGCATACCGGCACCCCAGCGGGATGGCGCCGGTGGGAGCACAGGCCTCCCGCAAGTGAGGCACACGCCCCCGCACCGCAATCCACGCGGACAGGCGTTGAGTGCCGGAAACCCGTGCTGGTGCCCATGATGCTGTAGCGGTGGCAAGTTCGCACGATTTTCCTATTTGTTCTGTAGGATTTCTCGGGTAGTGTCGGACCCATGGATGGTTCCTATGCCCCTGGGAGGCGCGGCCCCCTGGTCGTGGTGGTCGGCGGCGGTGCCAGCGGCACCCTCACCGCCACCCACCTGCTCCACGTCGCGGCGCAGGCCCAGGCCCCGCTCCGGGTCGTCCTGGTGGACCGCCATGGCCGCCATGGACTGGGCCAGGCCTACGCCACACAACACCCAGCACACCTGCTGAACGCCCCCGCCCGGCAGATGAGCGCGGTGGCCGGCGACCCGGGCCACCTGGTCCGCTGGACCGGGGCCACCGACAGCAATGGCGATGGGTTCCTCCGCAGGTCCGACTATGGCCGCTACCTGAGCGAGACACTGGCCGCCGCGGAACGCCGGGCATACCCCGTGGCCCGCGTCACCCGCCTCACCGGGGACGTGGTGGGGATCGGGCGCACGGCACCCGGCCGCCCGGTCCGCCTGCACCTGGCGGGGCAGGGCCTGCTCGAGGCCGACTACGTGGTCCTGGCCACCGGCAACCCGCCGCCGGTCCCGCCGTGTCCAATCCCTAATGGACCGCGCTTCATTCTGGACCCCTGGGAGCCAGGGGCACTGGAAAAGGTCACGGACGGGAGTCCCGTCGTCATTCTGGGTACAGGATTGACGATGAATGACGCCGCTCTGGTAGTGACTGACGCCAATCCGTGTTGTAATGTGTACTCTGTGTCACGACATGGCCTGCTCCCCCAGGTGCACCGCCCCATGGTGGCCTCTATCTCGGGCTGGCTCCCTGCCACTCTGGCCATGTCCAACTCCACGCAGGTCAGGCTCTCGGACCTGATGTGGCAGGTCCGGTCCGCGGTCGCGGCACGCCCGGCAGGGATGTGGCACGAGGTCGTCGACACGCTCCGGCCGCACGTCCCCAGGCTGTGGCAGCGATTGTCCCCCGCGGACAAGCGCCTGTTCCTGCGCCACGTGGCGCCCTACTGGGAGGTGCACCGCCACCGCATGCCCCCGGCGACCGCACAGCGGGTCACGGCACTGCGCATGACCGGTCGCCTGAACGTGGAGCGGGGCCGGGTCACCTCGGTCACTGACGCACCGTGCGGTGTGCGGGTCAGGATCGACACCGACGGGACGTCCCGCGAAATCGCCGCGGGCTGGCTCATCAACTGCACTGGGCCGGGCCGTGACATCACCCGTACCGCTGACCCACTGCTGCGCGGGCTGTTCGCCAGCGGGCAGGCCAGGCCGGACCCGCTGCGCCTGGGACTCGACGCCGACTCCCACGGTGCCCTGCTCGACGCCGCCGGGTGGCCGAGCCCCACGTTGTTCACCCTTGGCCCGCCGTTGCGTGGGTCCCGCTACGAGACGACCGCCATCCCGGAGATCCGCGACCAGGCCGCCGCACTGGCCGAACACCTCGTCGCCGCTCCGGTCCACGCCGCACACGCACGGCCTGGGCACGCTGCCTAGGCCCGACAAAGACACGACAAAGACGTATGAAAGGCAGGGAGAGATGCCCGGGCCGACGCAACCCAGAGCGGTTCGCGGACGTCTCCTGAATAAGCCGGCCTGACAGGCCCAGACCGGAAAGAGAGGGAACCAGCATGATCACACCCCAGTTGCCGCTGCTGGCCAGCATCCTCGCGGTTGTCTGCATCACGGGCTGGATGATGTTCCGCAGAGGCGGTTCCTGGGACCGGGCGCGCCGAGTGATCGAGGACGCGCAGCGAGACGTGGCCACCTGGAGCCATTCCGGAGCCTCACACCACGAGGACAGCATCTCACGCAAGCCGGAGTTCACAGCCTGACCCGGGGGGCAAGGGAGCCGGGAGCGTGCCGTGCCGCACGCTCCCGGCCAAAAAAGCCGTTCTCAGGAATTGGCGGCACCGGGGATGGCCAGCAACGCGAAAATGCCGCCCTGCACCGGACGCGCCTGGAATCCCACCTGGTTCCCGGTGATCGTGTCGTACAGGTCGCTGAAAGGCACCCGGCTCGGGGTGGTGTTGGCGTAGTCGTACACCTGGCTGAGGAGTTGCTGCTTGACGGGGTAGGCGGACAGCCAGGCCGCCGTGAACAGTTCCCAGTCGGACTTGGCGTAGCTGTGCGGCACCTGGAGCGGGAGGCCGAACAGGTTGCTCACGCCGGGGTACCAGGCGGCTTGCTCGGCAGCGACTGATGCCGGGACGAGGCCGGTCCCGAGCAGCAGGTCCGCGTAGGCGTTGTAGGTGGTGCCCCAGGTGCTGTCCCCGCCGCCATTGCCGGAGTAGGTCAGGTCCAGGTGCTGGCCAGCCGGGTCCTGGGCGTTCGCCTGCCAGTAGGTGATGAACTCGCCTGCCAGCCCCTGGTAGTGGCTGGCGTCGGCGGCATGGCCCGCGGCCGTGGCGATCTGGGCCATGGCGGCCACGCCGATGATGCCCTTGAGCGCGAGGTTGACACTGTGGGCGATCTCGCCCGCGAAGTCGTCGGTCTGGTTCTGCAGGCCGGGGTCTGGGAGGTCGGCGACCAGGTAGTCAGCCCACTGCTTGAGGATCTGGTAGTGGTCGCTGGCGAACGGCGCCGCCTGGGCGGGCACGCGTTTGAGGTAGGCGGCTGTCATGATCAGCATGTTGCCGCACTCCTCCATTGGCATGTCCTCCTCCTGGCCGTCGTTGTGACCTGAGGCAACGGGGTAGGAGGTGCCGAGGTCGTGCTCGGCGAACGCTTTCGGCCAGCCGCCGGTCTCGGCATAGGCGAGCAGTGGCTCGAGCAGGAGCCGGAGGTAGCCGGGGTCGAGGTAGAGCCAGACTGGGGACGCGGGGAACACCACGTCGACGGTGGACACGTTGCCGCTGCTGGAGATCTCCTTGAGGAAGGCCCAGGGGGTGCCGCCAGGCCCCGCCACCAGCTCGGCGCCACCATATGCCTGTCGCAGGGAGATGGCGCACAGCCCCGCGTAGGACTCTCCTCCGGCCGCGTGGGCGTCCTTGGTGACGCGGGCATCCAGAGCGCTGGCACGTGCCCGCGCCGACGCCAGGTCGGCGTGAAAGAAGGCCAGCATGTCCTGCCAGGTGGGGAAGTGCGTGGTCCACAGCGGCTGCAGGTCCTGCCCGAGGTAACTGAGCGCCGGGGTGCGGACCTGTCCTATCGACAACGGCACGGTGACCGGGGTGGCCCCGACCTGGCCGAGGTCCGTGCTGAAGGCGAACACCGGCCAGTTGTCGCTGATCGCGCGGTAGCCGGTGTCGTTGGAGTTGGTCAGCACGCCGTTGTCCGCGAACTGGGACCGGACGACGGTGTCCTGGCCGGACTGGTAGGTGAGGCTGCCTGAGACCGGCGTGGACCAGACGACACTCCCCCAGGCCGCTTGTTCGCCCTGTTCAGCGAGGGTCTGCTGGGCCTGCGATTGCGTAGTCCACACCTGCAGCGTGCCGCCCGTGCAGGGAACCTGGGCAGGCGCCCAGGTGATGACCTGTGAGTCGTCGCCGCTGGTCCACTCGCCCGAGATGTCGGCGTAGAGCTGGACATGGTGGGTGTTGCCGTCGGTGCTGGCCACGGTGATGAGCACATACCCCAGGGGGACCGACTGGCGCTTGAGGTCCCCCGGCTCCACCGGCGACAGGAACTCGGCGAGGAGGCTCACACCCCCACCTTCGAGGTAGAACCGCGACCTGGTCGGTGTGACTTCCAGCCGCGTCTGCTGGAGCGCCCGCGGGAACCCCTGCACCGTCGAGGGCGGCCCGGAGTTGCCGTCGGGCACGGTGAGCGGGATCCCTGGCGCGCCCATGAACACGTAGGCGACCCCGTCGATGCGTGCTATCCCGGCCATCGCCGTGACATGGCCGGTCCAGAACTGCTGCCACGTGCCGGGCAGCGCCGTGGCAGGCAGCCACGTGCTCAGGTATGGCCCACGGACCACCAGCGGCGCCGCCGGAGGCCGGATCGGGGTGGCGGACAGGCCCACCGGGCCGACCGTAGCATCTGCGTCCTCACGCGGGGCACCCGCCGGGCCTGGCTGCCCGGCAAAGGAAGATGACATTAAAGAGTGCTGAATACCCCAAATGGGTGTATGGCACCCCACGGGTGTCAACACAGGTGTTCCGTAACCTTGCCGTGGTGGCCTGACTGGGCTGGTGGCCAGTGGGTTTCATTGGCTGGTGTTGACCATTGGCAGGTCCCAATGGGCGCCCTTCCGGCGGAGGATTGCCCGTGGGCGGGGATTGCTGGCGCAGCGGTGCGAGAGGTGGCGGGCTATGGAGGCACGGAGGTTACGGGCGGACCCAGCCGGACCAGATCGGGGTTCCCGGGCCGCTTCGGTGCTGGTGGTCGCGCTCCTGGCTGGCTTGAACCTGGCCGGGAGCGGCACGGCACACGTTGCGGGCGCGGGCCGCTGGCAGGTGCAGGCGAGCTATCCCATCGCCCTCGGCGGCGCCAGCAGCGTCTCCTGCCCGACAGCCAGCGACTGCTGGGCGGTAGGGGGAAGCGGTGTGGTGGCGACCTCCGACGGCGGGGCGCACTGGGTGTACCAGGCGTTGCCCCCGCGTGTGTTCAGCCTGAGTGCCGTGGCATGCCCGGCGAAGCTGGACTGTTTCGCGGTTGGCCGGGCCACCTACAACGGCGGCGGCGCCATCGTGGCCACGGCCGACGGCGGGCGGACCTGGACGTGGCACTCGGCACCGGACGAGCTCACGAGCGTCTCCTGCTCCACCCGCCTGCAGTGCATCGCTCTCGGGCTGCTCGGGTCCCTGCTGACCACCTCCGACGGCGGGATGACATGGCAGGTGCAGCACCACCCACGGGGGATATTTCCTGAAGTGGTGACGTGCCCGACCGCCAGCAACTGCTGGCTGACGGGCTATGACCTCAATTCGCAGCAGCAGCCCGTCGGGCGCATTTTCGGCAGCACGGACGGCGGGCGCACGTGGGCAATGCAGCCCGTGCCAAACGGAATACAGTTCGTCGACTCGATATCGTGCGCGTCAGCACACGATTGTGTGGCAGCCGACGGGAACGACGCGGAGATGATCCTGACGCGAGACGGCGGCGCCACCTGGACAGCGGAAACCGTGCCAGGCTCGCCGACGATCAACGCGGTCTCATGTCCGACGTCATTGCGCTGCTGGGCGGCGGTCGACTCGTTGCAGGCCGGTGTCATCACCACGTCCGACGGAGGCAAGAGCTGGGAACCCCAGCCCTTCCCGGGCGGGCTGCAGACCCTGGACGCGCTCTCATGCCCCACAGCCACCGAGTGCGTCAGCCTCGCAAGCACCCTCCAGGTGGGCCTGCCGGTCCAGACCGTCCCGGTGACCACCTCCGATGCTGGCAACACCTGGTCCACCCAGCGGCTGGCGCAGGGATACTTCGGGATCGGCGATGTCTCGTGCCCGACGGCCGGCGACTGCTGGGCCGTTGGCTCCTCCGCAAGCCACGAACTGCTGGTCCACACCGCCGACGGCGGGCGGACGTGGCGGCAGGAGCAGACCCCGCTGCCGATCACGTCTTTGAACTGGGTCACCTGCCCGACAAGCAAGTCCTGCTTCGCCGTGGGCAGCACCGACGCTTTCACCGGCGCCGTGATCTCGACAGCCGACGGCGGCGCCACCTGGACATCGCACAACGTGCCAGCGGCGGTCCTCTACCTCGACGGCATATCCTGCCCATCGCCCAGCGACTGCATGGCGGTCGGTTCGGACCAAAACGCCTCGTCGGCGGTCATCTCCACCACCGACGGTGGAGCTCAGTGGACGATGTCCAGCCTGAACGGCGTTGCCAGGCGCCCGCAGCTGGACAGCGTCTCCTGTCCCTCGCTGACCGAATGCTTCGCTGCCGGCGGCGGGGTCCAGCGGGGCGCGGTGGTCTTGCGGACACAAAACGCCGGAACGGCCTGGAGCGAGCAGGCGCTGCCCGGTCCAGCGGCCGGACCCGTCACACTGTCGTGCCCGACCAGCAATGTCTGCCTGGCAGCAGGGGCGACTTTCTCCGTGGCAGGCCTTGTCGCCGGCACCGGCAACGCCGGGACCACCTGGACCGCGAGCCCGCTCCCCGCTGGCACTGGTCCCCTGTCGGCGCTGAGCTGCCCGACCGCCGAGGACTGTGTCGCGGCAGGCCCGGGCACCCCCGCCGAGTCCGCCGTGACGGTCATCTCAACCACCAACGGCGGCGCCACCTGGACCCACCAGCAACGTCCTCCTCAGGAGGTCACTGCGATCGATGGGATCTCCTGCCCCCAGGCCGGTGCCTGCTGGGCGATTGGCCACACCACGAGCTACGAGGTCATGCTCTCCAGCCGCTGACCCGCGGGCCTCACCGGCCGGGGCCTGGCGGCGGTTAGTGAGGTGATCGCGTAGACGGCTCGGTGGGATGCGGTGTCGCGGAGCCGCCGCGGCTGCTGGGCAATTGGCGACTAGCCCAGTCGGCCCATTCGGCCTGGGCCGCAGAGGTGCGCAGGCCATGTTCGAGCATGATCCGGCCGCAGCGTTCGAACCCATCGGCGGTGGGGTGGGCGTCGAGGGCGGTGGCCAGGTGCCGCAGGCGCTCGTGGAAGGCCCGGCTGTGCCCGGCGATCTCCGCGAGATATGCCCGGGCCGTGTCCGGCGGCAGCACCCATAGGAAGAACACCCGCAACATCGTTTGATTGCGCTGTGCCGGCACCAGGCCGGCCTCGGTGAGCCACCGGACCAGTTCCTGCCGGCCAGCCGACGTGATCGCATATTCGCGCCGCCCCCGGGGCCCGGCGGCACTGGGCTCAATCAGGCCGGTGGCGGCCAGCCGGGTCAGCTCCGCGTAGAGCTGGCTCCGGGTGGCCGGCCACACGAAGCTCAGTGAGGTGTCGAAGAGCTTACACAGGTCGTATCCGCTGGCGGGATGACGAGCTAGCAGGCCAAGCAGGGCGTGAGGCAGGCTCATGCCGCCAGTCTGGCACTCCGCCGTTGACTTGTCGGCCTGTCACAGTCCAATATTGGACTGTGACAGATGGGTCACCCATGATCGCCGTGACCACGGCGGGAGCGATCGAGTACACCCGATTCGGTGCCGGGCCGACGGTGCTGTGGCTGCACGGCACCCCAGGCGGCCACGACCAAGGCGCGTTTGCCGCCGCCGGACTGGACGGCCAGGGCTTCACCATCGTGTGCCCATCCCGGCCCGGGTACCTCGGCACCTCGCTGGCGGTGGGCCGCACCCCGGCCGAGCAGGCCGACGCGATGGCCGCCCTGCTCGACAGCCTCGATATTGCCACCGCTGCCGTGGTCGCCACCTCTGGCGGCGGGCCTGTCGCCCTGCACCTGGCAGCCCGCCACCCCGGCCGTGTCTGGGCCCTGGTCATGGTCTCGGCGGTCAGCGCAGCCTTCACCCCGCCCGGGTCACCGCTGGCCCGGCGCATCTTCCTCTCCCGCTTCGGTGCCTGGCTGCTGTCCCAGCTCCACCGGCGATCGCCTGAGGCGGCGACCCAGGCCCTGCTCCGCCAGTTGGGCACCTTCACCACTGCTGGCCTGCATGACGCGGTCGCGCAGGTGGCTGCCGACCCCCGCAAACAGCAGTTCGTTGCCGGCCTGGTCGCCACCATGCGCCCGTTCCCGCCGCGCAAACCCGGGATACGCAACGACCTATCGCACTACCCCCGCCTCGACCCGCTGCCCATCAGCCAGCTGTGTTCTCCGACCCTCATCATCCACGGCAGCGCAGACGCCCATGTCCCCCCCGCCCAGGCCCGCCGCCTCGCCGCGACGGTACCCGGCGCATGCCTGTTCGAGGTACCCGGCGCCAGCCACCTGATACCCCTGAGCAGCCAGGCCAGCCAGGCTGACCAGCGCATGAGTGACTTCCTCCGCCAGCACGCACCCGGCCGGCAGCCGCCCGGCGGGGTAGCCGCTCCCCCTGGGTTATCCCAACCGCCGCAGACCAGAGCTACCGGCTCTTCCGAGACCCGGGCTGTGTCCGCCCACGCTGGCCTGCCACGACGTAGCGCGGGTCGCGGGCGGAGGCCACCCCCGCGCGGAGCACAGCGAACTTGGCCGCCAGGCCGCCACCCGCCAGCAGCCCAGCGCTGAGCACCGCCATCCCGCGGCTGCGCCTGGCCGCGAGCGCGCACGCGCCACCAGCCAGCGTCATCGCACGTGCGGCCCGCAGCGCCTGGCCGCCAGGGCCTTCGCGGTAGGGCCGCGCCGCGTCGTCGGCCATGTGCTCGAGGCCGTACCCGGCGACGCTCTCCAGCGCCACACCGGCCACGGCCAGCCGGCGTAGTGGCTCGCGGTCGGCGGTGCTGCCCGGCAGGGCCGCGGCAAGCAGGCCAGCCGCTGCGGCCGAGGTGAGTGCCCCGCCCGCGAACAGCAGCGCAAGCTCACGGTGGGCGCTGTGCCATGCGGGCACGGCCGTGTCGGCGAGCAGCGCGGCCGGGTAGGTGGCGAGCACCGGGCCCGTGAGGGCGGCCGCCTCACCGGCCGCCTCTGCCAGCTTGGGCGCCAGCCCGGTCACCTCACTCGCTGCTGCCGCGCTGACGAGCCCGGAGTGCGCGGCGAGCACCCAGGCGCCCATGCTCATCGGCGAGGTGGGCTTGAACACGCGCAGCATGTTGAGGAACCGTTCCGGCCGCCCTAGTTCCGCGGTGAGGAAACCGGCTCCGGCCGCGGCCGACGCAGCCGAGGCCAGCCGCGCTGCCCGTGCCAGCGACGGCCGGCGGGTGGCCGCTGCCAGCGCCGCCACCACCGCCGACGCACCCGACATCTCGCCGAGGAACAGGTAGGCGGGCAGGTGCGGCTCCTTCCATTTGGTGACCTTGATGACCGGCCTGCCGTAATAGGAGCCGAACACGGCCTCGGGCACCTGCTGCTGCTCGGTCACGCTGCTAGCTCCGCTCGCCTCCAGATGTCCAGCTCGCTCACGTGCTAGCCCCCTTTCCGCCCGGCGAACGCGGCACCGGCCGCAGCGGTGAGCACGGCGGCGCCCACCGCCACCCAGCGCCACATGGACGGGAGGTCGCGTGTGGTCACCACCGGGTCGGGAGGCAGCCCATAGGTCTCGGGCTCGTCCAGCAGCAGGAAGAATGCACCGGCCCCGCCGATCCCGTCGTCCTCGTCGTCCAGGTACAGCCTCGCATGTTCCTCCCCAGCGTCGTGCAGCTCACCCAGGCGCGCGCGGGCGGCGGCCCGCAGCTCGTCCAGGGGCCCGAACTGGATCGAGTCGGTGGGGCACGCCTTGGCGCACGCCGGTTCCAGCCCGCCCCGCAGCCGGTCGTAGCACATGGTGCACTTCCAGGCCCGGCCGTCGTCCTCGCGGCGGTCGATCACCCCGAACGGGCACGCGGACACGCAGTAGGCGCAGCCGTTGCACACGTCGGGCTGGACGATGACCGAGCCGAACTCCGTCCGGACCAGCGCGCCGGTGGGGCACACGTCCAGGCAGGCCGCGTGCGTGCAGTGCTTGCAGACGTCGGAGGCCATCAGCCACCGGCTGGGCGCGCCCTCGGCACCGGCCGACCCGTTCCCGCCGAACCCGGGCGGCGGCACCTGCACGGGCGCTGTCTGTTCGATGAACGCCACGTGCCGCCACGAGTTCGCACCGAGTTCGCCGGTGTTGTCGTAGGACATGCCGGACAGCTCGGCCACACCGGCCGTGTCCGGCAGGGCGTTCCACTCCTTGCAGGCCACCTCGCAGGCCTTGCAGCCGATGCACACGCTGGTGTCGGTGAAGAAACCGACGCGGGGCGGGTGTTCGGAGTACCCGGCGTCGCCGGACACGTCGGCCAGCGGGCCGTACAGCCTACCCATGGGCTGCTCCCGGTGGGCTCAGGCCAGCCGCCTGGCGGTATCGGTCGACCAGCCGGAGCAGCGCTGGCCCGCGTGGCCGGCGGCCGGCCACTACCTCGCAGGTCGCCACCTTGCTCTCCTGGATGCGCACGTTCGGGTCGAGCGCGAACGGCAGCAGGTCGTTGACGGTGTCGCCGGTGACGAGTCCGGTGGCGCCCCAGTGGTAGGGCAGCCCCACCTGGTGGACCACGGACCCGTCCGCCAGCCGCAGCGGCCGCACCCGTGGGGTGACCAGCACCCGGGCCTCGATCGCGCTGCGCGCGGTGATGATCGTGGCCCAGCCGCCGTTCTCCAGCCCCCGGGTCGCGGCGAGCGCCGGGGACACCTCGCAGAACAGCTCGGGCTGGAGTTCGGCGAGCCGGGTCAGGGTGCGGCTCATCCCGCCGGCCGTGTGGTGCTCGGTGAGCCGGTAGGTGGTGACCACGCACGGGTACGTAGCGCTGTGGCCACTGAGCTGGTCACGGGTGGCCGGGTGGTCCGGGTACAGCAGGCTGAACGGGCTGGTGTCGGTCTTGTAGACGGCATTGCGCTGCGGTGACTCGGCTGGCTCGTAGTGGGCGGGCAGTGGCCCGTCAACGAGTCCGCTGGGGACGAACAGGTGCCCCCGGCCGTCGTTCAGCATGATGAACGGGTCGGTGCCAGCGAGCGCGGCGGGCCCGAGGGCACCGGCGGGGGGCGTGTAGCCCGGCGGTTTGGTGCGCTCGAAGTCGGGGACGTCGTGCCCGGTCCACTGACCCGCGTCAGCGTCCCACCACACGTACGCCTTGCGCTGGCTCCAGGGCCGGCCTTCCGGGTCGGCGGACGCGCGGTTGTAGAGCAGCCGGCGGTTCGCGGGCCAGGCCCACCCCCATTCGGGGGCGACCCACGACTGCTCCGTGTGGGGCTTGCGCCGGCTGGTCTGGTTGGTCCCGCCCGCGTAGCAGCCGGAGTAGATCCAGCACCCGCAGGCGGTCGAGCCGTCGTCGGCGAGTTGGGTGAAGCCGTCCAGCAGTCTCCCGTCAGGGCCGCGGCCATTGACCTCCTGCAGCACGGCGGCAGCCGACGGCTCGGCGTCCGGGCCTTCCTCCGGGTAGTCCCAGGTCAGGTCGAGCAGCAACCGGTCGCGGCCCCTCTTGCTGTTATCACCGTCCCCGGGGCTGGCGGCAGCCGGCTGCGCCGCGAGCTTCGCCCTGATGCGCTTGCCCAGGTGGTAGGTGAACCACAGGTCGCTGCGGGCATCGCCGGGCGGGTCGAGCGCCTTGTGGTGCCACTGCAGCATCCGCTGGGTGTTGGTGAACGTGCCCTCCTTTTCCACGTGCGAGGCGGCTGGGAGGAAGAACACCTCGGTCGCACAGTGCCGTGGGTCGAGTTCCCCGGTGGCGGTCTCGGGGCTGTCCTGCCAGAACGTGGCGCTCTCGATGAGGGCCAGGTCACGGACCACGAGCCAGTCGAGCTTGGCCAGGGCGAGCCGTTGCAGGCGGGCGCCTGCCGAGCCGACCGCCGGGTTCTGCCCGAACAGGAAGTAGCCCTTGACGCCGCCTTCGATCATCGACAGCACGGTGGCGTAGGTGCCGTGGTCGCCGGTCACCCGGGGCAGGTCGCCGAAGCGGTAGTCGTTGGCGGCGGTAGCGGTGTCCCCGAACCAGGCCTTGAGCAGGCTCACCGCGTAGGCGCGCTTGAGCCCCCAGAACCCGGTGTCCGGCAGCCGCGTCAGGTAGTTGCCGAGACCGTCATCGGCGGCCCGCGGCATCGGGAGGTAGCCGGGGAGCAGGTCATACAGTGTCGGGATGTCGGTCGAGCCCTGGATGCTGGCGTGCCCGCGCAGCGCCATGATGCCGCCGCCGGTCCTGCCCATGTTGCCGAGCAGCAGCTGCAGCACGGCCGCGGTCCTGATGTGCTGGACGCCGGTGGTGTGCTGGGTCCAGCCGACCGCGTACACCCAGGCGGTGGTCCGTTCCCGGCCGCTGCTGGCGACCAGGGCGTCGGCGAGCCGGGCGAAGTCGGCGCGGGACACACCGCACACGAGTTCCACCATCTCCGGGGTGTAACGGCTGAAGTGCCGCTTGAGCACCTGGAAGACGCACCGGGGGTGGCTCAGCGTCAGATCCCGCTCGCCGGTGGGCTGCCAGGTCGCCGTGTCGTAGCTGCGGGTCTCCGGGTTGTAGCCGGAGAACAGGCCGCCGACGTCCTCGGTGTCGAGGAAGTCGTCAGGCAGGATGTCGGCCGCGTTGGTATAGGTGGTGACGTACTCGCGGAACTCGTGCCCGCCCGAGAGCACGTGGTTGACCAGGGCACCGAGCAGGACGATGTCACCGCCCGCCCGGACCGGGATGTGGTGGGTCGCCAGCGCGCTGGTGCGGGTGAACCGCGGGTCGAGGTGGAAGATGGCCGCGCCCTTGCGCTTGGCCTCGACCACCCACTGGAACGCGACCGGGTGGCACTCGGCCATGTTGGAGCCCGCGATCACGATGCAGTCAGAGTTCACCAGGTCGCGCGGGAATGTGGTGGCGCCGCCACGGCCGAAGCTGGTCCCCAGACCGGGGACGGTGGCGGAGTGTCAAATACGGGCCTGGTTCTCGATCTGGATCGCGCCGAGCGCGGTCCAGAGCTTCTTGGTGAGGTAGTTCTCCTCGTTGTCCAGGGTGGCGCCGCCCAGGCTGGCCAGGCCCAGGGTGCGCTGCACCTGCTGGCCCTGGTGGGTCTCCTGCCAGGTGTCCTCCCTGGCCTTGATGACCCGGTCGGCGACCATGTCCATGGCGGTGTCCAGGGACAGCGACTCCCACGCGGTGCCGTAGGGGCGCCGGTACAGCACGGTGGTCTGGCGGCCCGGGTGGGTGACGAGCTGCTTGCTGGCCGCGCCCTTGGGGCACAGCCGGCCGCGGCTGACCGGGGAGTCCGGGTCGCCTTCGATCTGCGTCACGGTGTCGGCGCCGTTCACTTTGGCGACATAGACCCGCTGGCCGCACCCGACCGCGCAGTACGGGCAGACCGACGCCACGACGCGTTCCGCCTGCTCGGTGCGGGGCGCGGCGGACTCGGTGTGCTCCGAGCGCACAGCCAGGCCACGCCCGAGCCGGTCGGTCCCGGTGATCTGACGCAACGCTGGCCAGGAAGTCAGCCTCCTGCCTGCCGTCACTCCTCCATCCAAGCAACCGACATGCGGTCACGTCCACTGGGTGCCCACCGCCAGGGCATCGGCAATGGGGCACGTATCGTACTACGATAAACCTCGGGTCCGGTCCGTCGCCATAGGCTGGGAAAAGGGCGATCCTGGAAGAGGTGCCAAGGACGGCCCTGGAGGGTGGACGTGACTGGGCGGACGGCGCGGCGGCGGGTGCTGCGGGTGAAGGCGGGTGCAGCGGTTCCGACTGGCGGCGTGCCAGGGAACAGCGGCCTGGACGGGGAAACCAGCGGGGAGTGGACTCAGGCCAGGGCCGACCTGCTCGCGGTGGAGGAGCCACTGGAGGTGCGGGTGGACGGCGAGGCACTGGCCGTCACCATGCGGACCCCCGGCGACGACATCGACCTGGCCATCGGGTACCTGGCCACCGAGGGCGTAGTGGCCCGCGCCGCCGACATCGCCACCATCACCCTGTGCGACGCGAACACGGCCGACGTGACGCTGGCCGAAGGGGTCACACTCCCGGCCGGGCGGCTGCGCCGCACGTCCTGGACCACCAGCGCCTGCGGCGTGTGCGGCAAGGACAGCATCGACGCGGTCCGCGTCCGGGCCCGCTACGACGTCGCCAGTGACCCGGCCCCGGTGAGTGCAGCGGTGCTGGCTGGCCTGCCCGCCACGATGCGGGACACCCAGCGGGTGTTCCACCAGACCGGTGGCCTGCACGCGGCCGGACTGTTCCGCACCGACGGCACGCTCATCGCGGTGCGGGAGGACGTCGGCAGGCACAACGCGGTGGACAAGCTGGCCGGCTGGGGCTTGCGCGAGGGCCAGCTCCCCCTGGCCGGATGCGTCCTGCTGGTCTCCGGGCGCGCGTCCTTTGAACTCGTGCAGAAGGCCCTGGTGGTGGGCATCCCGGTGCTCGCCGCGGTGTCCGCGCCCTCCTCACTGGCCGTGGAACTAGCGGAGGAGTCAGGCATGACCCTGGTCGGTTTCCTGCGCGGCGACGGCATGAACGTATACAGCGGCGGGCACCGGCTCACTGCCGGCTGAACACGCTGCGACCAGGTGGTCGTTCAGCTCCTGCTGGCTCTCGGTGGTATCTCCCCGGCCGGTTTGCCGCGATTGACGTGGGCGGAAAGTTTCCGGCCGGTGCCGGAGACTTATCAGGCATGACGAAGCCTTCAGCCAGGAGCCTCCGTGGCGGGCACTGATGACCGCGGGGATCAGCGGGAACTCCAGTTCCATCGCCTCTACCAGGACAACTTCCGCCCGGTGCAGGCCTATGCGGTGAACCGTCTCGGCACGTCCGATGATGTGCCCGACGTGGTCGCCGAGGTCTTCACCATCGCCTGGCGGCGGCTCGCCGACATTCCGCCAGCCCCGGGTGACCGCCCGTGGCTGTACGGGACCGCCCGGCGGGTCATCGCCCGGCGGCGCCGCAGTGCCAGCCGCCTGCGCAACCTGGTCGGCCGCCTCGCGGCCGAGCGGTACCCCGCGGAAGTGACCCGCGGGCATGACCCGGCGCAGCAGCGCGTGCTCGCGGCCCTCGGCGAACTCAAGCCCGCCCACCGCGAGGCGCTGCTGCTCGTGCACTGGGAGGAACTCAGCTACGCCGAGGCCGCCCAGGCCCTCGGCTGCTCAGCGAATGCCGTAGGCATCCGGGTGCACAAAGCCAAGACGCGCCTGCGCACGCTGCTGGGTCCGGACAGTGCCGCCAACGGGCCGGTTCCCGTCGCTCTCCAGCCGAACGGAGTCACCGATGGATCTTGACACGATGCTCGCGGAAGCCGCCCCGGCCCGGCACGCGTCCCTCGACGGGCCGGACTCTCCCGCCGCGGTCGCCCTGTACCAGCGGATCACGGCGGCACCGCCGCCGGTGGCCCGACCGCCACGGCGGACCCGGTTCCCCGCGGTGGCCCTGCTGACGACAGCCGCGGCAGGGCTGGCCGTGGCAGTGACACTCGCCATCCTCCCCGGTACGACGGCATCCGGACCACCTAACGCCCGCAACGTGCGGATGCACCCGGTTGCCTGGTCGGTGACCAGGCAACCGGGTGGCCTGGTGCTGGTCACCATCCGGGAGCTCCGGGACCCGGTGGGCCTGTGGCGCAGGCTGCGTGCGGACGGGGTGCCGGCAAACGTGCAGTTCCTGCCGCACAATTTCATGGCCACGACCTCTGTCAGCGCGACTCCCCGGGCCTGCCGCGCTCCGCATCTGCCGGACCGGGCCAATGCGCTCCTGCAGGACAGGATCACCCCGCCCTGGGGTATTGCGGAGCTGCCGCCCGGCGGATCCGGGTGGCAGCACGTGCCCGGGCAGCCCAGCGTGTCGTGGCGCGCTGGCAGGAGCAGCCGGCCCGGCACCGGCGCCGTGCTCGCCATCCGCCCGTCGGCCATCCCGCACGGCATCGGCCTGTTCATCAAGGCATGGGCGGCAGGTCCCGGCACGCGATCCGGCTCCACCCTCAGCTTGCAAACCGACCTGGTCCAGGTCAGCCCACAGTGCACCGGCAGCTAAGCCCGTACCCCTACCTGGCAAGGAGACCGCTGTGCCCCACCCTTGCATTCGTGTCCCCATCCGGGCCGTAGCACTGGGCGCGCCGGTGATGCTGGCAGCGCTCCTGACCTCGGTGGCGGCTCCGGCGTCCGGTGCGGCGCCGGCCGGTGACACTGCCCCCGCCCCGGGCTACCAGGTGCTGGTCACCTCCGCTCCCGGTGGCCTGCACCCCGTGACGGCGTCCGTGGCGGGTCTCGCGCCGGCCACCCAGGCGGTGACGCTGCAGCTTGGCGGCAAGAAGATCGTTGTCCCGCTTGCCACGGCCGGCGACGGCGACGGTCCCTTCGCGGTGACCGCGCTGACACACGACGGCCAGCACGGGCAGGTCGCCGCCCGCGACTACGGCCCGCTGCACACCCTGACCGTCGCGGGCACCAACCTGGCTGGCCAGCCGGACACCGGTGACGGGGTGCTGGTGGGTGACATCGCCAACAGCAACACACCTGGCACCGGGTTCAGTGTTTTCAAGAACGGCGCCGCCACGTTCAGCGTGCCCACCGGCACCTACTGGGCGGCTGCCGCGTTCGCCCAGTTCTCCGGGCACACGTTGTCCTCGCTGCGGCTGGACGTGCTGCCGCAGTTCAGGGTCACGCGGGACACCACCGTGGGGGCTACGGCCGCGGCCGCCACCAGCAAGGTCACCGTGGCCACACCCCGGCCAGCGACCACCCAGAGCCTGACGCTGACGATCGTGCGCGCCGCACCGCACGCGCCCGTCAGCGCGTTCTCGCCGAAAGTGGACAGCCTGGAGGAGAGCGTGGACAACGCCTCGCTATGGATCAACCGGGTCAGCCGACGGCCCAGCTACGGCACGCTGCGGGTGTTCACCTCGGCCCAGCTGACCTCGCCGCCGGGACAGGCGGTGCCCTACGCCTACACCCTGGACTTCGCCAATCCGCCCGGTACGATCCCGGCCCAGCATTTCGCGGCCGCCCCGGCCGGTCTGGCCACCGTCTCAGACGACTTCGTCCAGGACATGCGCTCGGTGGGCGCATGGCAAACCTTCGTCGGGACCCACTACCAGGTCGGGACGAGCTTCGTGGGCGCCCTGGACCTTCCGCTGCCGCTGCCCGCACACCAGGTGGAGTACTCCTCCGCCAGCCCGGCCATGCTTTGGCAGACCTACTACCTCGAATACCGGACCATCACCGCCGGGCAGACCCCCGGCGGGCAGACCGGCGCTGCCCGCCTGCTGCACGCGGGCCAGCGGCTGGCCCAGACCTGGGGCGCCTACCCACTGCACCCGGGGGCCAACGTCAGCCTCCCGCACACCGGCCTCGTCCTGGTGCGGTCCTCGGCCGCCCGGGCCGGCAACGATCTCAGCCTGGACGTCACCCCGTTCAGCGACAACCAGCCCGGCCACCGGGGCGCCGGGCTCGCTGTCCCCCTCCCAGGCCAGGTCAACGACGTGAGCGGCAGCTACGCGCTCTACCAGGACGGGACGAAGATCGCCAGCGGCAACGCGGTCACGGCCACCGGCAGCTACGGCGACGTCCAGGTCAGCGCGGCGCTGGCGGCCAAGCCGTCACTGATCAAGTTCGTGCTCAGCGCCTCCCGGGCCAGAGTTCTCAAGCGTGCCACTACTGTTCGTGCGCCATATACGTCCGGATTTCGCAGGACCGTATGGGGGCAGGGCTGGGGTGGAGCGTCAGGAGGAAGACTGCCGCTCCCTGTCTGAACGCCGGGGCTGGCAGGTTGTGCGCGTCTACACCGACAACGACGTGTCGGCCTATGTGCGTAAGCCCCGCCCTGCGTGGCGTGACCTGCTGGCGGATGTACGGGCGGGGCGGGTGGATGCGATCGTGTGCTGGCATGTGGACCGGCTCACCCGGTCCCCACGCGAGTTGGAAGACGTGATTGACCTGCACGACGCCCACGGCGTCCAGCTCGCCACCGCTACCGAGGAGATCGACCTAGCCACCCCCACCGGGCGCATGGTTGCTCGCACCCTCGGAGCCGCTGCCCGTCATGAGGCGGAGCACAAGGCCGAGCGTCAGCGCCGTGAACGGCTTCAGCAGGCGAAGGCGGGTCGGCCGCACTCCACCGGCACTCGTGGCTATGGCTACACCCCGCCATGACCATCGTCGACGCCGAGGCCCGGGTGATCCGCGAGGCAGCGATGCGGGCCCGGGCAGGGGAGTCACTGCGTTCCATCGCCGCTGACCTCAATGCCCGGGGCATCCCCTCAGCCAAGGGCGGGCAGTTGCAGACGTTGGTGCTGCGGGGCGTGCTGACCTCGGCCCGTGTCTCAGGCCGACGGGAGTACCACGGAGAGATCGTGCACGAGCAGTCCTGGCCCGCGATCATCACGACAGCCGAGTCAGACGAACTGCGCGCCCTTCTCGCACCCAAACCCACCACACCGCGCACCCAAGCCCGCACCTACCTGCTATCCGGCATCTTGACCTGCGCGGTCTGCCACAAGGGCTGGGACGCCCCCACAACGGGCGACGGCGCTACGTCTGCGCCAAAGACCCGGGCAACGGGCGCTGCGGCAGGGTCGCCGTGTTCGCCGACTACGCCGAGAAGGAGGTCATCGACCGGGTGCTGACAGCGCTGGATGACCCGGCCACCCTGGCCCGGCTCCTCGCCGGGACCACTACCGCCGGCACTCGCAGCAATGACGTCAGTGGGCGGTTGCGGGAGATCGAGACGCAGCGGGAAGAACTGGCCGCGCTGTGGGCGGCGAAGGAGATCGACCGCAAGGAGTGGCTAACCGCCCGCTCCCAACTGCGCGACGAAGCCGACACGCTGACCGCTCAGCTTGGCCGCTCCCAGCACGCACGCGCCCTGGTCGAGTTCGCCGCCATGGAAGGCGGCCTGTGGGACCGCTGGGGACACCTCATCCCCGGCGGCCAGCGCGCCTTGATCACTGCCGTGATCGACCACATCGACGTACGACCCGTCAGCCCCACCGGCCGCCGCTTCGACCTCAACCGCATCACTGACCCCACCTGGCGTGCCTAACCTGCGCAACATGAGAACGCCACACATCCCTGCGACGCGCGCATCAAGCGAGACATAGGAGCGCAACAGGCGAGCGCAACATGAGCACATCCCCAAAGGGCATTCATGATCGCTAGTAGCGCTCTTGACCCTGCCCTACGCACAGGCCATCAACCAGGAACCCATGGCCCCCCCACCGGAGGTGGCCCGCCCACCCCACCCTCAGTGATGGTCACCGCCGTCGACCCACGTCACGCTCCACCGCCACGAACCGCGACAGCAGCGCCCTCCGGGCACTCATCTTCCCAGGTCAGCGCCCATACAGGCGCTGACAAGCCACACCAGAAGACAAAACTACGAAACAGAATTTCTGCGCAACATCCACAAACACTGCGACCAACGAGGCTCGCAGAATCAGAACCAGCGCAGATGCGAACTAGCAAACTCAGTGCCGAAACCATCAGTGAGAACTACTACGATGAAACACCAAACGATGCTCACACGACCGAACGAAACCTGAGATTTATTGTGCAACATGCCACAGTTATAATCATGAACTCTGTTGAAAATTAGCTACACGAATCAGAACCTGTATACTCTGATACAGAGGCGGGCTGGGGCCCAGAGGCCCCAGCCCGCAGACTGGATGTGTCCGGGAGCCCGTCAACGGTGGATGTACGTCACCAGCGCTGCTGCAAGCTCTACACAGCCTGTGGCGAGCGCCAAGACGGCGGGCCCCCAGACACACCACCCCGGAACCCTCTTACGAGGGCGCCTATGACTCAAGGTAGTTCTCCTTCCTCTACGCGGCTAGACGCCGCATGCGCGCGTCCACCACGCCGGGAAGGTTAACCACCCAGGCACAGAGCCGGGGAATGCCAGCATCATATCCGCTTGACGGCGCCGGTGCACTTACTCGGCCTGTGCCTGCCTCGGTTCAGATGCCTTCCAGTAACTCTCATCATGATTATCACTGTGGCAATAGGCGGGCATTGTCCCTGCGACCTGCGGCTTTGCCAATTTGGTGAATGCGGGATGCGCATTTACCAAATTGTTATCTAGACTGTCCCTGGTGGCCGGGAGCCAGGTCGAGGCGACCAGTCAGCACCAACCATGTGAAGGCTCCCACCGCCAGCGCGGGCACCGCTGGGTCACCAGGTGCACTGACCTGCGCCACCAGTGGCACCCCCGCCACGACGACCACCCGCGCCGCGAGCACCAGTGGTCGACCGTAGCGCACCCGCAGCCATGCCCTGCGCGGCCACCACCCCGACACATCAACCGGGACCGGCCGTCCCCCCTCGGCCAGCTCACGCTCCCACATGAGACGGCGGCGGCGCTCCCGCCGCCACGCCGACGGCTCCCACACCCGCACCGGCCGACCGCTCGCGTCATCCCACATCGCCCCGTGGTCCCATCCCGGCCACGCCGCACCCACCGATCGCGCATTACGCCTGGCCGTGTCATCACCACGGCCCAGCGCCACCAGGTCAGCGATCTTCGCCAACGTCGCCTCATCGTTACAAACGGCGGCAAACCCTGCGCCGCCCGAGACACCGCCACCCGCGCCCGCAACTCCGCCGCCGCCCCAGCAGCCCGCCCGGACCGGTCAGGCTCAGCCCCTCGGCGCGGGCCCGCTCCGCGAGCTGGCGGGCCAGTTCCTCATCCGCTGCGTCCACCCGGCCATCATCCGCCGCCACACCGTCCCGCTTAGCGGCCTTCGTGGCAGTGCCCTGCATCGCCGTGCTCATGGTGTTCCTCCTCAGACGGACCATCCGCCCGTCCTGTCGCAAGAGTTACACCGTTGTTCTGGATACCCCCCGTGGCGGTTGGCACTAGGGGGGCCTGTCAGATTCCCGACAGTCCCCACTAGGGACGCAGCGGGGTCACTATGTCGTTGTGAGGTTGGGTTCGAGCGTGTCGGCTGTTCTACTTGGCGGGATCTTGGCCGCGCTGGTCTCCGGGGTCGCCGCCTGCGGCCAGCCTCGGCCCTGCGCTGGGCAGTGTGGGCCACCCTTTCAGCTGCGAGTTGGCTTCCACACTGGCATCAGTGCGCGGGCCGCTGCATCGGTGATGGGCAGGTGCGCGTCGAAGCCGTTCGTGGTCAGCGTTGGCCAGGTGGTCCGTACCCAGGGCTTGCTGGTCGCGACGGTGTACACGGAGTCGATGCGCGGGCAGCAAAGCGATCGTCTGGTGGCCTGCCTGCGCCGGTCACCCTCGGTGATCGGGGCTGGTTATCCGGATTGAAAGCGGCCCCTCACACAGCCTCACGAGGCAGGTCCGTTTGGAGTGGCGGCGCAGCGAGAGGTGTGCGCGCCAGGAGTGCAGTCGCTAGCTGGCGGTATCCGGCAATCAGGGTCACGTCGCAGGCGTGATCGTCACACCTCTCTTCGGCAAGAGCGCAGTCGGGGCACGGCTGAGCGAGCCGGGCTCTGCGGAATGCGATCGCGTCATCGAGGCCTTGCAATTCCTGGAACCAAGGCCGCATCGGAAGCTCGCTCTGCTTCTGGTCCGGGATACCCATGTCTGGCCCGCCCTTCGGACACCTATGTTGGAATCAGTGTAGATCAGAGTAGAGCAGAGCAGAGCAGATATACCCCCTGATCAGCTTTGCTCTCAGCAGGTCTAGCTTGATCTTGTGACGGTGGATCATGACGCTCCGGAGCCTGCCTACCAGCAGCTAACCGCCATCCTCCGGGCCAGGATCGCCAAGGGCGAGTGGCGAAGCGGCCCACTGCCATCCGTACAGCATCTACAGCAGGAGTACGGCGTCGGCCGGGACACCGTACTCCGGGCCATCGACATCCTCCGCCAAGAAGGCATCGTGTTCACCGTGCCCCGGCGCGGCACCTACGTCAGCTCAGACAAGAAGTAGCGCCGCAAAGCCAGGTTGCTCCGGGCCCACTGCAGGATGGGACGGCCCAGGCAAAGGGTGTTATCGGCTCCCTCCTGCGCCGAGCACCGGCTGGGTCAGGCCGGAGGCGTGGGCGCGGCGCTGGCGATGTTGCCGCGCATGCGTTCCAGCATGGTGGTAAGGGTGCTGACCTCGCCGGGGCTGAAGCCGTTGAGGAGTTGCCCGGTGACACGGCCGAACACCGGCGCTAGCCGTGGCACCAGCGCCCGCCCGTCCGGCGTCAGTGTGATCAAGACCGAGCGGCGGTCCTGCGGGTCTGGGTGCCGCTCGATCAGGTGCTTGGCCTCGAGGCGGTCGGCCAGCTTGGTCATGCCGGCGGTGTCAGTGCCCAGGAGGCTCATGAGCTGGCTGGGTCTGTGCTGTTGCCGGCTGGCGTGCAGCAGCAGCGCCGCTTGCTGCGCGGTGACGCCGAGCGGGGCGAGTTGGCGGTCGAGTAGCGTCGCCAGGTCACGGGCGGTCTGGTGCAGGAGCGCCCCAGCACCGAGGACCTGGGAGGGCGTCACCGGCCAAATATACCAGTCTGGACATTTACTGTCGCGACAGCTATTCTCGCGGTTGTGGGCTTGCACGTGGTGGTCATCGGAGGAGGGGTCGGCGGGCTGTGCCTAGCCCAGGGCCTGCGCAATGAAGGGATCAGCGCCACCGTCTACGAACGCGATGCGTCTGCCGGGTCCCGGCACCAGGGGTACCGGGTCAGCCTCAAGGCCACCGGCGCGGGCGCGCTGCGGGAATGCCTGCCCGAGGATCTGTTTGCACTGGCGGTGGCAACCTCGATCCGGGCGGCAACCCGGATGGTGTTCCTGGACGAGCACCTTCGCCCGAAGTTCGACAAGCCGCTGCCCCATGACCCGCCCGGGCCTGCCGGGTTCGGTGTCAACCGGCTGACCCTGCGCGAGATCTTGCTGGCTGGACTAGACGTCCGCTTCGGCAAAACCTTCACGCACTATTCACCCACTCCGGACGGGCGCGTGGCCGCGCACTTTGCCGACGGCAGCTCGGCAGTCGGTGACCTGCTGGCCGGGGCGGACGGCACCGGGTCAGCGGTGCGCCGGCAACTGCTCCCGGACGCCGTCATCGACGAGCTTGGCTGGGCGGTCTATGGCCGGACACCGTTCGCCGGCTGGGTGCCCGGCGTGCTCGTCGACACCTTCAACAGGATCATCGGCCCCGGCGGGACCAGCATGTCGGTCGCCACCTGCCGCGCCCTCGAACCGGCCAGCTCCGCCGTGGCGCGACTCGCGCCATCGGTGCGCCTGTCCGGCATACCCGGGTACTTTTCCTGGACATTGCCGCTTGACGGTCCCAGGCTGTTTCAGGCGGGCGCCGTCTCCTTGCACCGCGAAGCCGCCCACCTGGTGGAGGGCTGGCATCCCGCGGTGCGCCGGATCATCGCCGAAGCCGATGTGCCCGCGACCTTCGCGGTGTGCATCACCTCGGCCCAGCCGGTGGCGCCCTGGCCGGTGCCGAACGTGACCCTGCTCGGCGACGCGGTCCACACCATGTCCCCCGGCCGTGGCGACGGTGCCAACGTCGCGCTGAAGGACGCCCAGGTGCTCGTCCGCGCCCTGCGCCGCGTGGCGGCCGGAACAGCCTCGCTGGCATCGGCGGCCAGCGGCTACCAGGCGGAAATGCTCCAGTACGGGTTCCAGGCCGTTGCCGCCTCCCGCGACAACCCGTTCATGCGGATGGCCCGCCGGTAGGGCGGAACTGACCGGGGAGTCCCACATGACGCGGGCCGGTCTCCCGCGCGACGGCATGGACGTATACAGCGGCGGGCACCGGCTCGTTGCCGCCTGAACCGGTGCCCGCCTGGTAGGGGCGCGGAACTCGCAGACGCGCGCCCTAGCTCTCGTTCTCCAGCAGGCCGCGGCGCTTGCGGATCGTCAGGTCCGCCTTGGAGAACACGGCGTCCACGCAGACGCCGATGATCAGCACCACGATGATCATCGCGGTGGCACCGGTGAAGTCCAGGTTGGACTGGAAGGTGTTGAGCAGCTGGCCGACCGACACCTGCCCGAGGATGATGACGAGCAGCTCACCGGCCATCAGGCTGCGCCAGGCGAACGCCCAGCCTTCCCGGAGCCCGCTGACGTAGGCGGGCAGTGAAGCGGGCAGGATCAGGAACCGGTAGCGGTCCACCCCGCGCAGGCCCATGGTCTTGCCCGCGCGCAGCAGCAGCGGCGGGGTGTAGTCGATGCCGGTGATCAGGCCGTTGGCGATGGACGGCGCGGCGCCCAGGGCCATGACGAACACGATGGCCGCGTCGGTCTGGCCGAACAGGATGATCGCGAAGGGGAACCACGCGATCGACGGCATCGTCTGCAGGGCGCTGATGATCGACCCGATGGCGACCCGCAGCGGCGCGATCCTCGCCACCACGATGCCGATCGCGGTGCCGATCAGCAGCGCGATGATGTACCCGTACAGCGCGCGCTGCATCGTGATGCCGATCGCGGACCAGATCTGGCCATGCTGCGCCAGCTGCCAGAGGTCCGAGAGCACTGGGCCAGGGCCTTTCAGCACCAGGGACTTCCACCCGCTGATCGCGACGAGCTGCCAGACTCCGAGCACGATGGCGACTGCGAGTGCCTTGGGCCACAAGCCTGCCCACACCTTGGCGGCGAACTGACGTGGCTCGAAGCCACCGCGCTTGGCGGTGCCGCCTGTCTCCAGGTTGTCGAGGCCCTTGATGGCCGCCGCGCGCAGGGCCTCGCGGGCCTGCACGTCGACGCTGGGAGCTGGGTTAAGCGTCATGGCGGCTCATCTCCTCCCGCAGCCGGTCGGTGATGACGGCGGACAGCTCGGCGACCTCCGCCGAGTCGATCCGGCGCGGCCCCTCCCTGGGCACCTGGTATTCCTCGATGACGCGGCCCGGGCGGCTGCTGAGCACGACGATCCGGTCACCGAGCCGCACCGCCTCGCGGACGTTGTGCGTCACGAACAGGACGGTGAAGCCGCGTTCGGCGCAGATCCGCTCCAGCAGGCCGTGCAGCAGGTCGCGGGTCATCGCGTCCAGCGCGCCGAACGGCTCGTCCATGAGCATCACGTCGGCCTCCTGCGCCAGGGCGCGGGCCATGGCGACCCGCTGGCGCATGCCGCCGGACAGCTCGTGCGGCTTCTTCGTCCCGAACTGCGCGAGCTGGACGGCCGCGAGCAGCTCGGCCGTCTTGGGTGCCCGCTCGGCCCTGGGCACGCCCCGGGCCCGCAGCGCGAGTTCGACGTTGCGCTCCGCGGTGAGCCACGGGAACAGGGCGGGCTCCTGGAACATGAGCGCCACCCTGTTCCCGCAGGTGTCGATGGTCCCCGCGGTCGGTGTGTCCAGGCCGGCCACGAGCGAGAGCATGGTGGACTTGCCGCAGCCTGAGGCCCCGATCAGGCAGACGAACTCGCCGGGGGCCACCGACAGGGACACCCCGTCCAGTGCCAGCAGGCCATTGCGCCCGCTGCCGTAGACCTTGACGACCTCGTCCAGCCGGACCGCGGCCGCCGCCCCGGCATCGGCCGGGGCGGGGGCTGGCTGGGATGAACCGTTCGGCGCCGGGGAGTGCGGCGGCGCCAGACCGCGCTGGATGAGACTCATAAGCTGTTCACCTGCGACTGGCCGTCGGCCTTGAGGAGTGTGTTCAGCGGGCCCAGGTCGTAGACGCCGGCCAGGTTGGAGACCGGCTTGAGCAGCCCGACCGCCTGGGCGTGGGCGGCGTCGGCGACCAATGAGCTGGCGACCGGGTCGTTGGTGAAACTGACCTGTGCGAACGCGGCAGCCAGCGCGGTGGACTTGAGCGGCTTGCCGGTGATGGACGTCAGCTCGGCATTGACTGCCGATTCGGCGGCCGCCTTGCTGGAGTTGATGAAGTTGGTCGCCTGGATCTGGGCCTTGAGCAGGTCGTTGACCACAGCCGGGTTCGCGGCGAGGAACTTCTGCGTCACCACCAGGTTGGTCGTGACGAACTGGCCGGCCGGCCACAGGCTCGCCTCGTCCACCAGGACGTGACCGCCAGCGGCGACCATCTGCGCGTCATAGGGGGCGGGCTCCCAGCCACCGGCGATCTGGCCGGAGGCGAACTCGAGCACCGCCGCGGAGTTGGGTGTCACCGGGGTGATCGGGACGTCACCGCCGCCGGTCGGGGTGGTGGACAGGCCATGCTGCTTCAGCCAGTAGCGCAGCGCCACGTCCTGGGTGTTGCCAAGCGACGGTGTGGCCAGCTTCTGGCCCTTGAGCTGGGCGGGCGTGGTGATGCCATGCTTGACCACCAGTTCGGCGCCGCCGGAGGCCGCACCTGAGATGACCTTGATGAGCTTGCCGCCCGAGGTCTGCCAGGCCTTGATCGTGGGGTTCGGCCCCACGTAGGCGGCGTCGAGCTGGCCGGCCAGCAGTGCGGTCGCCTCCTCGGTCCCGGTGCTGAACGGCTTGAGCTGGAGTGTCACGCCCTTGCCCAGGTCCTTCGTGAAGAAGCCCTCTTTGACCCCGACCAGGGCCGTGGCGTGAGTGATGTTGGCGAGGAACCCGAGCCGGAGAGTGACCGGGGACGAACTGGAACCCGTGGTCGCTGCATTAGATGAGCAGCCCACCCCCACCAGGGCCAGGGTTGCTGCCCCTGCAGCCAGCAACATGCGCTTCATTTACATCCCGCTTTCTCGATCTTCATACTATCTAAACCAGCATAGTATCTAGACTGATTTAATAGGTTAGCTCATCATAAGCATACTGCCCGCGATCGCGCCAGCTCACACCACCTGGTACCGGCTCACGGTGATCAGGCGGATTCTTACCCACCGTCACCACAAGAGCACAGGCTGACGGTTCACACCGCACCTGACGCCTACCGCGTCCAGGCACGCCAGCCCAGCCGGAGCCGTGCCGTGACTGAGCGTGGCCGGACCGCCTCGGCCAGAGCGAGGGTGGCCGACTATTCTATAAAACCCGTCGACATAGTCAGAATTTCAGTCCCGTAAATGCACCACGCAACAGGTCAGTCATAGCGAATTCGGGAGCGGCGCCGGGAGTGGCCCGGGTACCACTCAGGGGGTTGCGCTCACCCGGGGGGCCGGGACCTGGTGGCCGCGGAACAGCAGGGCAGCCACCTGGGTCACCGTGTCGGTGCCGTCGTGGTACCCGCCGTGGCCGTTCAGGCTGTTCATCACGGCCAGGGTGTAGCGGGCGCCCGGCCCGGCGAAGCCGACCGTGTTGATGATCCAGCCCGGCTTCTCCAGCGACCAGCCGTCCTTGTTGCCCGGCTGCTCGGCCGGGCCCGCGCCCCAGACACCGAAGTGCTGGTCGGCGGCGACGTGGCGGAGCGTGTTCTCAAAGTAGGCGCGCAATGGCGGGGGCAGTTTCGTGAGCACGTAGGTGATGAGGCGGCTCAGGTCTGTGGCGGGGCACATCATCTCGCCCCAGTACGGCCCCGTCACGCCCGCCTGCGCGAGGTACCGGGCATGGGCCAGCCCGATCTTGGGGAACATCGACGTGTAGAACGGCGCACCGAACTTGAACCACAGGGCGTCGGCGTCCTGGTCCGAACTGACATGCAGCATCTGGTGCATGGTCGCCATGTCGGCGGGGCTCAGGTGGATGGCGCCGGACTGGTTCTCCAGCAGCAGCGTGGTCGCCATGGCCAGCTTGCTCGTGGAGGCCATGTAGACCGGGGTGCGGGCCTGGGGGTTCTGCCACAGCGCACCGGTGGTGCGGTCACGCAGCACGACCCCGACCACGCCTGGGCGGCGGCGCAGGTACTGCTGCACGGCGGCGATACGCGCCCGCATGACGCACGAGAACTTGGCGGGTGCCGGGGGGCAGGCGGGCGAAGGCGACGGGGAGACTCCCGAGGTTGGCGTGGGGCCCCGCGACGCCTGTATGCCGACCGAGGATGCCGTGGACTGCCCACCGACCAGCCCGCACCCGGTCAGTGCGGTGCCAGCTAGCACCACCAGGGTCAGCAGTCCCCCGGCCCACCTCCGCGTGCGGGCAGCCGTCACCGCCCCACTGTGCTGCGCCATGGCTTGGAGCATACGGACCGCCGCCTTGCCCGGGAGACGGTTTGCCACCGAGCGGATGCGCCAGCCCGGCCGCTGCGCCGCGGCCCACTTCAGAATCTGGTAAAGAGTCTTTCGCAGCGAGCATAGCTCTGGTAGAGAGTGACCATGCTCGGGCGTACCACGCGCCTCACCGTCAAGGTGGCGGCGCTGACCGTTGCGATGCTGGCGTCGCAACTGGTGGCGGTCGCCCTGGCACCGGCGGCCACCCGCCTGGACCTGCAGGACGCAGCGGGGCTGCCGCCGCAGGGGCTGTATGAGTACTGCCAGCTCGGCACCGGACCGGGCTCCCTCGCCAGGTGCGAGGCCCGTCTGGCGGTCATGAGCAACGCCGGCTTCGCCACCGTCGTCAACTACGGCGACCTGTTCGGGTCCATGGCCAACCTGCTGGCCTACGGCCGCTACGCCCAGTCCCTCGGCCTCACCATGGTCTGGGACCTGGACGACCCGTCCTTCTGGGGCACTGACGGCCTGGGCGGCACCGCTGCCCTGGCCCTCTACCCCCAGATGGCCGCCTCCTGCCGTGCCGGCAGCGCGGCATGCGCAACCAATGCCGAACTCGCCCAGTGGGTCGTCGGCCAGTTGAAGACCCAGCCCGAGACCTGGATGTACCTCATCGGCGACGAGCCGAACCTGTGGCAGGCCGACCACCCGGACCCAGCGGCGCCGCAGCAACTGCAGGCATGGGGCAACCTCATCCACGCCGCCGACCCCAGCCATGCCACCTTCGTCGTCTCCAACGAGGGCGGCTCAGGGCTCCCCTGCGGCAACGGCAGCGCGATCCTGCCGTTCATCGGCACGGCCGGTGTCGTCGGCGGCGACTACTACCCCGTCTATCCCGCCCGGCCATGCCCGGTCAGCGGGTGGGACACGATCGCGTCGGCCCAGCAGGGATACGTCTCGCAGTTCCACAAGAGCGGGCTGGTGCTGTCGGTGCAGGCGTTCGGAGACGGCGAACCCGACGTCGGCCTGACTGGCCCCTTCCCGACCGCCCGCCAGATGCGCCAGGAGCGTGACGACATCCTGGCGAACTCCAGCCCTACGGCGATCCTCTGGTACTCCTTCTTCTACCAGTCCGGTGGCGCGCCCCCGCGGCCCGCATGGCAATGGAACGCCATCCGCGCCGCCGCCTTCGCACCCTCCCCCTGACCCCTGCCAGACGCACTCAGGGCGTGGTTACAGGCTGCGGTGGGTAGCAGGCTGCGAGATGTCCTAGGTGCCGCCAGGGCCGTTGAACTCGATCCCGGTGACCGACGGGAAACGCTGCAGGCACTCCTGGAGACGGGCAAGGTCGCCGTCGGAGGCATTGCTGACCTGGTAACGGACGTCGTAGAGGAGGTCGACCGCCAGGTGGTCCTTGGGCAGCGGTTCCGGCTTCGCCTGCGGCACCCGCGAGCAGGCAGCACGGACCGCCAGGCGGGCCACGTTTGTTGTCCCGGGGCGGAACTGGACGACCGCCTCCCGCTGCCCGAGCGCGGAGTCGAACTGGGCGCAGCCGCCGGCCAGCAGCGCCAGTACGGCGGCAAGCGCGGCCGCGCGTCCCCGGGTTGATGGCATAGCCGGAGCCTATGTCCTGCCAGGACTCCGGCTTACGCGCGGGAGGGGGCCCTTACGGGTACGGTTGAGCCGGCAGAAGGCATAATGCGTACCTGCGCGGGACGCGTCCCAGGCCACAGGCGGGGATGAGCCAGTAAGGCGGCCGTGACCAGGAGGCTCAGTGGCGGGACTCATTGAGGACTACGCCCTCGTCGGCGACATGCAGTCGGCGGCGCTGGTCGGCCGGGACGGTTCGATCGAGTGGCTGTGCTTGCCACGGTTCGACTCCGGTGCCTGTTTCGCCAGCCTGCTGGGCACCGAAGACCATGGACTGTGGCGTATCGCGGCCGCGGGCTCGCCACCCGCCTGCACGCCGGGGCGTGCCTCGGCACACGCCCATGCCGCCGCGGGCGCTGCCGGCGCCGCCGGGCAGGGCGAGCCCCAGGCGTCACGCGAGTACGTGGGCGAGACACTCATCCTGCGCACCCGGTGGACCACCGCCACCGGCGTGGCCGACGTGACCGACTTCATGCCGCCCCGCGACGGCCAGGCACCGGTCCTCATCCGGGTCGTCACGGGTATCCACGGCACGGTCGACATGGAATGCGTGGTGCGGTTCAGGTTCGGCTACGGCAAGGTCGTCCCGTGGGTGCGCCGGGTGGACGGCCGGATCGCCGCTGTCGCGGGGCCGGACTCCCTGTGGCTGGACACGCCGGCGCCCATGACCGGGCGCAACATGGCACACCGTGCCAGCTTCACCGTCGCACCCGGTGACGAAGTGCCCTTCGTGCTGACCTGGGCGCCCTCCTACCAGGAGCCACCCGAATCGTGCGAGTACGCCAAGCAGCTGGAGATCACCAGGGAGTTCTGGGAGAAGTGGGTGTCCCGGGGCACCTACCAGGGCCACTACCGCGACGCGGTGGTCCGCTCGCTCATCACCCTCAAAGCCCTCACCTACGAGCCGACTGGCGGGATAGTAGCCGCGGCCACCACCTCCCTGCCTGAGGACATCGGGGGCGAGCGCAACTGGGACTACCGCTACTGCTGGCTGCGGGATGCCACGATCACCCTGGAGGCCCTGCTGCGCACCGGGTACAACGACGAGGCGGCCGCGTGGCGGCAGTGGCTGGGCAGGGCCGTGGCCGGTGACCCCCGGGACGTCCAGATCATGTACGGGGTGGCTGGTGAGCGGCGCCTGGAGGAGTGGGAGGCCGACTGGCTGCCCGGCTATGAGGAGTCCGCCCCGGTCAGGATCGGCAATGCCGCGGTCAACCAGCTCCAGCTCGACGTCTACGGCGAAGTGATCGACGCGCTCAACATGGGGCGGGAGTCCGGGGTCGCCGCGGACAAGCACTCCTGGTCACTGCAGCGGACGCTGCTCGGATACCTGGAAAAGACCTGGGAGCAGCCGGACGAGGGCATCTGGGAGGTCCGCGGCCCACGGCGCCACTTCGTGCACTCCAAGGTCATGGCGTGGGTTGCTTTCGACCGCGCCTGCCGCGCGGTGGGCCAGGGGTTGCCGGGCCCGGTCGAGCGGTGGCGCGAGGTCCGTGACCGGATCCACCAGGAGGTGTGCGACAAGGGGTTCGACCCCGCCCGCGGGACGTTCACGCAGTACTACGGGTCCACCGAACTCGATGCCGCGGTGCTGCTCATCCCCGAGGTGGGCTTCCTGCCGGGTAATGACCCGCGGGTGGTCTCCACCGTCGAGGTGCTCCAGCGTGAGCTCATGTCCGACGGCCTGCTGCGCCGCTACTCACTGAGCGAGGGGAGGTCAGGGGTCGATGGGCTGTCCGGCAGCGAAGGCGCGTTCCTGGCCTGCAGCTTCTGGCTGGTCAATGCGTTGCACCTGATCGGCAGGTTCGACGAGGCAACGGAACTGTTCGACCGGCTGCTGTCGCTGCGCAACGACGTCGGCCTGCTCAGCGAAGAGTTCGACCCACGGTACGGCCGCCTGGTCGGCAACACCCCCCAGGCGTTCAGCCACATGGCGCTCATCCAGGCGGCACTCAACCTGGGCTCGCACCAGCCGGTCCACTGCCGCCGGAAGGGCGGCCGCACGCACAGCGACACCGGGCGCGGGACACATTGACCACGATCCCCCAGTCCACTGGCTGGGCCGGCCCAACCGGCGCAGCACCGGCTGGGGCTGGGACAACGCCAGCCGGGACACCGGCCGCTCCTCCCGCCCCCACCACACCCAAACCCCACATCCTGGTGGTCAACGGCCGCAAGGTGGCGCAGCCCGTGTTCGTGCTCGGCCCGCCGGGGTCGGGCACCGAGATCCTCGCGTCCGCGCTCAAGCGCACGGAGGGTTTCCACGTCACGCTCGGGCAGCGCTGGGTCGTGCCGGTCGTCCACGCGTTCGCCCGCACACCCAGCATCGCCCGTGGCCACCCTGACGCCGCCGCCAGCGTGCTGCGGGACGCGTTCGCCCAGGGCTGGCAGGTCAATGCCCACTGCTGCCTGGGCTGCTCACGCCAGTGCCGAGAGGCGAGCGGGGTGCCCGGGGCCGGGCCGTGTGTGGGCGAACGGTCGGTCCAGCGTTACGGTGACGCCAGCCCGAACCTCCTGTACTGCGCGGACTCACTGGTGGATGCCTTCGGCGACGCGCGGCTCATCCAGGTCGTGCGGGACGGCCGCGACGTAACGGCCGCCATGGCAGCGGACCCCGAGGCCGTCGCCTGGTTCAGGCCGGGGTTCGTGAACCTCGACACCGAGTCCTTCCACCCACTGCTCGGGGTGGAGACAGCGCAGGACCGCGTCGCGTGGACGGAGGCGAGCCTCGCTGGCAAGTGCGCGATGCGCTGGCGCGGGTCGGTGCGGCTGGCCGCCCGGCTGCGGGCCCGCTTGTCGGCCGAGCAGTTGGTCACGCTCCGCTATGAGGACATGGTCCGCAAGCCCGCGGACACGGTGCGCATGGTCTCGACGTTCATCGAGGCCGGGATGATGCCACTGGACGTCCGGGTGACCGCGACTGTGATGGAGCCGGGTGTGTGGCGCCGGGCACTGACCTCCGAACAGGTCGATGAAGTCGAGACCCTGGCCGGCGAGGAACTCCGCCGCGTCGGCTACGGCACCACCTGAGTGCCCCTGGGTCCCGCCGCATCACCATCCACCGGGCGCGGCCCGATGTGAGCACCGGTCACGTAGGCGACGACCACCGCCACGATCACCAGCGGCATGACCTTCGCGGCGTCCGGGAGCACCAGCAGGCTGGCGAGCAGGACCGAGGTCAGCGGCAGCTTCGTCACCACGGCGGTCATCACGCCAATGCCCATGGCGACCCCGGCCACCAGCGGCAGGCCGGGCAGGTGGGACATTGCTACCCCCCGGCTGTGCCGATGAACAGGGCCGGGAAGATGGGGCCGCCCCGGAAGCTGCCCCGCGACACGCCGTAGGCGAGCGTCTTGCAGGCCAGCAGCAGCAGCGCACCCACCGAATAGCTGTCGGCGTGGCGGACCAGCGTCCCGGTGTCGCTCTGCCCTGAGATTCGATGACCGGCAGACACGCCCTAGGCGCCCAGTGCCCGGACAGCGGGCTCCTGGCTGGCGAACTGCGTGTGGTACAGCTCCGCGTACAGGCCGGCGTCGGTGAGCAGGTCTTCGTGCCGGCCGCGCTCGAGCACCCGGCCGCCGTCGATGACCAGGATCTGGTCGGCCTCCCGGATGGTCGACAGCCGGTGGGCGATCACGATCGAGGTCCGTCCCGCCAGCGCCGTCTTGAGCGCTCGCTGCACCGCGACCTCCGACTCGGAGTCCAGGTGCGCGGTGGCCTCGTCGAGCACGACCACCGAGGGGGCCTTGAGCAGCAGCCGGGCAATGGCCAGCCGTTGCTTCTCCCCACCTGACAGGCGGTACCCCCGGTCCCCCACCACCGTGTCCAGGCCGTCGGGCAAGGTCGCGACCAGGTCCCAGATCTGCGCCGCCCGGCAGGCTTCGATGAGCTCCTCTTCGGTCGCGAACGGGCGCGCGTACGCCAGGTTGGCGCGGATCGTGTCATGGAACATGTGCGCGTCCTGGGTGACCACGCCCACTGCCTCCCGCAGCGAGTCCAGCGTCAGGTCGCGGACGTCGTAGCCGCCGAGGCGGACCGTGCCCTCCCGCGCGTCGTACAGCCGCGAGACCAGGTGGGTGATGGTGGTCTTGCCCGCGCCCGACGGGCCGACGAGCGCGGTGAGCTGACCGGACGGGGCCACGAAGCTCACATCGTGCAGCACGTCCTGGCCGGCATTGGCCCGCTCGGGCTGGGCGAGCGCGATCGACTCCAGTGACGCCAGCGAGACCTCGCTCGCGGTGGGGTAGCGGAACGACACGTGGTCGAACTCCACCGCCGGGGCGGGCCCGGGCCCGGCGCCATTGCCCGGCTGCGGCAGGGCCATCGCCCCCGGCCGCTCCGCGATCAGCGGCTTGAGGTCGAGCACCTCGAACACCCGGTCAAAGCTCACCAGCGCGGTCATCACGTCCACCTGCACATTGGACAGGGACGTGATGGGCCCGTACAACCGGCCGAGCAGGGCGGCCAGGGCCACCAGGGCGCCGATCTTGAACGCGCCGTGGTTGACCAGCCCGCCGCCGAGCCCGTAGACCACGGCGGTGGCCATTGAGGCCAGCAGCGTCAGCGCAATGAACAGGGTGGCTCCGAACATGGCGGTGACCACGCCGATGTCGCGCACCCTGGCCGCACGGTCCGCGAAACTCCGCGCCTCCAGCTCGGGGTTGCCGAACAGCTTCACCAGCATCGCGCCCGCCACATTGAAGCGCTCCGTCATGGTCGAGCCCATCTCGGCGTCGAGCTGCATGGACTCCCTGGTGAGCCGCTGCAGTCGCCGGCCGACCAGCCGCGCCGGGAGGATGAACAGCGGCAGCATCACCAGGGCGACCACCGTGACCAGCCAGGAGAGGTAGATCATCGCGCCCAGCACCAGCGCGAGGCTCAGCACGTTCGACACGACCGAGGACAGGGTCGAGGTCAGCGCCTGCTGCGCGCCGATCACGTCGCTGTTCAGCCTGCTGACAAGCGAACCCGTCTGGGCCCGCGTGAAGAACGCCAGTGGCTGCTGCTGGACGTGGCGGAAGACCTGTGTGCGCAGGTCATAGATGAGGCCCTCGCCGATGCGCGCGGAGTACCAGCGGGTCCCGACCGACAGCAGCGCGGCGACCAGCGCCAGCACCGCCACCACGCCCGCGACCCAGAACACCACGGCCTCATGACGCGGCACGATGCCCTGGTCGATGATGGTCTGGAACAGCAGCGGCACAGCCACGGTGATGACCGCGCTCAACGCGGTCATGATCAGGAACAGCACCAGGTCGAGCCGGTATGGCCGGGCGTAGGAGAGGATCCGGCGGACACTGCCTTTGCTCAGCCGCTGCCTCGTGACATCGCGGTCCCGGGCGAATGAGCGCATCGTGTGCCATTGCGCGTACATGCCGGAGGGAACACGCAACGGGGTCGCGATCTTCCCTGCTCCGCTCAGGGCATAAGCGCACCCTGCGGCCGCCTCTTGCTGTTATCAGGCAGGTTCCATGATCATGGAGACTTTTCAGTCGCTATGACTGAAAAGTCTCCATGATCATGGGGAAAGCCGGGCGTTTCTTGCTGTTATCAACATGGCGCACCATGCCCGGGCGAGTACGCGGCGGCTGGGTTATGTCTGGGGCAACCTTGAGCGGAGCAGGGCCGCCTGGGTGCGCCGTTCGGCGGCCGCCTGCTGCGCCAGCGTCCTGCCGGACGCGCCCATGAGCAGTTCCTTGGTTGCCGCCGCAGTGGCCGGGTCGATCCCGAGCAGTGCGGCGGCCAGGTCGGCGGCGGAGGCGTTCAGCTCGGCGGCGGGCACGACGATCTCGGCGAGCCGCAGCTCGGCGGCCTCCTTGGCGGTGACCATGCGGCCGGTGAGGCATATCTCGATGGCGCGGGGCAGGCCCACGATGTCGACAAGTGGTTTTGTCCCCATGAGGTCCGGAACCAGCCCGAGTGTGGGCTCCTTCATGCAGAACACGGCGTCATCGGCGACCACACGCAGGTCACAGCCCAGCGCCAGCTGGAAACCCGCGCCGATCGCGTGCCCCTGCACGACGGCCACGGACACGAAGCGCGGGTGGCGCAGCCACGCGAAACCCTCTTGGTAGGTGGCGATCCAGTCCTCGAAGCCGGGGTCGGCCGGGCTGGGGATGCGCTCGGCACCGGCGTCCGCGTCGCCAGGGATCGTCTCGCCGGAGAGCAGTCGCAGGTCGAGACCGGCGGAGAACGAGCGGCCCTCTCCGCACACGAGGACCACCCGCACGTCAGGCGGGAGCGACCGGCCGATGTCGGCGAGGCCGCGCCACATGCCAGGGGACATGGCATTGCGCACCTCGGGCCGCGCCAACGTAACGGTGGCCACCCCGGCCACCGGCTGGCCGACTTCCAGCCGCAGTCCGGCCCAGTGCTGCCCTGGGCCGGTGTCTGCCTGAGTCAGCGGCCTGCCCGGGCCCTGCCCCGGGTCGCGCCTCCCCTGCCGCGTAGCGACACCCCGCTCTCGGTTAGGATCCGGTGCACGAAGCCGTAGGAACGGCCGGTCGCCGAGGCCAGTGCCCGGATGCTCTCGCCAGCGTCATACCTCTTCTTCAGGTCGACCGCCAGCTTGGCGCGGTCGGCACCTGTGACACGGGTGCCTTTCTTGAGGGTTTCCGTCAACGCGTACCTCCCGTGATCTGAGCTGACCGCTCCGTCACCGTTACTTGTCATGATCACGCATTAACACCCCAATCGGCTACCCGGATCGTGTTAAGTGATCACGACTTTTCGTGCGCATGACCATCCCGCGGCCGTCCGCCACGGCCGAGGTGCCGTTTATGCCAGTGCCACCAGGTCGGACAAGGTCTCGTTCCACGCATCCTCCACTCCGTCGGGCAGGAGGATCACCCGCTCCGGTGCCAGCGCCTCGACGGCGCCCTCGTCGTGGGTGACCAGCACCACCGCGCCGGTGTAGCGGCGCAGCGCGGCCAAGATCTCCTGACGTGACAACGGATCAAGGTTGTTGGTTGGTTCATCGAGAAGCAGGACATTGGCGCCGGAAGAGACGAGCAGCGCGAGCGCGAGCCGGGTTCGCTCGCCACCGGAGAGGACCGCGGCGGGCTTGGCCACGTCGTCGCCGGGGAACAGGAAGGAGCCGAGGATGCGGCGCTGCTCTGCCTCGGTGAGCTCAGGCGCGGCACTGCGCATGTTCTCAAGCACGCTCTGGCCGAGGTCCAGGGTCTCGTGCTCCTGGGCGTAGTAGCCCAAGCGCAGCCCGTGTCCTGGCACGACCTCGCCCGTGTCGGGTGTCTCCAGCCCGGAGAGAAGCCGCAGCAGGGTGGTCTTGCCCGCGCCGTTCAGACCGAGCACCACCACACGTGAGCCGCGGTCCACGGCCAGGTCCACGTCGGTGAACACCTCCAGCGACCCGTACCACTTGGACAGGGCCGCTGCGGTCAGCGGCGTCTTGCCGCAGGGGGCGGGTACCGGGAAGCGGATACGGGCGGCCCGCTCGTGCCTGCGCTCTGGCCCCACGCCAGCCAGCAGCCGCTCGGCCCGCTTGTCCATGCTCTGGGCGGCCCTGGCCTTGGTGGCCTTGGCGCGCATCTTGTCCGCCTGTGTCTGCAGTGCCGCGGCCTGGCGCTGGGCATTGCGGGCCTCCCTGGCACGCCTGCGGGCGTCGGTCTCGCGCTGCAGCAGGTAGGCCTGCCACCCCACGTTGTAGATGTCGAGCACAGCGCGGTCGGCGTCGAGGTGGAAGATCTTGCGGGCCACCGCCTCCAGCAGGGCGGTGTTGTGACTGATCACCAGCAGGCCGCCGCGGAAGGTGCGCAGGTGGTCGCGCAGCCAGTTGACCGAGTCCGCGTCCAGGTGGTTGGTGGGCTCGTCGAGCAGCAGGGTGTCCGCGCCGGAGAACAGGATCCGTGCGAGCTCCACCCGCCGCCGCTGCCCGCCTGACAGCGTGTGCAGGGGCTGCCCGAGGACCCGGTCAGCCAGCCCGAGGCTGGCGGCGATGGCGGAGGCCTCCGACTCGGCCGCGTAGCCGCCGAGTGCCACCAGTCGCTCCTGCGCGTTGCTGTAACGCCGCACGGCGGCGTCACGGCGGCCGGGGTGCTCGTCGGCCATCTGTGCCTCGGCACTGCGCATGGTGGCGCGGACCTCGTCGAGTCCCCGCGCCGACAGCACGCGGTCCATCGCGAGCACGGACAGGTCGTCCACCCGGGAGTCCTGGGGCAGGTAGCCAATGGTCCCGCTGGTACGCACCGTGCCAGCGGCGGGCAGCCCCTCCCCGGCGAGCACACGGGCGAGCGTGGTCTTTCCGGCGCCGTTGCGCCCGACCATTCCTACTTTGTCACCCGGACTGAGGGTGAAGGTCGCATCAGCCAGCAGCAGCCGCGCACCCGCCCGCAACTCCAGGCCACTCGCTGAGATCACGAACGCCCAGGCTACCTCCGCTTCTTGCCCTACCGAGCACGACTACCGTAAGTGACCGATACGGGCCATGCTGTGATGTCTGGCAACGGCAGGGCGGGCTGACACAGCCGTAACAGAGATCACTTAGATATCTCATAGCCCTCTGACCAGCGATAAGGGACAGGACGCCTACAAACGATTGAAAGCCTGGGACAATACCGAACAATCAGTGCTTTACTGTCCCAAGGTCACCAGCTGACCATGTAGTGAAAGAACTCCCTGGACGCGGCCCAGCCCTCAGGGCCCCCTAGGTGGCTGTGCAGCTGCGGGCACGCCCAAGGAGACAACGCAGAGTTCTCATTTGCCTGGCACGAGGCGAGAGAGATGACGACCCGCAGCAGGATTGTGGGCGGCGCACAACGCGATGCGCCGCGCCCGGCTACAGCCGTGGCCATGCCCGCCGTTGCCATCGCGACGTTCGCAGTGTGGGTCAGCCCAGCCACGTCGGCAAACCCGGCGCAGGCCAGGCCACCCTTTCTGGGGCAGGTGCCCCCGCCACCATCACCGGCGTCCTTTTCCTCATCGGTCTTGTATGCAACCGTTCACCTGGCCTACGCGTCAGACGTTGCAACATCCCAAAGTGGCTCAGGGGGCCCGGCCATGGTTGGCCTGATACTGATCATCATCGCTGCGGGCGCCGGCCTTACCTTCGCCATTACCAGGATGCAGCGCGCGGCGGAAAGTGACCGGCACCAGCCCGCCCACGCCAGGTCAGCGCAATACCGGGGCAGCCGTCACCCGGAAGGACGTGCGTGGATCGGCCTGGACCTGCTGGGCGGATCGGAGCTCAGCCCGTCCCTGGGGTCTCACTATGACCCTGAGCGCGGCCACGGGCCATCCGATGGTTTCGGGCTTTCCGGCGGTTACCGGCCCACTGACGGCCTTGAGGGGTGGTCAGAGCGAAACCCGTTGCCAGCACCGTCCGAGCGGAGCTACGACCGGGAGCAGTTCGAGGCGCAGTTCGATGACACAGGGTTCGGCATCCCGGCCGTGGACGGGCAGCAGACATGGTCAGCAACCGCCGCCCGCGACATGACCACCCTCGACCACGACTGGGCCCCGCGCACCGAAGACATCCTCCCGCTGCCCGAAGACGACTGCACCCGCCGGCACTCACCGAGCCAGGCGGGCCGGCCGGCCAGCCGGGGACGGCACGCGGGCCCCTCACTGGACGGTGAGGATGCCGATGGCGCTGGTCTCACACCGGACCTGACCTCGGCGCAACTAGCTGAACAGTTGCTCGCCGAGGCCGAAGCGCACGCTGCCCAGATGTGGCGGCAGGCGCGGGAGGAAGCAGTCACGATCCGCGAGGCCGCAGAGCACGATGCGGCCGCATTCCGTGAGCGGACCGCCAACGAAAACGCCGGACTGCGCCAGGCCGCCGAACGTGACACGGCCCGGTTGCGCCAGGAAGCGGCCAACCAGGCCGCCGCACTGCGCGCCGCAGTCGAACAGGAGATCGTCGAGCTCAGGCAACAGGCGGCCGACCAGGCCGTCGCGATCAAGCAGGCCGCCGAACAGGGGGCCGCCGCGTTGCGGGCGACCCTCATGGACATGTCGGCTGAACTGGGCCGGGTGGCGGCACACCTCAGCGGCACACTGGGCGCAGTGCCCGCTACGCATCCAGGAGGTCCGTCCGCTGAGCAGGACAGGACCGAACCCAGTGGGCAGGTGGCTGAGGCGGGCGAGGACTATGCCGGTCCGTTACGGCCGCCAGCCCGGCCCAGCCCTCCAGCGGGGCGCCGCAGTGCTGCGGCGAAGCCCAGCACCAGACCCAGACCCAGGACGCCTGACCAGACCCGCCAGTACATGGCGGCACGCCGGATGGCGGTCGGCACCGCAGCCATTGTCGTCTTCGCGTTCCTCCTGTGCACCGCCGACCCCGTCGGCTACCAGAGCCTGAGCTCCTTCGGTTTCCGAGGGCAGGGCATAGGGGCGGCCCCCCTGTCTGCCCTGCCAATCCAGCAGTCGGGATTTCCGCCGCCCGTCACGCACCACCAGCATCCGCAGGGACAGGGGCACCCGGGTAACCAGGGGCCCCTACGGGGAGCGGGCCATCGCAACGCCCGTGGTGGGCACCAGCACTAGGAGGCAGTCTTGGCCAGGCCTGCAGTCCGCAGTCGTCCTGCGCAACCGCGTTACCCCCAGCCCTCAGGCTTCCCGCCGCCGGTCACCCACCACCATCCACCGGCACAGGGACACCCCGGCACCGCCGGGCACCGCTCGCAGGGATCCGGCCACCACCACGCTCACAAGCAGTAGGTCACATGGCCACCCAAACGTCCATGACCTGGACATGCCCAAAGTGGACAAACACGTCACAAATCACCGCCACGCCTGTCAGTATGTGGAGATACAAACGATTTAGGGGAGTGCGGCAGCGCCACGAGCGCACGTCGAAGGAGGCCGTCACGTACCCTGCCCGCCCGTGTGGCACGACACGGCAGTGGGCGACCTATCGAAGAGGTCCTCACCGCCACACAGAAAGCTGCGCGTGGGTCCGAATCGTTACAGCCGCGTTCTTGTTCATGGTCACCGCCGCCGCCGTGTTGGCCGGCCCGGCCGCCTCCGCCAGCACCATCCGCGCCCAGTCCGCTGCAGCGGCCTACGCCCGCGGTGGCGGTGGGCAGCTGAGTGCCCCGGCCCAGGACCGCCGGGTGAAGTACTTCATCATCCCGGAGCCGAAAAAGGGCCAGGAGCCAGTCTCCTTGTCTGACATCGCACAGGCCACGCTCGGCAATGCCAAGCTGTTCAAGGAACTCTTCCAGATCAACAAGGGGCGCCTCCAGCCCAATGGCAAGCGCATGGAGAGCCCCAACATCGTCGAGCCAGGGTGGATCATCATCCTGCCCCCGTCCGCCTCGGGCCCCGGCGTCCACTTCGGTCACCTGCCCGTGGTGAGCCCACCCGCACCGCACCCGCACCCCCACGCTCACACGTCACCGTCCGCGACACCCGCATCCTCGCCATCGCCGGCGTCTTCACCCACCACTACGGCATCACAGCCCGTGGCGTCCGGATCGTCGGCCGGGTCGCCGGGCGGACCAAACACCATGATCCTGGTCGGCTGGGTCCTGATCATCATTGCCGGCGGTGCCGGGCTGACCATTGCGATCACCCAGCTCCGCCGCGACGACAGCAGCTCTTTCATGCGTCACGTCCTGCCCGCTCATGCCAGGCCGAGCCTGAACCGGCTCGGCCGGCAGTCCGTTTCCTTTGCCGCAGACAGACCAGACAGGGACAGTCCCTATGGAGGTGGGCTCATGGCCGGCCCCCGGCAGCCAGGCGGCTACGGGCCAACCGATGGGTATGGGCCCTCTGGTGGCTACCGGTCCCTCCGTGAGGGCCGAGTCTCCGACGGTGCCGGGCGCCCGTCACTGCCCGCTCGCCGCCAGACCGCTGGTGGCTGGAGCGCCCCGGGAGGCGGTGGGCCGCCGCCTGCGACAGCCGGCGCAGGCGGCTTCGACCAGGCCCAGTACGGCGGTCGCCAGTACAGCGCTCCGCAGTACAGCGCTCCCGAGTATGTAGGCCCTCAGTACAGCGCTCCCCAGTTCGACGGCTCACAGGGTTCTCTGGTCAGCCCGCAGTGGGACGGCTCGCAGCATAGGCAGCAGTCATGGTCGTCGCCAGCCGGCGCGACGGCCTACTCCTCCGACCCCTACTCGCGCCCGTACCCAGGTGCCCAGAGCGAGGCCGTGCTGACCCACGAGTCAACCAGTGGGCCGGACTGGGCGAACAGGGGCCTGGGTGTCAGCACCGGGGACATCCTGCCGGTCTCCGAAGACGACTACGTCGACCGTTACAGGGCGGGGCCAGGCACCGAACTGGCGGTCCGCGGCCGCCACGCCGCTGGGCTCGACCGCACCGCCTCGGCCCGGCTGGCGGCGCGGATCCTCTCGGAAGCCGAGACGCAGGCGCTCGAGATGTACCGGCAGGCGCGCGAGTCGGCCGCCGCAATCCGGGAAGCCGCGGAAGCCGACGCCGCCGCCCTGTGGCAGCGGGTTGTCAACGAGGACGCGGCGCTGCGGCAGGTAGCCGAGCAGGAGGCCGCCAACCTCCGGCAGCACGCAGCCGACCAGGCAGCCACGATCCGCGAGACGGTCGAGCATGAGGTCGCCGACCTCAAGCGGCAGGCAGCCGAGCATGCCAGCCAGATCCGCGAGGCCGCCGCGGCCGAAGCCGCCCAACTGCACGACACCCTGACCGGCATGACGGCTGAACTCGCCCGTATCACGGAGAACTTCACCAGGCCGCCCAAGGGCATGCCATCGAACGCGGCAGCGGCAGCGGCACCAGCCGCGGCGGCGCCCACCGCAGCACCCGCCCGCGGCCCCAGGCCAGCAGGCGCGGCGAGGGCGCCAGCTCCGGAGCAAGAAGACCTCGGCCAGGGCCAGGCGCCCGCGGCGCCTGCGCGGCCCCGCCCGCAGCCTGGCACCCGGCCCACGCGGCCAGGCGCCAGGCCCGCCGAACACCCGGGGCGGCCGGCACAGCCCGGGAAGCCGCACACCAAGGGGGTCCCCCGGCAGCTGCGCGCCGCGCGGATCATGGTGGGCGTCTTCATATTGACGGTCACTACCGCTCTCACAGCGGGAGCGGTGGGTCTGGCCGAGCACGGCTTCCAGTTCTTCGTCTTCCGGTCGGCCGGCACCGGCGCGACGGACAACAATGCCGTCTTCCCGGGCATCATTCCGCCGTCCCCGCAGCCCTCGCCGCACCATCCATCACCCAGTCCCACGCCGGGTCACAGGGGAGCACACCACCGTCACCACCACCCTGGGACAAACCCAGGCCACAGCCACCACGGGGGGACACACCACTAGGGGCACCCGCCCCACACGACTGCCCTCAGGGAGGTAAACCATGGCTAGACCCGTTGTTGGTAACCGTGGCCCCGCGGGGCGTTACCCGAACTCGGGACGTTCCCCAGACACGAGTCAGTACGAGGACGCCACAGGCTACGCAGACGACCCGTACGCGGAGCCCGCCGGGTCCAACGGCTACGCGGATGAGCCGCAGCACCCGGCCAAGGAGGCTACGGCTACACGGCAGCGCCCCGCTACTCCTGACCACCCGAAACTGCAGCGGGAAAGAACCCGGGTCGACGCCTGGATGGAGCACGACTTCAAGTTCGCCGGCTCCCGCATCAAGCGCAGGACCGTCGCGTGCGTTGTCGTCGGCATCTTCGGGCTGACACCGCTGTTCCTGATCTCACGGCCGATCATCCAGCTGGACACCGCCACCCTGGGTTCGGTCGAGCCCGACATCGGCGGCACAGGTGCGATGCTGTTGCTGCTCGCCACGCTGAGCATCACACCGTTGGTGACGCTGACGCGGTGCCACTGGTTCGTCCCGCTACGGCGCTGGTTCGGCGTGGTGATGGCGACCACCGCGCTGGAGGACGCGATCACGTCGGCCCTCACCGGGCAGTTCGCTGGCGGGTTCATTGGCAACCTCACCGGGCACACGTTCCTGCTAGCCGGCTTCACGATGGTGATGATCCTGGTCCCGCTCGCGTGTACCTCGAACAACAAGATGCAGAAGACACTCGGACGGTACTGGAAGAAGCTACAGCAGCTCACCTACGTCGTCTGGGGCCTGCTCTTCGTCCACCTGATGCTGCTGGAAGGGTTCGGGTTCCAGCACGGCACGAACGGGCCCAGCTCCTCCGTGGACGGCGACCCCATCCCCCACCAGCGCCTGTACCAGCTGGCCATGTGCAGCCTCCCGCTGTTCCTGCTCCGGCTGCCGCCGGTCAAGCGGTGGGTCGCCGACAAGCAGGCGGCGGGCGAGTCGTGGAAGGTCTGGTGGGCCTTCATGCCGACGCTCGTGCTCTTCGTCGTCGGCTACAGCTTCATCATCAATGAACTCATGTTCAAAGGGATCAGCGCGTTCCGGGAGCAGCCGGTCAACGGCTGACTCAAGGACAAGCCTTGATCACGCAGGCCTGATCGCCTACCTGGGCTACAGCCCGGGGGCTCACAGGCACTCCAGTCGTGAGAGCCTGAGCCGGTGCTGAAGCTGCTGGCCTTCGTGCTTCCGCTGGGCCTGGACTCCTTTGCTGTCGCCGCCGCGATCGGAGCGGTACAGAAAACCACCGCGTGGCAGCGCCTGCGCATTTCACTCGTCTTCGTGGCATTCGAGGGCGGGATGCCGCTCATCGGCCTGGGCCTGGGCAGCGCCCTGGCACACGGCATCGGAGACGTCGCCGATTACCTGGCCGCCGCCGCCGTGATCGGCATCGGAGCCTGGATGCTGCTGGCGGGCGACAAAGACGAGGAGGACAAGGCCAGCCGCCTCACCAGCAGCCACGGGCTCGCACTGATCGCGCTCGGGGTCAGCATCAGCCTGGATGAGCTGGCCATCGGGTTCACCATCGGCCTCGTCGGCCTGCCCGTCACCGCCACGGTCGTAGCCATCGCCCTGCAAGCCTTCGTGGCCGCGCAGGTGGGTCTGGCGGTCGGCGCCAGGATCGGCGAGCGCTGGCGCGAGCGCGCGGAGCAGGTCGCCGGAGTCGCCCTGATCCTGCTCGGGGTATACCTCATCACCGAGCAGCTCGTCCGGTAGAGCCACCGAGATTGCTTAGCTGCTGTACTAGCCGGTCAGCCGGATACGAACGGCCTGGAACAGGCGCGGGGTGTCGCGCAGCACGGCCAGCCGGGGTTCGGGCACGGTGAGGAACCGGTCCACAGCCCCCGCCAGGAAAGGGCGCAGCCGGTGGTCGGTGCGGATCTGAGCGACGGCGCGGCGGTCACCGCCCAGGACTACCGCGTCGAGCTGGCCCTGGTAGCTGCCGAACACGGCCACCGCGGTGTCTGTCGCCGCTTCCAGCGCGCTGGCCGCCTGGTTGTCGCGGCGCCGGGCGAACCGCTGCTGCGACCAGCCACCCGCGGCGCTGCGGCCGTGGACCAGCCGGGAGCCTGTCTTGGAGGCCACCAGGCGGGCCGGGCTGCCGGTGAAGACACCCGCCGCGTACCCGCCGAGTCTCACCAGCAGCACACCCACCGTGCGGTCCCGGGCCGCGTGCGCCGACATCAGGGCAGCCTGCGCGGCAGGGGTGTCCGCGGTGCCGGTGGGCTGCCGCAGCGGCGGGAACGGCGGGTGGCACTCGGCGACCGCGCCGTCCGTGGCGCGGAGCACGACTATCTCCGGGCTGGGCTCGGCCACCACCGGCCCGTGGCGTTCGGCGAAGTTCGCCACCCACGTGACGATCCGTTCCGGGGGGACGTCGACCCACCGTGTCCCCTGTGCCGTCGGTGCCAACCCCTGCGCCTCCCATCAGGTCCGTGACAGTGCCTGGGCCGACAGGACCGTAGCCTGCGGTGCGCTCACCCGCGCGGGGCGCTGCCGCCATGCCGCCCAGGCGCGGCCGAGGCCGTAGGACAGCGCACCGAGCACCCCGACGGAGAACCCGACCGGCCAGTTGTACAGGTAGGCGCCTGCGATCGCGGCCCACACGGTGACCAGCGCGATCACCACCGACAAGGTCATGGCAAGCAATGGCCGGCTCGTCAGCGACCTCGCGGCAGCCGGCGGCCCGATCATCAGGCTGAAGATCAGCAGCGCGCCGACCACCGGCACCGTCATGGTGGTGGCCAGGGCGACCACGACCAGGAAACCCATCTCCATCCGGAACCCGCGCACCCCCTTGGCCTCCGCGACCTCGGGCACGACGGAGGAGAGCATGAGCGGCCGGTAGAGCACGGCCACCGCCACCACACACACGGCTCCCAGCAGCGCCACGGGCAGGATCTGGGTCGTGCTCACGCCCAGCACTTCGCCGAAGAGCAGGGAGAACACCTGGGACTCGTACTCGGTGGTCCGGCTGAGGAACGCCGCCCCCAGGGCCAGCATCGCCACCAGCGTCAGTGCGGTCGCGACGTCGTGGCGCCCCCGGCGGCCCAGTGTGCCCACCCCGATGGCGCCGAGCAGTGAGAACACCGCCAGCCCAGCCAGGGTGCTGACGCCGAGGAGGCTGGCGCCGGCCGCACCCGCGAAGGCGCCCTTGGGGATGGCATGGGCCGGGAACGACGAGCCACGCAGCACCACGAAGAACCCCACCACCCCCGCGACCGGGGCCACGATCGTCGCCACCACCCAGGTGTTCAGCATGAAGCTGGCGAACATACCTCCCCCTCTACTGCCTCCGCTGCGGGGGCACTGACGGGCCGCGGCGCCCGGCTGGGCACCAGCCCCGCGGCCAGGTAGGCCAGGAAGACCAGGACGACGATGAAGAAGCTGACCGGCAGGCTCCGGTGGCCAGCGCCCCAGTAGTAGCTGTCATAGGCGAGCACCAGGCCGAGCAGGACCGCGCCCACACCCGTCAGGCATGCCACCACGACCGCCCAGCCCATCCGGCTGGTGAGCCGCAGCGCGGTGGCGGCGGGGCCGATCAGCAGGGCGGTCGACAGGATGGCCCCGACGGCCAGGGACGACAGGCCCACCGACACAGCGAGGGCCAGCATGAAGGCCAGCCCGACGAGACGGACCCGCACTCCCCTGGCAGCGGCGATGTCTGGGCTCACCGTGGCGAGCAGCAGTGGCCGCCAGGCAACCGCGATGCTGGCCACCGCGACCGCCGCGCAGGCCACGACCACCCACAGGCTGCCGCTGGGGAGGGTGAAGACCGACCCGAACAGGATCTGGACCACGGCCCCGGTGGTGGCAGTCTCATAGGTGGTCAGCTGGAGGAACAGGGCTGACAGGCCGATGGCGGCGCCGAGCACGATGCCGGTCGCCAGGTCACGCCCGCGGACACGCTGGACACCGATCATGTCCATCACGCCCGCCCCGACGATGCCCAGGCCAACGAAACCCACCAGCGGGCTCAGGCCCAGCAGCAACGCGCCTGAGCCACCGGCCGCTGACACGTCGCTCAGTGCGTGGCCGCCGAACGACTGGCCGCGCATGACCGTGAACACACCGGTCAGCGCGGAGACCACGGCCACCACCCCGCCGGTCAGGGCAGCGATCCGGACCGGCTGGTTGGTGAAGAACCCTGGCTCGAACACCCAGGTCCACAGGTGCACCGGCCTCACCCGGCCCGCGTCTGGCCGGCGGGGTGGCCGACGGTGAGGTCCGCCCCCTGTCCCGTGTCGGCCGCGCCCGCGACGACCAGGATCCGGCCGTGCATGTGCAAGACGTCCACGTGGTGCCCGTACAGCTTGCTGAGCACCTCGGCCTGGATGACCTCTTCGGTGGTGCCGCTCGCGGCCCGGCCCCCGGCCAGGTACACGACGCGGTCCATCACCGGCAGCAGCGCGTTCACCTCGTGGGCGGACAGCAGCACCGCGACCTGGTGTTCGCGGGCGATCCGGGCCAGCAGGCCGATGACCTCCTGGGCGCTGCGCAGGTCGAGGTTGGCCAGTGGCTCGTCCAGCAGGAGCAACCGGGGCCGGCTGACCAGGGCGTGGGCGATCAGCACCCGCTGCTGTTCGCCGCCGGAGAGCTGGCCGACCCGGGCGTCCGCGAACTCCCCGGCATTGACCGACTCCAGCATCTCGGCCACTGCCTGCCTGCGTGCCCGCGACGGCAATGGCATGCCGTAACGGTTCCCGTCCAGGCCCAGCGCGACCAGGTCCCGTGCCCGCATGGGCATGTCGGGGTCGAGGAGCACCTTCTGCGGGACGTAGCCGATGGCGGTGTCCCGCCGGGCCCCGCTGCCGAGGTGGACCTCGCCGCGGGTGGGCCGCTGGAGGCCGAGGACCACCCGCAGCAGGGTGGTCTTGCCCGCCCCGTTCGGCCCGATCAGCCCGGTGAACTGGCCAGCGCCGACCGTGAAGCCCACATCGTCGAGGACCTGACGTCCGCCGAGCGAGACGCTGACCCCCTCGACCCTGAGCACCTCGGGGGTGCCCGCCCCGCTGCCCGCCATGGCTCCTCCGGTCATCACAGCTTCCCGGTCGAGGTCTTGCCCGCCACGGCACGCTCGATGGCCTGGACCTCGGCCAGCATCCAGGACTGGTAGCGGTAGCCGGGGGTCGGCATCGTCTCGTACACACCCACCACGGGGATGCCGGCCTTGCTGGCGCTCTGGCGGACCGACGCCGTGAGCGCATCGACCACCTGCTGGTTGTAGGCGAAGAACTTGACGCGGTGCTGGGCGAAGAAACTGGTCTCCAGCGCGATGTCCTGGGGTGACGGGTCGACCCCGTTCATGATGTCGGCCTGGAACGTGAACGGCGTGAGGTTGTCGATGCCCATCGCGGTCAGCAGGTAGTCGGCGACCGGCTCGGTGGTGGCCGCCGTCGTGTGCGGGTACCTGGCCCGGAAGGCGGCGATCGCGTCCAGCCAGGGCGTCAGCGACCGGTCGAATGCCCGCAGGTTGGCCTGGAAGTAGGCGGCGTGCGCGGGCTGCAGGGCTGACAGGTCCGCGGCCATGGCTCTGGCCACCACCGGCATGGTCCGCGGGCTGTACCACAGGTGCGGGTTGGGCGTGGTGGCCGCAAGCCCGAGGAGGTGCTGGACTACGATCACCTTGCGCTGCGGGTTCGGCGCCGCGGCCTCGACCCGGTTGATCCAGGAGTCGTAGCCGACGCCGTTCTGCACGACCAGCTGTGCACCGCTCACCTCCGCGGCCACGCTCGGGCTCACCTCGAACGTGTGCGGGTCGGTGTTCGGGTTGTTCAGGACCGAGGACACATGGACGTAGCGGCCACCGATCTGGGTCAGCACGTTCGCGTACTCGTTCTCGGCGCCGACAGCGCTGACGGTGCCCTTGCCGTCGGCCGCGCCAGCGGCGCTGCTGGCACAGCCAGTCATGGCCGCAGCCACCACCAGGGCCGCCACGCCAAGTATTTGCCTGACCATGACACTGAACCTATCCTGAGACTGAGTCTCAGTGCAAATGGATCTAGTTAGGCTATCCTCCGTTCACGCCACCGCACTGTCCGTGGCCGCCGGGGATACTAGGAGCCGGATTTACCCAGAAGGGCAGGGAGCCATGACGAGTGCGGGGATGGCCGATGACCTGCACAGTGTGGTCGAGCACCGCCTGCGCCTCATCGACCAGCGCTACACGGCCGGGCGGCGGGCCATCATCAGCCTGCTGGTCAGTGCTGGCCACCCGGTCAGCATCAGCGACATCGCCGACCAACTGCCCAAGCTGCCCAGGAGTTCGGCCTATAGGCACCTGGTGGACCTGGAGACCGCCGGGATCGTCCGGCGGGTGACCGCCAACGACGAGTTCACCCGCTTCGAGCTCACCGAGGACCTCACCGAACACCACCACCACCTGCTGTGCGTGGACTGTGGCAAGGTCATCGACGTCACGCTGCCCGCCGACTTCGAGCAGGACGTGGCCAACGCCATCGGCAAGCTCGCGGACGCCGAGAGCTTCCAGGCCCAAAGCCACCGCTTGGACGTCCTCGGCGTCTGCGCCACCTGCCGCTAACGGCTGGAAGGCTGGAAGGCCAGGCGCCTGAGCGGGAGTCGCAGAATGCCTGGTTTGCGGCATATACGTATAGTTATGATCCACGGGTGATAGGTGGCGAGCGGGATGAGAAGGGCAGCCAGCAGTGGCTGCCGCGGGTTGCGGTGGTGGGCGCGGCAGCGCTGCTAGCGGCCGGCCTGGCGGCCTGCGGAGGCGGGCACCACAGTTCCGTGTCCGCACAGGCGTGGCCGGGTGCGGTGACCACGGGGTCGCCGCAGGTTCCCGGCGACCCGGCCGCACCGGCGGACACAGCGGTCTACACCCAGCGTGGCAGCAACAGCCGGGTCGGCTGGAACTATCACGAGACGACGCTGAACACCCATGACGTCACGCCGTCCGGGTTCGGGCGGGTGGCGTCGTTCCCGGTGAAGGGCAAGATCTACTCTCAGCCGCTGTACGCGCCCGGCCTGCGGGTCGGCGGGGTGACCCGCAACGTGGTCATCGTGACCACGGAAGACGACCAGGTCTACGCGTTCGACGCGGACGCCACCGGCAGCCAGCCAGCCCTGCTGTGGCACACCAACTTCCTGGTCCACGGCGCCACGGCAGTGGACGACGCGCGCACCCTGCACTGCGGCGACTACATCCTGCCGACCGTCGGGATCACCGGCACGCCCGTGATCGACCCCGCGACCGGCCGCATGTACCTCATCACGGTGATGTCGGAAGGCTCGCGTGTCGTCGACGCCATGCATGCGATCAGCATCACCACCGGCCACGACGTCATCAAACCGGTCGTGCTCAGGGCGTCGGTCCCCGGTCGCGGTATGGGAAGCAGCCACGGCAGGGTGCCGTTCGACCCGCTGACCGCCGACCAGCACGCGGGCCTGCTACTCGACAACGGAGTCGTCTACGCCGCTTTCTCCGGTTACTGCGACCGGCCGCCGAACCACGGCTGGATCCTCGGCTACCTCGCCAGCGACCTCCACCAGGCCGTGGCCTACAACGACACCCCTGACGGCGCCAGCGGCGGCATCTGGCAGGCCGCCACTGCACTGGTCGCCGACTCCTCCGGCACCATGTTCGTCACCACCAGCAACGGCCCGTTCAACCTCGCCACCGGCGGCACCAGCGCCAGTGACAGCCTGCTCGAACTACGCCGGTCCGGTTCCACGCTCAAGGTCGTGGACTACTTCACCCCCTACTACCAGAAGTGCATGGAAGACGAGGACGGGGACTTCAGTTCCAGCGCCGCACTGCTGGTCGGTAACAACGAGATCATCTCCACCAACAAGACCGGGGCACTCTACGTCCTGGACCGCTCCCACCTCGGCGGCTACCACACCATCCCCCACCTCAACTGCCTCCACCTGACCGACCCCAGCGCCGACCACATCATCCAGGAGACCCCGCAGGGCACCATCAACGGCGGGGTGTGGGGAATGCAGACCTACTTCACAGCCACCACCGGCCAGTACCTCTACACCGCTGGCGTCGCCTCCCGGATCCAGGCCTGGCGGCTGGCCAACGGCAAGATCGTCCTCCCCGCCACCGCCCATTCACCCGAAAGACTCAGCTACCCAGGCTCGATCCCGGTCGGCTCCAGCGACGGCGCCAGCCCGGGCACCGCGATCGTGTGGGCCCTGACCAAGACCAGTCACCCCACCCTGCGCGCCTTCACCGCCACCGACCTGTCTCACGAACTGTGGAACAGCGACGAAGGTGCGGCTGCCAACCAGGTGCCCAGCTGCGACAACTTCATCCTGCCCACCATCGCCAACGGCCGCGTCTACCTTGGCACCAGCGGCGAACTGCTCGTCTACGGCCTGCTCCACTAACCGACGAGCGGCGAGTGGGCTGCCGTCGCGAGCGGGCCGGAGAGCGGCGGCGAGCCCAGCACCCCAGTGGCTGGCGCGCCAGGAACCTGGCGCGCCAGCCATACCTATCTCAGGTGATCCAGTTGGTGTCCCACGGGGAGAGCAGCGTGCACCGCCCACCCCACCAGAGTGTGACGGTGCCGCCCAGCCACGCTGTCACGTAGCCCACGTGTGGGTATATCGGGGGGTCCGCCCAGTAACTGCTTGACCACGTCCAGCCGGAGTCGCCGAACCCACCACTGGAGTAGTCGCTGTTGTTGTACCAACCGACGCTGAGACTGCGGTACGCCACAGTGCCCAGGCTGGAGTCGAAGCCGTAGAACACATCGGCCCCGCCGCCGTCGTACTCATCGTTCAGGTAGATGTAGCTGTCTCCGCAGTTGCCGGTCACGTAGGGATTAGCGCCGTGACCCGGCCGGCCTGACGTGGCTGAGCAGTAGCGGTGCTCGACCGCATACCTGTGTGCGCGCGCGGACATGTGGACGCAATCCAGGGTCATGTGCTGGCGGAGGACCGGGACGGTCCCCGTCGGCATCTGCGCCGGGATACTCGCGGCCCTGCTGGTGTGGGGGCCCGTCGCCGCGCTGGCGGCCGTGGCCGTCAGGCCGAGGGACAGGCCCGCGACGGCCAGGCCGACCGCGAGGCGTTTCAGTAGGTGCATGAATCCTCCTATCCGAGTTAGGAGCCTTGACTCGACTCGTCGTGAGTCTCTGGGGGGCTGTCCCCGATCTGTCCCCATCTGGTCCCCACTGCACGGGTACGATCACGGTGTCGGTGGCCGTTGCGGGGCTGCCCCGGCACTTCCTGGTGGGTGGGGGCGGGGTAGCCGTGGTGCAATTCGCGATCCTGGGGAGTCTGCAGGCCACGAGTGACCGTGGGCCGGTGTCGCTGGGCGGGCTGCGGGAACGGGTCATCCTCGGCGTCTTGCTGGCGGATTCGGGCCGGATGGTGCCGCTGGAGCGGCTGGTGGATGCGGTATGGGAAGAACACCCGCCCACCACGGCTGTGAAGCAGGTCCGCAATGCGGTGTCCCGGCTGCGCCTGGTCCTGGCCGGCCACGGGATACCGGACGCCATCGTGGCTGAGGGCGCGGGTTACCGGCTGGCTGTCGCCGAAGGCGACGTCGACGCGCAGGTGTTCGAGGCACGGGTCACCGCAGCGAAGCGGGCTGGGCAGGCAGGAGAGCTCACCGAGGCTGTCGAGACCCTCCAGTCCGCCCTTGCACTGTGGCGCGGTCCGCTACTGGCGGGCCTGTCCGGACGGGTCGTCGAGGTGGCGGCCACCGCATGGGAGGAGCAGCGCCGCAGCGCCCAGGACGCCTGCTACGAGCACATGCTGGCGCTTGGCCGCCATGACGAGATCGTGGCGGAACTGTGGGCAGTTGTCGCCGACGACCCGCTGGCCGAACGTCCCGCCGGGCAGTTGATGCGCGCACTGTATGGCTGCGGGCGCCAGGCCGACGCGCTTCAGGTCTACCACGACAGCCGGGCCGCGCTCGCCGAACAGCTGGGCCTGGACCCAGGC
>DASYYE010000024.1:0-9991 GCA_035946955.1 Streptosporangiaceae bacterium | reverse complement strand
GCGTCTGCGGCCCAAGGGCCGCAGACGCACCCATCGGTGTCACCTACGCCCTGCCCGGCAGGCCCCCGATCTTCCGCCGGACGGTGGGCAGGCAGTCCATCCCGTTGTCGCCCCCGTGGTGACTCATCGTAATTATACGATGCCATATCGTGGTCATGATGTGAACACCCAGGTCACCGCCTTGATCACAGAGCGCCCACCGCGAGCGCAGGGCGCGGAGCCGCCTGGACTGAGGAGACACCACTAGCGTGGGTCCATGTCAGCAGACCGCTCAGACCAGCCCGTTGTCCTGTCCCGCATCTACACGCGCACCGGCGACGCCGGCACGTCCACGCTCGGCGATGGCAGCCGCGTCAGCAAGACCGACCCGCGCCTCATCGCCTACGCCGACGTCGACGAGGCCAACTGTGCGATCGGCACCGCCCTGGCCCTCGGCCAGCTCAGCGACGGCATGACCGCCCTGCTCACCCGGGTCCAGAACGAACTGTTCGACGTCGGGGCCGACCTGTGCAAACCATTGCCCGATGACGGTGGCTACCCGGCGCTGCGCGTCGATGACAGCTATGTGGACAGGCTCGAAGAGGCCTGCGACCACTACAACGAGGAGCTCACGACACTGCGCAGCTTCGTGCTGCCAGGGGGCACGCCCGGCGCTGCCCTGCTCCACACCGCCCGGACTGTGGTCCGGCGCGCGGAGCGCAGCGCGTGGGCGGCCCTGGCCGCCCATCCGAACTCGGTGAACCCAGTCACCGCGCGCTACCTCAACCGGCTGTCTGACCTGCTCTTCATCCTCGCCCGGCAGGCGAACGCAGCACGCGGCGACATCCTCTGGAAGCCGGGCGGCGAGCGCTGAGTCAGTCCCGCTCGTCTCCGGGGCGCTGGGGAGCACCGCACACGCACGAAGGTGCCCCCGGGTGGGAAGCGACCCGGGGGCACCTGTTTACGTGAGAGGGAGCGGGGTTTGGCCTAGGGCTCAGCGTGCCACAGGGCCCTGGGCAAGAGATCTGTTGTATCCCTACGGCTGGTGATCAGACGTTGCAGGTCGTCGGTGGGACGAATGCGGGGGTCGTGTTCACCGGCTCGTTGGTCGGTGGGTTGAGGATCACCGATGTGATGCCTGTCCCAGTGTTCTCGCAGTTGAGGATCGCGCGGTGCTCGGGGTTCTGGGTGGAGTTCCTGTCTCCGCCGATCCACAGGTCGAAGTGGCTCGAGTTCTGGCCACCACACGGGTTGCACTGGTCCTCGTGCATGAAGTACTTCTTGAACTTCGGCACGTAGATGATCTGGCACCAGGGGCCGTTCAGGTGCTGCGGGTCCGCGTAGGTGACCGGGAAGCCGTAGGTGCCGACGCCTTCTGCGCGGTTGACGATGTGACCGTCTGGTGTGTGGCAGCCTGAGTGGGCGATGCCCGGGCCCGGCGGGGAGTTGTCGGGCCAGCCGTACCAGGTGATCCAGTAGTGGACGGTCGTCGGCTTGTGGAGCGTCTTTGCGCTTGCGGCCCCTGGCAGGAGCATCCCGACTGCCAGCACTGCGGACGCGCCAACTGCGAGGCTGGCCGCGAGCAGTGTCTTCCTAGAACTCGTACTGAACCTCATGCACAATCTCCTCTCCAGTTAGTAAGGAAAGACTCCTAACTAACTGGAGGACAAACCTACTCTTATCGCCCTCACGGCGTCAACGATTTGGACATGCCAATACCACGTCAAACCTTTGCATTGGCAAAGACGTCGGTTGTTGGTCGCCTAGCGGACTTCCGTGGGCACGCGCGTTCAGCAGGCTGGACCTTTGTGAGCATGTGAGCCGAAATCCCCGCCGCAGCAACGGAACCGGGGACTGAGGCGGCCTTACTTCGTGCAGCAGACTCAAAGGCTCTGGGCGGTGCCGTAGGCCGTCTAGGGTCACGCCGTACAAAGCGGGCCGGCGAGGGGCACAGTAGGCCCGTGTGGAGCGCTGGAGACCCGCGTGAGGGGCAGCCTGTGCGGCGCACACAACAGGGGGGCGGAAATGCTGCTGACCCGGGGCCACCCTGAGCCCGAGGCCGTGTGGGATCAGGATGGAGCCCCGGGCCAGGTCCATGACCCGGGGCCCACCCTGAGCCCGAGGCCGTTTGAGATCAGGGTGAAACCCCGGGCCAGGTCCGGACCCGGCCGAGAGACGCGGACCAGGCTCTGTGCCAAGCCTGGGTCCGGGCGCGCGGCCGGGAGACTAGCCGGGTCGAGGGGTCAGGGCCTCAGGGGCCGTGACAGGTGGTCGGGGGGATGAAGATACGTGTGGTGTCGACCGGTTCATTGGCCGGCGGGTTGAGGATGACGGTGTTGGTCTGCGTCCACTTGTTCTCACAGGCCAGGAGGGCTGCCTTCTCCGGGTTGTGGACCGAGGCCCCGTTGCCGCCTGCCCACACGTCCACGTGGTTGTTCGGCTGGCCGCCACAGTTTCCGCCGCACTGGTCCTCGTGGATGAAGTACTTCTTCAGGTAGGGGATGTAGATGACCTGGCACCAGGGCCCGTTGGCACCCACCTGCGCGAAGCTGACCGGGTTGGCGAAGGTGCCGACACCGCCCGCCAACTGGTGGCCGCCGTTCGGGCAGCCCGGATGCGCGATGGCCCGGCCGGGAGGTGAGTTGTCGACGAAGCCGTACAGCGTGACCCAGTCCGTGACCTTCTTCGGAGCAGGCGCTGACTTGGCACTCGCCGCAGCCGGCAGGAGCAGCCCAACCGCCAGGGCCACGGATGCGCCGGCCGCGACCACGGCGGGCACCCCGAACCTGGCACTGCTGAACCTCATGCCTTCTCCTCTCAATTAGTAAGGAAAGGCTCCTAACTAACTGCGACAAAACGTACTCCCAGTAGCCCCGCAGCGTCAACGGGTACTGAGGAACCCGTCCCCGAACTGACCCAGATTCGACGCCAGCCCGCCAGTCCGCGGTCGCTCACAAGACATGACCACCCGCGAGCGAGCCGGAGGGCGCGGCGCTGTCTGGACTGACGAGCGAGGAGCGAGCGCAGCGAGCGCAGGAGCGAGGAGGGAAGACAGCGCCTCAAAGCGCCCCGGAGGCGAGCGAGAACCAGCAGGGCGAGCCGGAGGGGCGCGGCAGCACCTGGACTGCGGAGCGAGAAGTGAGCGGAGCGAACGCAGGAGCGACGCTAGTGAGGGAGCAGGTGGGAGCCAGGCGGGGCAGACTCCAGCCAGGCCAGGAAGCCCGTCAGCGCGGCGGACCGCAGGGCCAGTTCGACCATGTCAGGGCCGTGCCCGTCCCGGCAGGTCACTACCACCATCTCGCGTCCCAGCCGGGCGGCCTCCCCCGCGTCAGCAGGCCGCTGTGACGTCACCGACAGGGTGCGGCGAGCCAGTACCTCGTCCGCGCGGAGCAGCACACCGAGACCCGCGTACCAGCGCAGTTCGGCAGGGCCGTAGGCGGCCACTCCGAGGCGCCACACACCGCCAGGCCGCCGCACGCCACACTCCACGGTGCCCCCGCGCCGGTCCAGGACTTTGCGCCTGAGGACCAGGCACGTCAAGGCCGTCAGGCCCGCGACCAGGGAGCCAGCCAAGACCCAGGCCGCACCGAGCGCGAGGACTGTGTCCATCTCCGGCCCGGCCGCCCGCGTCCTTGGTCAGGACCGTTGCTCGCCTGCGGCCCGCAACAGGGCTCGCGAGTACTTGGCTTCGGGCTGGTCCCCCGCGAGCGCCGACTCGGCCGCTTCGAGGCTGGCCTGCACCGCGGCGGTGTCCACCTGAGTGCCGAGCTGAGCCTGGCGGGCCAGGATCGATACCCGGTCGTCAGCGACCGACAGGAAGCCACTGCTGACCGCGGCCACGACCTCGCTGGGGCCGTCAGGCGGTGAGCCCTCGACGTCCAGCACCCGGACCACGCTGCCTTCCGCCAGGATGCCGATGACCGGCGGATGGTTGGTCAGGACGCCCACATCCCCGTCCAGGGTCTTGGCGATCACCATCCGCGCGTGGCCCGACCAGACCACACGGTCCGGAGCAACCAGCTCTACGCGTAGCGTCACTGGCGCTCCAGTTCCGCGGCCTTGCGCTCCACGTCCTCGATCCCGCCGCACATGTAGAACGCCTGCTCCGGGATGTGGTCGTACTTGCCCTCGGTCAGTGCCTTGAACGACGCGACCGTCTCGGTCAGCGGCACGAACACGCCCGGCTGGCCAGTGAACTGCTCGGCCACGAACATCGGGTGGGACAGGAAGCGCTCGATCCGCCGGGCCCGCTTGACCGTGACCTGGTCCTCTTCGGACAGCTCGTCGATGCCGAGGATCGCGATGATGTCCTGCAGCTCCTTGTAACGCTGCAGGATCCGCAGCACCTCGCGGGCGACGTCGTAGTGCTCCTGGCCGATGTAGGCGGCGTCCAGGATCCGGGAGGTGGACGCGAGCGGGTCCACCGCTGGGTAGATCCCCTTCTCGGTGATCGCCCTGTCCAGTGCGGTGGTGGCGTCCAGGTGCGCGAACGTGGTGGCGGGCGCCGGGTCGGTGTAGTCGTCGGCCGGGACGTAGATCGCCTGCATCGAGGTGATCGCGTGCCCGCGGGTGGAGGTGATCCGCTCCTGGAGCTGGCCCATCTCGTCCGCCAAGGTCGGCTGGTAGCCCACTGCGGAGGGCATCCGGCCGAGCAGCGTGGAGACCTCCGAGCCCGCCTGCGTGAAACGGAAGATGTTGTCGATGAACAGCAGCACGTCCTGGCCCTGCACGTCGCGGAAGTACTCCGCCATCGTCAGCGCGGCGAGGCCGACCCGCAGCCGGGTGCCGGGCGGCTCGTCCATCTGGCCGAACACCAGGGCGGTGTCCTTGATGACCTTGGACTCGGTCATCTCGATGAAGAGGTCATTGCCCTCACGGGTGCGCTCCCCCACCCCGGCGAACACCGACACACCACCGAAGTTCTTGGCGACCCGGGTGATCATCTCCTGGATGAGCACCGTCTTGCCGACGCCGGCGCCGCCGAACAGGCCGATCTTGCCGCCCTTGACGTACGGGGTGAGCAGGTCGAGCACCTTGATTCCGGTCTCGAGGATCTCGGTGCGTGGCTCGAGCTGGTCGAACGGTGGCGGGTCACGGTGGATCGACCAGCGCTCCTTGACGTCCAGCGAGGCGGTCGGGACGTCCAGGGTCTGGCCTAGGACGTTGAACACGTGCCCTTTGGTCACGTCTCCCACAGGGACCGAGATCGGGCCGCCGGTGTCGGTGACGACCGCGCCCCGCACCAGGCCGTCGGTGGGCTGCATGGAGATCGCCCGCACCCGGTTCTCCCCGATGTGCTGGGCGACCTCCAGGGTCAGGGTCTTGGTCTCGTCGCCCATCGTGACGTCCACGTGCAGCGCGTTGTAGATCTCGGGCATCTGCTCGGTGGTGAACTCCACGTCCACGACGGGACCGATGATCCGGGCTACCTGGCCGGTCTGGCCGCCGCTGTCGGCGCTGCCCTGGCCGCCCCCGGTGGTGGCGTTCTCTACGGTTGCGGTCATGGTGGTTCTCACTCACTCCCTGCGATCGACTCGGCCAGCGCGTTGGCGCCGCCGACGATCTCGCTGATTTCCTGGGTGATCTCGGCTTGGCGTGCTTTGTTCGCCTCAATGGTGAACTTGTTGAGCAGGTCCTTGGCGTTGTCGGTCGCCGACTTCATCGCGCGCCGCCGGGCCGCGATCTCAGCGGCCGCGGCCTCCAGCAACGCGTGATAGACCCTGTTCTCCACATACCAAGGAAGAAGGGCATCCAAAACCACCTGCGCCGACGGCTCGAACTCATAGACCGGGATCGGGCCGCTGGCTGGCTCTCCCTCGACGTCAGTGATCTCCAGCGGCAGGATGCGGTGGACCGCGGGCCGCTGCGTGAGCATGGACACGAACTCGGTGTACACGATGTGGATCTCGTCCACCCCGCCCTCGGCCGTGTCCTGGTTGAAGGCTGTGAGCAGGGCCTCGGTGACCTCGGCCGCGTTGGCCTGCGAGGGGGTGTCGGAGAATCCCTGCCACTCCCCGGCCCGGTCCATGTCACGGAAGCGGTGCCAGCCGATCCCCTTGGCGCCGGTCACGTACGTGGCCGTGGCGAGGCCGCTCTCGTCCAGCATGGCCCGCAGTCGCTGGGCCTCCCGCAGCACGTTGGCGTTGTAGCCGCCAGCGAAGCCACGGTCACTGGTGAGGACGAGGATGGCTGCCCGTTTCCGGTCCGGTGCCTCACGGACGAGCGGGTGGTCGATCTGGGGCGAACGGCTGACCACCGCCTCCACGGCGTGTGTGAGTTCCCGCGCGTAGGGCGTGGCGTCACGGACCCGCTGCTGGGCGCGGATGATCCGGGAGGCCGCGATCAGCTCCTGGGCGCGGGTGATCTTGGCAGTGGACTGGATGGAGCGGATCCGCTGCCGCACCGCTCGCAGTTGTGCTCCCATGTCCTGACTGTTCCTGTCCTCGCTCGCCCTGTGCTCTGTCTGTCCTGGCCCGCGCGCTCAGCTCGCCGGCTTGGTGCTGTAGCGCTTGAGCTGTTCCTGCTCGTCCTCTTCTGGCGCCAGCGGCTCGACCTGCTCGTCAGCGACCAGCATCTGCCCACTGCCGAGCTCGAAGCCGCGACGGAAGTCCCCCACCGCGTCCTTGAGCGCGGTGACGGTGTCGTCAGAGAGCTGGCCGGTCTCGCGGATCGCCTCGTAGATACCCGCGTGGCGGCGGGCGATGGCGTCGAGGAATTCCTCCTCGAACCGGCCGACGTCCTCGACCGGCACATCGTCGAGGTAACCGTTGCTTCCCGCCCAGATCATCGCCACCTGGCGCTCCACCGGGACAGGCGCGTACTGCGGCTGCTTGAGCATCTCCACCAGTCGCGCCCCCCGGTCGAGCTGGGCACGCGAGACCGCGTCGAGGTCGGAGGCGAACGCCGCGAACGCCTCCAGGTCGCGGTACTGCGACAGCCCGAGCTTGAGGCCGCCCGAGACCTTCCTCATGGCCTTCACCTGGGCGTCGCCGCCCACTCGGGAGACCGAGCGCCCGACGTTGATGGCTGGCCGGACCCCGGAGTTGAACAGGTCGGTCTCCAGGAAGATCTGGCCGTCGGTGATGGAGATGACGTTGGTCGGGATGTAGGCGGAGATGTCGTTGGCCTTGGTCTCGATGACCGGCAACCCGGTCAGCGACCCGTTGCCCATGTCATTGGAGAGCTTGGCGCAGCGCTCCAGCAGCCGTGAGTGGAGGTAGAAGACGTCGCCTGGGTAGGCCTCACGGCCAGGTGGCCTGCGCAGCAGCAGTGAGATCGCCCGGTATGCCTCGGCCTGCTTGGACAGGTCGTCGAACACGATGAGCACGTGCTGGCCCGCGTACATCCAGTGCTGGCCGATGGCTGAGCCGGTGTAGGGGGCGACGTACTTGAAGCCGGCCGGGTCGGAGGCGGGCGCGGCCACGATCGTGGTGTACTCCATGGCGCCGTGGTCTTCGAGCGCCTGGCGCACCTGGGCGATGGTGGAGCCCTTCTGGCCGACCGCGACGTAGATGCACTTGACCTGCTTGGCCGGGTCGCCGGACTCCCAGTTCTGCCGCTGGTTGATGATGGTGTCGAGTGCGATCGCGGACTTGCCGGTCTGCCGGTCGCCGATGATCAGCTCACGCTGGCCGCGGCCGATCGGGGTCATGGCGTCGATCGCCTTGATGCCGGTCTGGAGCGGCTCGCTCACCTTCTGGCGCTGCACCACCGTGGGGGCCTGCAGCTCCAGTGCCCGCAGGACCGTGCCCTCGATCTCGCCCTTGCCATCCAGCGGGATCCCCAGCGGGTCCACCACGCGGCCGAGGAAGCCGTCGCCCACGGGCACGGACAGCACCTCGCCGGTGCGGCGCACCTGCTGGCCCTCTTCGATCTTGCTGAAGTCGCCCAGGATCACCACGCCGATCTCGCGCACGTCCAGGTTGAGCGCGAGCCCGCGAATCCCGCCTTCGAACTCCAGCAGTTCGTTGGCCATGGCCGAGGGCAGGCCCTCGACCCGGGCGATGCCGTCGCCACACTCGGAGACCGTGCCGACCTCCTGGCGGGAAGCGCCTTCGGGCTCATAAGACTGGACGAAACTCGCCAGCGCGTCACGGATCTCGTCGGGCCGGATTGTCAGCTCCGCCATGGTCCTTCTGTCTCTCTCGTCAGGGTGTGGGTGTGGCTGGCCGTGCTCATGCCGCCAGCCGACGTCGCAGGGTGGCCAGCCGGTTGCTCAGGCTGCCGTCGATGAACTCGTCCCCGATCTGGATCGACATGCCACCCACCACGTGTGGGTCGAGCACGACGTTGATCTGGACGCCATGTCCGTAGAGCTGGGAGAGCGCGGCGGCCAGGCGCTGGCGCTGGGTATCGGTGAGCGCGGTAGCGACCCGCACCTCCGCGATCAGGCGCTCCCGCCAGGAGGCGGCAAGGCGCATGTACTCGGTCAGCGTGGCGTCCAGGCTGCGCCCGCGCGTGCCGGCCACGGCCTGGCTGAGCAGGCGCAGCGACACCGCGGACACCTTGTCCCCCAGCAGGGTCCGCACCAGTGACCGCTTCGCGTCATCGGGCGCGAGCGGGCTGGACAGGGCGGCGTGGAGTTCCGGGTTGGCGGCTACGATGCGGCCGAACCGGAAGAGCTCGTCCTCCACGTCGTCGATCTCGTCTCCCTCCCGCGCCGAGGCGACGGTGGCCAGCACCGCCAGCCGCTCGGTCGCGTCGGGGAGGTCGCCTGGGACCGACCAGCGTGCGGTGACCAGGTCCACGAGCAGGTCAAGGGTGGCATGTGAGACCCTGCCCCCCAGCAGGCCACGGACCAGGCCGGACCTGGCGCCCTGCGGGCTGGTCGGGTCGGTCAGCGCCCGGCGCAGGCCGACTTCGCGGTCGAGCAGCCCGGTGACCTCGAAGAGTTCCTCACCCAGGGTCGTGGCAACCGCCGGGTCCGCCACGACCGCAGTCAGTGAGTCCCGGGCCTGACCGAACGATGCCCTGCTCGCGCCCTGCACGGTCTCAGCCCCTCCCCGCGGCCTGCGGCTGCGCTTCGAGCTCGTCGAGGAAACGGTCGACCACCCGGCGCTGCCGGGCCTCTTCCGCCAGCGACTCGCCGACCACGCGGCTGGCCAGCTCGACCGCCAGGGCACCCACCTCGGTCCGCAGCGACTGGAGCGCCTGGGCACGGTCGGCCTCGATCTGAGCCTTGGCCGCCTCGACCAGCCGCCGGGCCTCCGCGGTCGCCTGCTCGCGCATTTCGGCGATGATCGCGGCACCGTCCTCCTGCGCCTGCTGACGCAGGCGCGCGGCCTCATGCCTGGCTTCCTGGAGCTGTTGCTGGTACTCCGCCAGCGTCGCGTTCGCCTTTTCCTGCGCGTCCTCGGCCCGCTTCAGTCCGCCTTCGATCGCGTCGGTGCGCTCCTCCAGGGTCTTCTGGATGCGCGGCAGGAGAACCTTCCACAGCACCCCGAGCACGATGAAGAACGCGACCGCGCCGATGATCAGCTCGACGGGGTCGGGGAGGATCGGGTTCGAGTTCGGGACCACCGGGTTGGCAGCAAGGAACATGACCGTCAGCCTTTCTCTGTCATGCGGGCCATGGCTCTTGTGCTCTTACTTCAGCGAGGAGTAGTGGAAGACGTAGGGGACCACGAAACCGATCAGGGCCAGCGCCTCCGTCAGCGCGAACCCGATGTACATGTTGGCGCGGATCATTCCCGCCGCTTCCGGCTGCCGGGCCATGGCTTCGACTCCGTGCCCGAAGATCAGCCCGATGCCGATGCCAGGCCCGATGGCCGCAAGCCCGAAGGCGATAGCGCCCATGTTTATGCTGATCACGCTGTTTGTGTTGCCTGCAGCAGCCAGGAAGTGAACGAGGCTATGCATGTGTGCTTTCCTTTGCGGTTGAGCCAACGGTTTCTCCGCGGCGGTTCAGTGGGCGAGACCGGCTGGGACGTGTTCCGGAGCCAAGCCCGCGCCTGGAGTCTCTGGTCATGTCAGTGCGCTGCCTCAAAGGCCCCCCCGATGTACTGCGCGGTCA